>JBOGKJ010000137.1:0-7591 GCA_050745565.1 Terriglobales bacterium | reverse complement strand
GGTGTAGGCGACCAGACGCTTGAGGTCAGATTGCCCGTAGGCCTGAAATGCGCCGTAGATGATGCCGATGGCGGCGAGGATCAGCGCCCAGGGCGCGAACTGGCGCGCGGCGGAGGGAAACAGCGGCAGCACAAAGCGCAGCAAACCATAGGCTCCGGTCTTCAGCAGCAATCCGGCCAGGATCACGCTGCCGGCGGTGGGCGCCTGGGTGTGGGCGTCGGGCAGCCAGGTATGGAAGGGGAACATGGGCAGCTTGACCATGAAGGCCGCGAAGAAGCCGAGCATGATCCAGAGCGCGGCGGTGGGGGAAAGGTGCGTGCCCAAAAGATCGGCATATTGGAAGGTGTAGACGCCGGTCTCGGCGTGGTGCACCAGGTAGAGCGCCAGGATGGCGATCAGCATGAGCAGGCCACTGACCTGGGTGAAGAGGAAGAACTTCACCGCGGCATAGTGGCGGCGTTCGTGGCCCCAGATGGCGATGAGGAAAAACATCGGGACCAGCATCAGCTCCCAGGCGAAGTAGAACAGGAACAGGTCCACGGCCAGGAATACGCCGGTGATGCCGCACAGGATCCACATCAGGTTGAAGTGGAAGAAGCCGATGCCGGTTGAAATGTCGCGCCAGGAGGCGAGGACGGCGACCATGCCCAGGAAGAAGGTCAGCAGCAGCAGCAGCAGGCTGAGGCCATCGAGCGCTAGGTGGAAGTGGATGCCGAAACTCGCAATCCAGACCCAATCGAGCTGGATCATCCAGTGGCCGCCGTTGCCGGCGAGGAAGGCGCTCGAGGGGTGCGTGAGCCAGAGGTCGAGCGTGATGGCGAAATCCACCGCGGCGGCGACGAGGCTGATCCAGCGCGGGGCCTGGTCGCTCCAGCGGGCGGTGAGCGCGGCGAGGGCGCCGGCGACGGCGAGGATGACCAGCAGCCAGAGCAGGATCATATGGTCATCCCCAAAACCACCAGCACGATGGCGCCGGCGGCGATCCAGCCGGCGTAGCGGCGGAGCAGGCCCGATTCGGTCTGGGTGAGCAGGGCGTAGAAACCGCGGCAGACGGTGGCGATGCCCTCGAAGGCCTGGTCCACGACGTCGCCCTTATTGGCGCGGGCGAGGGCGGCGGTGGGATGGACGAGGGCCTGCTCATAGAGCCAGTCCATGCCCCAGTCGCTGAACCAGAAGCGGCGCAGGGTGCGCGGGGCCGCGCCCGCCATCAGCGCCTCGGTAAGCGAGGGCTTTTGCAGGTGGAACAGCCAGATCAGATAGAGGCCGACGAAGAAGACGATGCCGGCGATGAGCTCGCTGACCGGCTCGCTGAGGCCGCTGGGGCGCGCCAGGTCGAGCATGGGCAGCGCCGGGGCGAGGAAATGGCTGAGCAGCGCGCGGCCGCCGAGCGCGACGGGAAGGTTGAAGAAGCCGGCGAGCATCGAAAGAAACGCCAGGATCGCCATGGGCCATTGCATGCGCGGGCCCGGCAGCGGGCCGACGGTGCGCGCCGCCTCGGAGTGCGGCTCGCCGTAGAAGACGACGAAGATCAGGCGGAAGATGTAGAGGGCGGTGAGGAAGGCGCCGATCAGGGCGCCCGCCCAGAGGCCGGCAGCGCCGCCCACCGGGTAGCCGGTGCTGGCCCAGGCTTGCCAGATGATCAGGCCCTTGCTGTAAAACCCGGCGGTGATGAGCGGCAGGCCGGCGAGCGAGGCGCCGGCAAAGAGGAAGCACCAGAAGGCGAGCGGCATTTTGTGGCGCAGGCCGCCCATTTTGAAGATGTTGTGCTCGTCGTCCAGCGCCTGGATGACGACGCCGGCGGCGAGGAACAGCAGAGCTTTGAAAAAAGCATGGGTGACGAGGTGGAAAATCGCCGCCGACCAGGCGCCGACGCCCAGCGCGAGGAACATGTAGCCAATCTGGCTGATGGTGGAATAGGCGAGGATGCGTTTGATGTCGTTCTGGGCGAGCGCGCTGCAGCCAGCGAGCAGCAGTGTCGCCAGACCGATGATGGCGACCGCGAGCATGGCGGCCGGCGCCAGCGTGTAGAGCACGTGGGTGCGGGCGATGAGGTAGACGCCGGCGGTGACCATGGTGGCGGCGTGGATGAGGGCGCTGGTGGGGGTGGGGCCGGCCATGGCGTCGGGCAGCCAGGTCTGGAGCGGGAGCTGGGCGGATTTGCCCACGGCGCCGCCAAGCAGCAGGAAGGCGGCGACTTCAGCGGCGGCGGCGCCCACGTGCCAATGGGCGGCGGCGCGCTGCATCAGCAGTTGGATATTGAGCGTGCCGAGGCGGTCAAAGAGCAGAAAGAGGCCGAGGATGAAAGCGGTGTCGCCGACGCGGGTGACGATGAAGGCTTTGCGTCCGGCGAGGCCATTGACTTCGTCACGGAACCAGAAGCCGATCAGCAGGTAGCTGCACAGCCCCACGCCCTCCCAGCCGAGCAGCAGCAGCAGCAGGTTGTTGGCCAGCACCAGGGTCAACATCGAGGCCACGAACAGATTCATGTAGGCAAAGAAGCGGGCGTAATCGTCGCTGGGTGCGGGCCCGTGGGTGGCTTCGCCACCCATCCCGCTTGCGCCTGCGCGGGGTGCACGCGGCGAATCCGCGCTGGGGCCCGCGCCAATCTTGCTCCCGTGCGGGGCGGGCTCGGGGCGCTCCATGTACTGGGTGGAGTAGACGTGGATCAGGAAGCTGACGAAGGCGACCGTCAGCGTCATCACGACTGAGAGCGGGTCGAGGTAGAGTGCGACGGCGGGGTGGAAGTCGCCGATCGAGATCCAGTGCCAGACCACTTGGGTGTAGCCCGCGCCGGTGGGCGCGTTGCCAATGTAGGCGAGCGTGATGACGAGCGAAATAATGAACGACGCCAGGATCGAGAGCGACCCCAGCCAGGCGGAGGCGCGGCGGCCCAGGGCGCGTCCGGCGGCGAGCAGCACGAGGGCGGAGGCGAATGGGATCGCCGGCTCGAGCCAGAGCAGACCGAACAGCGCGGAGTGGGCGGGAGGCATGGGAGGTTAGTGCCGCATGTTGCTGGCGGCGTCGCTGTCCACCGAGCCGTAGAGGTGATGGTGCTGCAGCACCAGAGCCAGGCCGACGGCGACTTCGGAGGCGGCGACGGCAAGGATGAAGATGAACATGACCTGGCCGTCGGGCTGATTCCAGCCCGCGCCGGCGCAGACGAATGCAAGGCCCGAGGCGTTGAGCATGACCTCGATCGCCACCAGGATGAGCAGCAGGTTGCGGCGGGCGATGAGCGCCGCCACCCCGAGGACGAACAGCACCGCCGCCAGCGCCAGACCGTAGAACATCATGGCTGCCCCGCTTTCTGGGCGGCGTCGGCCGGCGGCCGACGCGCGGGTCGGCGACCCGCCCCACCAACGGCGGTGGGATGGTCTTGTTTTTTGACCAGGCCGTAGCCGAGGTGGTAGGCGGCGATGACGGCGGCCATGAGCAGCATCGAGGCCAGCTCGACGCCGACAACGTAAGTCGTCAGCAGCGATTGGCCGACCGCTTCCGGGCCCACGCGGTTCACGGCCGGCATGGCGTGGGCGCCGCGGATCAGCATCCAGAGCAGCTCGAGCAGCAGCAGCGCGGCGAGAATGCCGGGGCCGATCCAGGCGCGGCCGGGCTGCCAGGCCTTTTCCTGGCGCACGGCCGCGGCGCCAAGGTTCAGCATCATGGTGACGAACACGAACAGGACCATGATGGCGCCGGCGTAAATGATGACTTCGAGCGCGGCGAGGTAGGGCGCGCCCAGGGCGTAGAGCGCCACCGCGACCGCCAGCAGCGACGGCACCAGGTAGAGCAGCGCGTGGACGGCGTTGAGCCGCGTCAGCGCCATGATGGTGGCGACGATGGCGATGATGGCGGCAAATCCAAAAAGTACGGGCATGGCTTATCGCTTATTGCTTATCGCTCTCATGGCAGCAGGGAGTGGAGATCCACCGGGGGGGATTCGTGCTCGGAGGCACCTTTGTCTTTGCCGGCGATTTGCACGCCGGCGACGCGCCAGAAATTGTAGCCGGGGTATTTGCCGACGCCGTCAATCAGGAGGTCCTCCTTTTCATAGACCATGTTTTGGCGCTTGTACTCGCTCATCTCGACGTCGGGCGTGAGTTGGATGGCGTAGGTGGGGCAGGCTTCCTCGCATAAGCCGCAGAAGATGCAGCGGGAGAAGTTGATGCGGAACCATTCGGGGTAGCGGCGGCCGCTGGCATCCTCGGTGGCCTCGAGCGCGATGCAATCCACCGGGCAGGCGGCCGCGCACAGGTAGCAGGCGACGCAGCGCTCGCCGCCGTCGGGGTCGCGGGCGAGGATGATGCGGCCGCGGTAGCGGGCGGCGAGGTAGGCCTTTTGCTCCGGGTACTGGATGGTGACGCGCTTGCGGAAGGCGTGCAGGAAGACGTCCCAGAGTGTGCGGAGGATGGACCACATGGCTAGTGCACCGCGGCGACGATGGCGCCAGTGACATTACTTGGCGCGGGCCCCTGCGCGGCTGCGCCGCGCATCCCGCTTGCTACTGCTCGCGCCGGGCTGAGCCCCACGCTTGCATGATAGGGGATCGTGATCGCTTCATTCGCCGGCTGCGCCGGCGAAAGTGCCGGCGCGCTTCCCATCGCCGCGACGATGGCGCCGGTGAAATTACTTGGCGCGGGCCCCTGCGTGGCTGCGCCGCGCATCCCGCTTGCTACTGCTCGCGCCGGGCTGAGCCCGACGCTTGCATGATAGGGGATTGTGATCGCTTCATTCGCCGGCTGCGCCGGCGAAAGTGCCGGCGCGCTTCCCATCGCCGCGACGATCGCGCCGGTGACCAACAGGTTGGCGAGGGCGAGCGGGAGCATCAGCTTCCAGCCCCAGGCCATGAGTTGGTCAAAGCGCGGGCGTGGCAGCGCCGCCCGCAGCAGGATGAAGAAGCTGATAAAGCCGAACACCTTGATCAGGAACCAGAGCAGGCCGGGGAGGCCGGGGCCCAGCCATCCGCCCCAGAACAGCACCGTGATCATGCAACTGATGAGGGTGACACCCAGGTACTCGCCCACGAAGAACATGCCGAACTTCATGCCGCTGTACTCGCTGTGGTAGCCGGCGACCAGCTCGGATTCGGCTTCCGGCAGATCGAACGGCAGGCGGCGGGTTTCGGCGATGCCGGCGATCAGGAAGAGGACAAAGCCCAGGAACTGGGGGATGACAAACAGCATGCCGCGCTGCTGGGCCTCGACGATTTTGCCCAAGCTGAACGAGCCCGCGAGGATGACCGTGCCCATGACGGCGAGGCCCATGAAGACCTCGTAGCTGAGCATCTGGGCGGCGGCGCGCAGCCCGCCGAGCAGGGCGTATTTGTTGTTCGAACTCCAGCCGGCGATGACGACGCTGTAGACGCCGAGCGAGCTCATGGCCAGAAAGAACAGCAGGCCGATATTGAGGTCGGCAACCTCGATGCCGGTGGCGAACGGCACCACGGCAAAGGCCATGAGGACGGTGCCGACGACAATGGCGGGGGCGAAGACGAAGGGCCAGCGGTCGGCGAAGGGCGGGATCCAGTCTTCTTTGGCGAAGAGCTTGATGGCGTCGGCGACCGGCTGCAGCAGGCCGAAGGGTCCGACCCGGTTGGGGCCGTAGCGGTCCTGCCAGAGGGCAAGCAGGCGGCGTTCAAGCCAGATGAGGAAGGCAGCGATGTTGAGGGCAAAGAACAGGACGCCGATGATGGCCCAGGCCGGATGCGGGCTCGAGAGGAAGGTGCGGTCGCTCATCGGGGCTCCGTGGGGGCCGGGAGCGCGGGCGCGGCGGTGATGGCGCACCACGCGGGCAGCTCGACCCCATCGAAGGCGGCAAAGCCGGCGGGCAGGGCGGCGACGCCCGGCGGCAGACCCTCGAGCAGGCGAAGCGGGACTTGGTAGAAGCGGGCGCCGAGTTGAATGGCGAGCGGCTGGCCGGCGAGCCAGCCGTGCGCGGCGGCATCACCCGGGCTGAGGGCGACGTAGGCGGCGGGGGCGAGGCTCGCGAGGGCGCGCCCCTCGCGGGAGAGCTCCTCGGAGCCGAAGAGATGGAATTGGCGCTCGACCCAGAATTGGTCGGGGCGGGGAGAGAACGGTTCTGGGGGAGTTGGCGCCGGCCGGCGGTCGGCGCGCGGGTCGGCGACCCGCCCCACATCGCTCGGTGTTGATGCGGTAAAGATCAAGGCGCCGGCGTCGCCGCCGCGCAGCGCGGCGTTGATTTCCGACTGGTAGGTGAGCTGGGCTTGGGGCGAGTTCCAGCCTGGGGACCAGAAGAAGGGCGTGAGCGCCGCGGGCGGCTGGGCAGGATAGCCCTCCATGGTGTAGGTCAGCGGGGCATCGGGGTCTTCGGGCGGCTTGGGCTCGCTGACGGTGAGATTGGCGCGTATGGCGGTGCGGCCGCTGAAGCGATGGGTTTCGCGCGGCATTTTCTGCTGGGCGAGGCGGAAGCTGGCGGGGGGGGCGGCGGCGCGGATCGGAGCGAGTTCGGGAAGTTCGGCGGCGATCTGGGCGATGAGCTCGTCGAGCGCGGGATCGCGGCCCTGGGCCTGTTCGAGCCAGCGCCAGCTCTCGCGGATTTCATCGCTGGGCGCGAGCACCTGGAAGTAACGCTGGGCGCGGCCTTCGTTATTGATGAGCGTGCCGTCGCCTTCGGCGAAGCCGGCGGCGGGCAGCGCGAGTTCGGCGGCGCGGGTGGTGCGGTGATCGAGCTGATCGAGGGCGACGAGATGGCGGCCGCCTGTGGCGAGGCGGGCGAAGCAGGCCTCGACTTCGTCTTCGGGCGCCAGGCGGGCCAGATCGCACTCGAGGGCGACGACGGTGGCAGCATCGCCGAAGCGGATGCGGTCGAGCGCCTCGGCGAGCGGGTGGGGGTTGAGCAGCGCCAGGCCGAGCGTATTGGCATCGGGCGGGACGAGGCTCAGCATCGCCTGGCGGCCGCGCGCCTGGAGCGCCTGAACGACCGCGGCGGCGGCATCGAGGACATCGAGTGAGTTGCCGCTCGAGCCGGCGATGATGACCGGGCGCGCGGCGGCGGCGAGCGCGGCGGCGATTTCGGCGGCGAGCGGATGGGCGGCCGCCGGGGCGGAGCCACCCTCGAGCGCGGCGGCGACGGCGAAGCCCAGCCGTGCGATGTCGGGCGTGGCGGCGCGATGGACGCGGCGGGCGATGTCGTCGAGCTTGGTCGGCGCCGGCGTGGCGATGAACAGCGGGCCGCGGACATCCTGGATGGCCTCGCGCGCGGCATGGTCGAGCCAGTGCGGAATGTGCAGCGGATCGCAGACTTCGCGCAGCGGCTGCTGGCGGACCAGTTGGCGCAGGCTCAGCGCCATGCGAGCGGCGGTTTGGGTGAGGTCTTCGCCCAGTACCAGGGCGGCATCGGCATGCTCGATTTGGCGCAGGCTGGGCGCGGGGAAGACGCGCAGCAGTTCGAGCATGCGTCGGGCCAGTTCGAGTTGGCCCGGCGGCATGCCGGCGTAGAAACACTCGGGGCCAACCAGGCGGCGCAGGGCGAAGTTCGACTCGACCGACGCCCGCGGCGAGCCGATGCCGATGAGGCTGCCCGCCGGTCCGGCGGCCGCTTCGCGCAGCCGTTTCGCCAGATGCGCGAGCGCCGC
>JBOGKJ010000136.1:0-18460 GCA_050745565.1 Terriglobales bacterium | reverse complement strand
GCATAGCGCACCCGTCTAGAAAAATGGGCGGCGCAGCACCTGCCCGGCGCTATCACCTTCCCGACAGCGCGTCCTGATCGCCGCTCGAGATCGCCGCCCATTTTTTAGGGCGCGCCGCGCCTGGACGAGAGCGCCGCGACCTGACTGTGAGAAATACGGGCTAGCGAAAGGCCGCTCGCGCCGGCTTGGGCTCACCGGGCCCCGGGCCGGCGCTCCACAGCCCTTCGAGTGCGGGCGCGGCGCTGCGAGCGTCTCAGCCGAGCAGGGGCAGGGGCCCGCGCCCATCAATGTCTCGAGGTGGCGAGGGCGAGTTCCCAAAAGGCCTGGGCGGCGTGGGAGAGCGGGCGGGCGCGGGGGGCGAGCAGGCGCAGGGGACGTTCGACGCGGAACTGGCGCACGGTAACCTCCACCAGGGCGCCGGCGGCGAGTTCGCGGGCGGCCGAGATGCGGGGCACGAAGGCGATGCCGCGGCCGCGGGCGACCAACTGCTTGATGCTTTCGATGGTGGGCATTTCGACGGCGATATTGAGCGGGACGCCGCGGCGGCGAAAGGTGCCCACGGTGATGTCGCGGTAGGGGGAGACGACGTTGTGGGCGATGAAGCGCTCGTCGGCCAGCCGGCGCAGGGGAATGGCGCCGGCGCCGGCGAGCGGGTGACGCGGGTAGACGATCAGGGCGAGGCGGTCGCGGTAGACCACCTCGGCGCGCAGCGCGGCGCTGGCGGGGTCGTAGGCGACGACGCCGAGGTCGAGGTCGCCGGCGGCGATTTCCGCCGGGATGTTGCGGGAGAGGCTGCGGCGCACCTCGACCTTGATGGCGGCATGGCGCAGGAGGAAGCGCTCGACGACGGGCAGCAGGAAGAAGGCGGTGCTCTCGTTGGCGCCTACGGTGACCTTGCCGCGCTGGCGTCCGCGCAGCTCGGCCAGCTCGTGTTCCAGTTCGGCGCGCTGACGCAGCATCTGTTCGGCGCGGCGGGCGGCGAGCGCGCCGGCTTCGGTCAGGCGCGCGGGCTTGGTGGAGCGGTCGAGCAGCGCCTCGCCGCAGGCGCGCTCCAGGCGCTGGATGGCGAGCGAGATGGCGGGCTGGGTGCGGCGCATTTTTTCCGCGGCGCGGGAGAAGCTGCGCTCGCGCGCGACGGCGAGCAGGGTTTCGAGGTCAGCGAGGTTCATGACAGGAAAGTGGGGAGTGGGAGGTGGGGAGTGGGAAGCGGAGTCGGAAGTGAGGAGTGGGGGGTGGGAGGTGGGAAGCGGGCGGTGGGGCAGCCGGAGGTGGGGGTCGCACGGGAACAATATTAATGTTTTTTATTATCATCTAAAAATTATGAATTGGACAGGGCGGCATCCGCTGGCCAGACTCGAACCATGCCCGAAAACGTGCTGATCTTTGACACCACGCTGCGTGACGGCGAGCAGGCGCCGGGATTTTCGATGCCCCCGGAGGGCAAGCTGCAGTTGGCGCGCCAACTGGAGGCGCTGGGGGTGGATGTGATCGAGGCCGGTTTCCCGGTATCGAGCGAGGCCGATTTTGCGGGGGTGGAGGCGGTGGCGCGGGCCTGCCGGCGGGCGCGGGTGGCGGCGCTGGCGCGCGCGGTGGAAGGCGACATCCGGCGGGCGGCGGAGGCGCTGCGGCTGGCGGAACGTCCGCGGCTGCACGTGTTCGTGGCCACGAGCGACCTGCACTTGCGGCACAAGCTGCGCATGAGCCGCGAGCAGGTGCTGGAGGCGACGGGCCGTGCGGTGGGGCTGGCGCGGAGCCTGGTGGCCGACGTCGAATTTTCGGCCGAGGACGCAACCCGCAGCGACCGGGAATTTTTGCAGGCGGTGCTGGAGCGGGCGGTGGCGGCGGGAGCGAGGACGCTGAACCTGCCCGACACGGTGGGCTACAGCACGCCCGCCGATTACGGAGCGCTGATCGGCGCGATGCGCGAGCGGGTGCGGGGCGCGGACGGGGTCACCTTCAGCACGCACTGCCACAACGACCTGGGGCTGGCGGTGGCGAACACGCTGGCGGGGCTGGAGGCGGGGGCGCGGCAGGTGGAGTGCACCGTCAACGGCATCGGCGAGCGGGCGGGCAACGCCGCGCTGGAAGAGGTGGCGATGGCGCTGCGGGTTCGCTCGGACGCGCTGCCGTTCGCGACCGCGATCGAGGCCGCGCAGCTCTACGCCACCAGCGCGCTGCTGACAGCGACTACCGGCGTCGCGGTGCAGCCCAACAAGGCGATCGTGGGGCGGAACGCGTTCGCGCACGAGGCTGGCATCCATCAGGACGGCGTGCTGAAGTCGCCGCTCACCTACGAGATCATGACGCCGGAGGCGGTGGGCGCGCCGGGGCGGGCGTTGGTGCTGGGCAAACACAGCGGGCGGCACGCGCTGCGGCACCGGCTGGCGGGGATGGGCTACGCGCTGGAGGGAACGCAGCTCGACCGGGCCTACGCGGCGCTGCTGGCGGAGGCGGCCGGTGGACGGGCGCTGGATGAGGCGGCGCTGCGGCGGCTGGCGCTGGCAGCGGCCGCGGCGGCGGTGGCCTGAGCGCGCCACGGCACGCTACAATGCAGACCTGATGCAGAGTCTGCACATTTGCCTGCTGGGCGGCGATGGCATTGGTCCGGAGGTGGCCGCGGCCGCGGTCAGCGTGCTCGAAGCCGCGGGGGTGCGCTACGGCTTCAGCCTGGACGTACGCACGCATCTGATCGGCGGAGCGGCGGTGCGCGCGACCGGATCGCCGCTGCCGCCGGCGACGCGCGCCGGCTGCCGCGAGGCGCACGCGGTGCTGCTGGGCGCGGTGGGCTCGCCCGAGTTCGACCGCGAACCGCCGGAGCGCAAGCCCGAAACCGGCCTGCTGCAACTGCGCCAACTGCTGGGGGCGTGGGCCAATCTGCGGCCGGTGCGGCGGCTGGAGGGGGCCGGCGAGACGCCGCTGCGGCCGGAAGTGGTTCGCGGCACCGATCTGATTGTGGTGCGCGAGCTCACCAGCGGGTTGTACTTCGGCCAGCCCCGTGGCTTCGCCCCCGGGCGCGAGGCGGCCTTCAACACCATGCGCTACTCGGTCGAGGAAATCGAGCGGCTGGCGCGCCATGCGTTCGAGCTGGCGCGGCAGCGGCGGCGACATCTGACCAGCGTGGACAAGGCCAACGTGCTCGAAACCAGCCAACTCTGGCGCGAGGTGTTCGAAAGCGTGGCTGCCGAGCACAGCGACGTCCGGTTCGACCAGCTCTACGTGGACAACGCCGCCATGCAACTGATGCTGCGCCCGACCAGCTTCGACGTGATTGCAACCGCGAACCTGTTCGGCGACATTCTGAGCGACGAGGCGGCGGTGCTGGCGGGCTCGCTCGGGCTGTTGCCCTCGGCGTCGGTGGGAGGCGAGGTGGCGCTGTACGAGCCCGTGCATGGCTCGGCACCGGAGCTGGCGGGCCAGGGCGTGGCCAACCCCTATGGCGCCATCCTCTCGGCAGCCCTGATGCTGCGCTACTCGTTCCAGATGGAGTTCCCGGCGACGGCCATCGAGAAGGCGGTGGAGGAGGCGCTGACGGCCGGGGTGCGTCCGCGCGACCTGGCGCCGGCGGGCGCCGCCGCGGCCTCGACCGAAGCCTGCACGCGGGCCGTGGTCGAGCGCATGGCGGCGCGCGCGTAAAACGCTGGCGTAGGGCATGCTCATACCATACTCATGGCTTCCCCGATCATTCGAACCACCTATGCGCTCATTGACTGGCGCGGGCCCCTGCCCCTGCTCGCTGAGACGCTCGCAGCGCCGCGCCCGCACTCGAAGGGCTGTGGAGCGCCAGCCCGGGGCCCGGCGAGCCCAAGGGGGCGCGAGCGGCCTTTCTTTAGAGGCCGGGCCGCGCCGCTTCGTATGCCGGGAGCGGGCCGTCCGTCGGAATTCCACGGCCCTTCGCGCCGACTTTGCCCGCAGTGCAAACGGCGCGACTTCCGCGAGACGTCGCCACCGTCGAGCGGTTGGACCGCCTGGCGCGCAGCTGGGGCATGTCGCGGTCGGCGGCGCTGCGGAAGTTGGTGCTCGAAGCGGATGCCCCAGAAGCGCACGGACGCTTGGCGGCTTGGAAGCGGCTGCGCGGGTCGCTGTCGCCCGCACAGACCGGCACCTGGCGCCGCCAATTGCGCCTGGAGCGCGCCGCGTCCGATCCGGACCGCCGGCGCGCGCGGTGATCCATCTCGACACCAACTTTCTTATTAGCGCGCTGCAGGGCCAGTCGCCGGAGGCGGCCTGGATGGATTCGGCCGTAGCGCGGTCGCTGCGGGTCTCCATCAGCGCGATGGCCTGGAGCGAGTTCCTTTGTGGTCCCCTTCCCCCGGGTCTCGAAGCGGCGCGGCCGCCCTTCTCAGGACGCCCTCCCGATGGTCGGGCTGCGGCCGAAATTCGCTTGGCGGCAACGCGCGCCCGCTCTGCTCAGGGCGCGTCCAAGTTGCCTCGTCTCGCGACTACCGACATCCGGCATTTCGCCCGCTTCATCCCTGCCGGCCTTGTAATCGCCTGCAGCCTTCCGTAAGTGCCGCAGCGCCGGGGGCGGCCGCGGCGGGCATAGTTGGCGCGAGCCCGAGCGCGGCTTCGCCGCGCGCGCCGCGCGTGCGGCTGAGCTCAGTGGCCGGCGGCCGGCGTGGACGGAAAGGTGCCGATCTGGCGACCCTCGGCGTTGAAAATCGGCAGCACGGTGCCGGGAACGAGCTGGGCGAGCGGCGCCTCGATCTGCTGGACGTCGCCGACCACGACCACGATCGAGTGTTGGGGGTGGATGATGGCCTGCGCGGCCTGGAAGGCGGTGTCGGCATCGACGGCCTGGACGTCGCTGACCCAGGTGGCGAGCCGGTCGGGGGGGAGGCCGTAGAGGCCGGTGGTGATGACCTCGCTGGCGAGTGCATCCTGGGATTGCAGCCCGAGGACGAAGTTGCCGGCGAGATAGTTTTTGGCCTGCAGCAGTTCCTGCTCCGATGCGGGCGCGGCGCGCATCCGCTCCAATTGCTTGAACGTCTCGGCCAGCGCGGGGGCGGTGACGGCGGTGCGCACCTGGGTCTGGACGGACCAGGCGCCGAGATCGCGGTAGGGCTGGTTGCCGCTGTAGATGCCGTAGGTGTAGCCCTTGCGCTCGCGGATATCGGCCATCAGGCGGGAGTTGAAGCTGCCGCCGAGCACCTCGTTGGCCACCAGGAAGGGAAAGTAGCCGGGCGCGGTGCGGGTGAGTCCGAGCGAGCCCAGCAGGATGACCGACTGCGCCGACCCGGGGCGGTCCACCAGATAGATGCGGCGTGCGTTGGGCGGAGTGACGGGTGGCATGGGCGGCGGAACCGGGCTGCCGATGCGCCAGTCGCCGAAGTACTGCTGGACGAGGTTGTGGGCGCGGGCGGCGGCGACGTCGCCCACCACCACGATTTCGGCCTGGTTGTTGGGGAGGAAATACTGCTGGTGAAACGTTGCGAGCGCCTGGCGGCTGATGGCGGCGATGGAGTTTTCGGTGGGGGCGGTGATGGCGTAGGGATTGTCGCCGAACAGCAGCTTGGCGAACTGCACCGAGGCCAGGTAGTTGGGGTCGGCGCGGTCGGCGCGGAGGGTTTGCAGCAGATTGTTTTTCTCGAGCGCGACCTCGCTTTCGGGGAAGGCGGGGTGGAGGGCGACATCGGCGACGAGCGCGACGAGCGGCTGCAGGCGGGTGGAGAGGGCGCTGGCCGCGAGGGTGAGGAAGTCGCTGTCAACCGAGGCGCTGATCGAGCCGCCGAGGGCATCGGCGTCCTGGGCGATTTCGAGCGAGGTGCGGGTGGGGGTGCCGGCGGTGAGCAGGTCGGCCTCGGCTTGGGCGAGGCCGGCGCTGGCGGGGGTGAGGCGGGTGGCGCCGGCGCGCAGCGCGAGCTCGATGGTCACCAGCGGAAAGCGGTGATCTTCGACCACAACGATGCGGAGCCCGTTGGGCAACTGGTCGCGGTGGACGACGGGGGGAACGTAGGGCTGAACCGGGCCGATGGCGGGCGGATGGGACAGGTCCGGCGGCGGGGGCAGTTTTTGCGCGGCGGCGGCGAGCGTGAGCGCCAGGGCGGCTACCAGGGAGCAGACAGCAATCATTGACTGGCGCGGGCCCCTGCCCCTGCTCGGCTGAGACGCTCGCTGCGCCGTGCCCGCACTCGAAGGGCTGTGGAGCGCCGGCTCGGGGCCCGGCGACCCCAACGGGGCGCGAGCGGCGCTGTTGAAGGGGGGCCGCGCCGCTTCGTTTGCCGGGAGCGGGCCGCCCGTCGGAATTCCACGGCCCTTCGGGCCGACTTTGCCCGCCGTGCAAACGGCGCGAATCCTGCGATTGGCGCGGCGCATCAGCGGCCTCCTTTGGCCGCGGGCGCGGCGGGGGCGGGCAAGTCCACGATCACGTTGCTGCGGGCGCGCGTGAGGTAGGTGCGGGCGACGCGCTGCAGGTCGGCGGAGGTGACGGCGAGGTATTGGGCCAGCGCCGCGTTGGCCTGCTCCGGCTTGCCGTCGAACAGAGTGGCGAGGGCGAGCAGCGAGGCGCGGCCGAGCGTGGTCTGTTCGCCGCGGATCCAGTCGGAGCTGAACTTCGTCTTCACCCGCTGCAGCTCGTCGGGGCTGACGCCGCTGGCTTCGACCTGATGTATCTGTTGCTCGACGAGGTTCTCGACCTCGTCGGGGGTGAAGTTGGGCTTGTAGACGACGGTGCCGGCCAGCAGGCCGGGGGCAACGTAATCGGTGTAGTCGGCGTTGGGGAAGCCGAGATCGCCCGCCACCTCGACGGCGACTTTGCTGTTCTTGACCAGCGCCTGGTAGAGCCGGCTGCTCTGGCCGTTGAACAGCAACCGGCTGAGCATCACGAGGGCGTAAAAATCCGGCGTGCCGCGCTGGGGTCCCTGCCAGGCGAGGGCGAGGGCCGGCAGTTTCGCCTGCGGGTCATGGAGGGTGGCGGTGCGCCGCGCAGTCTGGGGCGGCTCGGCGGTCTGCGCCGGGGTGATGCGGGAGCGGTTCGGGATCCAGGCGAAGTAATGCTCCACCTGCTGGCGGACCTTCGCCGGATCGAAGTCGCCGACAATGGTGAGGATGCAGTTGTCCGGAGCGTAGTACTCGCGGAAGAACTCCTGCACATCGGCGAGCGTGGCGGCGTTGAGGTCCTTGAACGACCCGATCACCGGATGCGAGTTCTGCCAGTTCTGAAACGCCGTCTCGGCGATCTGGAGATAGAACTGGCCGTAGGCGGCGTTGTCCACATCGATGCGCCGCTCTTCCTCGACCACCGCGATCTGGTTCTTCATGTTGGTCACGGTGACGTTGAGCGAGGCGAGCCGGTCGGCGTCCAGCCACATCATGGTTTCGAGCGCATTGCTGGGCACGCTCTCGTAATACAAGGTGTAGTCCACGTGCGTGCTGGCGTTGAAGCTGCCGCCGTAGCCTTCGACCAGGTGGCTGAAATCGCCCTTGGGGGCATGCGCCGAGCCTTCGAACATCAGGTGCTCGAACAGGTGCGCGAAGCCGGAGTGGCCGGGATGCTCCTCGCGGCTGCCGACATGAAACAGCATGGTCTCGGTCACCACCGGCAGGGCGTGATCCACCGAAAGCACGACGCGCAGGTGGTTGGGGAGGGTGAAGGTCGTAAACGGGATCTGCGGCACAGCGACGGCGCCGGAGCCAGCTTGCCCGGCGAGGCCGCCGGCGAGGGCCAGCGCCAATAGCGGCGTAACGAAGAAGCGCATGCGCATGCTGGATTGAGCATGCCAGAATTGACATTGTGGCGCCAGTCGAGCTCAGTTCGAACCGGCAGCAGGCACTGGCGGCGTGGCTGCCGGAGCAGCGCTGGTATGCGGCCAAGGGGGCGCCGATCGGGCGCCTGTGGCACGTGGAGGCGGCGGGGCCGGTTGAGATCCTCGGGGTGGAGACGGCGGCGGGCGCGGCGGAGTATTTGCTGAGCGCGGTGGAGCGGGCGGAGGTGCGGGCGTCGTGGTTCGAGTTGCTGGCGCGTGGAGCGCGGTTAGGCGGCCGGTGCGGCGAGGTCATTTTCGAGCCACTGGCGGCGTTGGCGGCAATGGCGACAAGCCGACTGCTCGGAGCCGAGCAAAGCAATACATCAGTGCTGTATCTGGACGCGGCGGGGGAGCCGCGCTGGGTACTGAAGCTGTTCCGGCGGCTGCAGTCGGGTGAGAACCCGGAGTTTGAGCTGCCGCGGGCGCTGGCGGCGGCGGGATTTCGGCAGGTGGCGGCGCCACTGGGCCGGGTGGTTTACCAACCCGCGGGCGGGGAGGCGGTGACGCTCGCCGTGCTGGTGCCGTTCATCCCCAACCAGGGCGACGGATGGGAGTATGTGCTGGGTGAGCTGCGCGCCGGCGCGGCGGCGGCTGGCGCGGACCCCAGCGCGGCTTCGCCGCGCACCCCGCTCTTGGAGCGTGAGCTGCGGCAGCTGGGCCAGCGCACGCGCGAGCTGCACCAGGCGTTGGGCGGCCTGAGCGGCGAGGCGTTTGCCGCCGAGCCGGTGACTGCGGGCGACACGGCGCGCTGGCGCGGGCGGGCGCGGGCGGCGATGGAGGCGCCGGAGCTGACGCCGTATCAGGCGCTGCTGCGGCCCTGGCGCGAGGCGTTGAGCGCGCCGGCGGCAGCGGACCTGGCCGCGGGCCCGCGCAAGTCGCGCATCCATGGCGACTACCACTTGGGGCAGACGCTGCGGACGCGGGACGATTTCGTGATCTTCGATTTTGAGGGCGAGCCGGTGCGGCCCATCGCCGAACGCCGACGCAAGGGCAGCCCGCTGCAGGATGTGGCCGGGATGCTGCGCTCGCTCGAGTATGCGGCGGCGATCGCGCCGGCGCCGGAGGGTTGGGGCGAGCGCGCGCGAGCTGCATTTCTGGCGGGTTATGGGGAGGTGTCGGCCCCGGAACTGCTGCGGTTTTTCGAGCTGGAAAAGGCCGTCTACGAGCTCAGCTACGAGTTGCGGCACCGGCCCGACTGGATTCGGGTGCCGCGCTCATATCTGGAACGGGCGCTGGCGGCGCGCTGACGCTACAGCAGGATCACAGTTGCGGTAGTTACCCGAACTGCCGCGTGGCGCCGGCCGGCGGCCGGCGCGCGGGTCGGCGACCCGCCCCACACCAGCGCCACGGCTACAGCATCTGTGATTTTGCCTGGCGGCGTGCTACAGGCATACAGTGATGAACACAGCAACGCCGCGGCGACAGCATCGCTTCGCGGGAGTCGCGCCGTTTGCACGGCGGGCGCGGCGCTGCCGCCCTTTTCTGGACGCCCTCCCGTTGCTCCCACCCCAAGGCGCCAGCGCCTTGGGGGCCCCGGGGTCGGGCTGCGGCCGAAATTCGCTTGGCGGCAACGCGCGCCCGCTCTGCTCAGGGCGCGTCCAAGTTGCCTCGTAAAGTCGGCGCGAAAGGCTGCGAAAATCCGGAGGGGTGAAAGCGCCAGTGGCGCTTTCATCCCTCCCGGCAAACGAAGCGGGGCGGCCCCCCCCAACCATGCCGCTCGCGCCTCCCTTGGGCTCGCCGGGCCCCGGGCCGGCGCTCCACAGCCCTTCGAGTGCGGGCGCGGCGCTGCGAGCGTCTCAGCGAGCAGGGGCAGGGGCCCGCGCCAGTCAATTCCATTGACCGCTGGCGTCCCACCGGTTTACGATCAGGGGCTCGTGACGCCTCCCCTACCATCCCCTCGCGCCGCCTTGTCGCTCGACATGGATGGCGTGCTCGTGGATGTGTCCCGATCTTTTCCGGTGGCCATCGAGCGCACCGTGGCCGCCTGCGGCGGTGGCGCGGTCGCCCCCGGCGAGGTCGGGCGGCTCAAGCAAGCCGGCGGCTTCAACAACGACTGGGATGTCTCGGCCGAGCTGCTGCGGCAGCGCGGCCGCGTGGTCGAGCGCGCCCAGGTGGTCGAGGTCTTCAACCGCTTCTACCTGGAAGGCCCCGGCGCTCTGATTCTCCAGGAGCAGTGGCTGCTGCCGGCGCCGCTGCTGGCCGCGCTGGGCGCCCGCTACCGACTCGCCGTCTTCACCGGCCGCCCCCGCGCCGACGCCGAATATTCTCTCAAACTCTTCGGTGTCGCCCACGCCTTCGCCGCGCTAGTGGCGATGGAGGATGCCCCCGAAAAGCCTTCCCCGGAGGGCCTGCGCCGCCTGCAGGCTGCCCTGGCGCCGCTGCCGCTCGCCGCTCACCTCGGCGACACCATTGACGACTGTCTCAGCGCCGCTGCCGCCGGCGTCCCGTTCCTCGGCATCTGCCCAGCCGGCTCCGCCCTCGAGCGCCGCCTCCGCGCCGCCGGCGCCCGCGCCACCTTCCCCGACGTCGCCGCCGCCGCTCACGCCCTGCTCGCCCGCGCACAGTCCAACCTGCTATAGCCCCCGCTCGGTCCCAGGAGGGCGAGCGATTGCCGCATCGCCATATTGCCCGACGGTGCGGCCCCAAGCCCGTCAGTAATCGCTAATTGTCAATTGCCAGCGGCTGCCGCGCTTGACATCAGAATAGAGATCATCTATACCCATGGGTAGAGGTTGCCTCTGCCCATGGATCCGATCCCGCTGCTGCCCGGAACCCTCGACCTGCTGGTGCTGGAAACGCTGCGCTGGGGGCCGCAGCACGGCTACCACATCGCGGTCGCCATCCGCGCCCGCTCGGGCGAGGCGCTGCAGGTGGATCCGGGCTCGCTCTACCCGGCGCTGCACCGGCTGGAGCGGCAGAAGCTGGTGGCGGCGCGCTGGGGCCAGTCGGAGCAGAAGCAGCGGGTGCGCGTCTACCGGCTCAGCCCCGCCGGGTGGCGGCGCCTGGAGCACGAACGTTCGCGCTGGCAGCGCATGACGGATGCGGTGGCGGGCGTGCTGCGGACGCCGGCGGCGGAGCGCGAGTCATGAACTTCCGCCGCCGCTGGCGCGCGCTGGAGGAAGAACTGGAGGCGCACCGCCGCCTGGCCGCCGCCGATGGCTTTCCGCCCGGCAGCCGCGACCGTGCGCCCGAGGCCACCCGCGAGGCGGTGCGCGACCAATGGGCGGGCCGCTGGGCGGACGGCGCCGGGCGTGACCTCCGCTTCGCCCTGCGCGGGCTGCGCCGCAACCCCGGGTTTACGCTGGCCGCGGTGGCCACCCTTGCTCTCGGCATCGGCGCCGCCGCGGCCGTGTTCAGCCTGGTCAACACCGTCCTGCTGCGGCCCTTGCCCTATGCCCAGCCGCAGGCGCTGGTCACCGGCAATCAGTGGCACCCCGCTGGCGCCTAGGTGTTTCTGCGCGACCGGCTTCAGACGGCGGCGCTGGCCGCCTACGGCCCGGTGCGAGAGTTCCACCTGGCCGCACCGGGCGGCGCCGCCCCCGCGCAGGCGGTGGACGGCAGCGAAGTCTCCGCCAATTTCTTCCGGGTGCTGGGCGTCGAGCCGGCGCTGGGGCGCAGCTTCGCCGCCGGCGCGGATCAACCGAGCCACGGCCGTGAGGTCGTGTTAAGCCATCGGCTCTGGGTGCGGGCTTTCCACGCCGATCCCGCCGTTGTCGGGCGCAGCATCGCGGTGGACGGTGCGGCGCGCGCCGTGGTGGGCGTCATGGCCGCCGGCTTCCGCCCCCTCAACCCCGGCGTCCAGCTCTGGATGCCGCTCTCGCTCGATGCCACCGCCCGCGGCGTGTACTGGTACGGGAGCTACATGCCGGTGCTCGGCCGCCTCCGTCCCGGCGTCACCCGGCGCCAGGCCAACGCCGAGTTGTCCACGCTCGAGCAGCCGCTGGCGGCGGCCATTCCCGGTCATCTGCCGCCCACCACCTTCGGAGGTTCGTCGCTGCTGCCGTTGCGCAGCATAACCGTCGGCGACATCGGCTCGAACCTGTGGCTGCTGCTGGGCGCGGTGGGGCTGCTGTTGCTGATCGCCTGCGTCAACGTTGCCAACCTGCTGCGCGCTCGCGCCGCCAGCCGCTCGCGGGAGATGGCGCTGCGTTCCGCGATCGGCCCCGGCTGGCCGAGGTGACGCTCGATGGCCGCGTGGTGCTCGTGGCCTTGGCCGTCGCCCTGTGCAGCGGCTGCGCGTTCGGGTGTTGGCCGCTGGGCGAGCGCCGCGATCATCGCACCCGGTTGAACGCCGCCCGCAGCGGCCACGGCCTGGTCATCGCCGAGGTTGCGCTCTCGGCCATGCTGGTGGCGGCGGCCGGCCTCACCGCTCGCAGCCTGACGCAGTTGGCCGGGCTCGACCCTGGCTTCCGCACCGGCAACGTCCTCAGCGCCCGCCTCACCCCTGACCCCGCGCCCTGCCAGCCAGCCGCACGCTGTCACGCGCTCTACACCGCGGTGCTGGAGCGTCTTCGCGCCCTGCCCGGCGTCACCGCCGCCGCCGCGGTGAACGGTCTTCCGCTGGGCGGCCCAGTCGAGCTCACCACCTTCCGAACCGCCGCCCATCCCACCCCGCCCGGCGGCCGCCATCCGCTCGCGTTCGGCAACATCGTCACCCCCGGCTACTTCGCCGCCCTGGGCATCCCGCTGCTCCAGGGCCGCGTCTTCGCGTCCGCCGACACCGCGCCCGGAGCGCCACCGGTGGTCATCGTCAGCCAAGCCACCGCCCAACGGCTCTGGCCCGGGCAGCCCGCCCTCGGCCAGTTCTTCAAGTCCGACGGTGAACGCCAATGGCGCAGCGTAGTCGGCGTGGTCGGTGATGTCCGCTTCAGCCTCACCCGCCCCAAAGAGAGCTTCCGCAACGACGGCATCTACTCCCCCTACGCGCAGCCCATGCCGGCCTGTGGCCCCTGCGACACCCCGCCTGTGAACCTGACGCTGGTGGTGCGCACCGCCCCCGGCCACGGGCTCACCGCCGCCGCGCTGGGCCAGGCGGTGGCCGCCGCCGCCCCCTCGGTCGCGCTCAGCCGCATCGAACCGCTCGATGCCTGGGTCGGCGCCGCGCTGCGGGGCCCGCGCTCCACCATGTGGCTGTTCGCCCTCGCCGCTGCCCTGGCGCTGCTGCTGGGCGCGGTGGGCTTGTACGGTGTGCTCGCCTATCAGGTCGCGGGCCGCCGCCGTGAAATCGGCATCCGCATGGCGCTGGGCGCGCGCCGCTGGACGGTGCTCGCCGCCGTCACCGGCCAGGGACTGCGGCTGGCACTGCTGGGCTGCGCGCTCGGGCTCGCGGCGGCCCTGCTGGGCGCCCGCCTCCTCGCCGGCCTGCTCTACGGCTTCAATCCCCGCGACCCGGCCACCTACGCCGCCGTCGCGGCGGTTTGGCTGCTGGTCGCCGCCTTGGCCAGCGCGTTGCCCGCCCGCCGCGCCTGCCGCGTGGATCCGGCTCGCGCCCTGCGTGGCGATTAGTGCAAAAACTGTGCCGCTGCTCCCTCGGCCGCTTTCCCCGCCGCCGCCCTGCTCGCCGGTTCCGGCGCTTAGGCTATCTCAGCAATCGGTAGCGGCTGGCAGCCGGTACAGCACGTGGCCGCGCAACGGATGGCCTTCCGGCAGCCGCGGGTGGTCGAAATCGTCGGCTGGGTTGTGGGACATTCCCAGCTTCTCCATCACCCGCCGTGAGCGGACATTGGCGGGCACCGTCCACGAGAGCAATTCCGGCAGACGGAGGGTGCCGAAGGCGTGCGCCGCCACGGCGCACGCGCCTTCCGTCGCCAGCCCCCGGCCCCAGTGCGCGGCCGCCAGACGCCAGCCAATCTCCACACACGGTGTGAACACTGGTTTCGAACGGCGGCACGGTGAGTCCAATGAAGCCGATGAGTTGGCGCTGAGGTCGCAGCTCCGCCGCGTAGAGCCCAAACCCGTGATCGCGGAAATGCTGCTCGATGCGCTCCAGGAAGGCAGCGCTTTCGGAGCACCCGAGCGGGGTAGGCAGAAACTGCGCCACCCGCGGATCGGCATTCAACGCCGCAAACGACTCGCGATCCTCGTCCCTCCAGCCGCGCAGCCGCAATCGCACTGTCAGCAGTTCGATACCCACAACGTTTACCGAGTGCCCAGCAGCAACGGGTCCCTGGCCGCCAAGCTCCATGTGCAAGCGTATACTGGCGTTGCCCCCGCATGAGCAGTCCCGGGATGATTCCGACGCGCATTGCCGAGTATGAGGTCATGGGTCTGCTCGGCCGCGGCGGCATGGGCGAGGTGTTTGAAGCCCGCGACACGCAACTGGGCCGAAGTGTGGCGCTCAAGCTGCTGCCGGCCGGTTTCGCCGCCGATCCGGCACTGGTCAGCCGCTTCCAGCGCGAAGCGCGCGCTCTGGCGGCGCTGAGCCACCCGCACATCGCCACCCTCTACCGCTTCGAGCCAGGCCCGCCGCCGGCCCTCACCTATCTGGTGATGGAGTTGGTCGGCGGCGAAACGCTAGCCGAACGCCTGGCGCGCGGGCCTATTCCGCCCCGTGAGGCTCTCGCCCTCGCCCACCAGATCGCCCTGGCCCTGGAAGCCGCTCACGAGCACGGCATCATTCATCGCGACATCAAGCCCGCCAACATCAAGATCACCCCCGAGGGCGCGATTAAAGTCCTCGATTTCGGGCTGGCCCGCGCCGTCGTTCCCGATCCGTCGGAAGCCGCTACGGTTGTCGAGACGGGCACCCAGGCAGGGGCCATCCTCGGCACGCCCGCTTACATGTCGCCCGAGCAGGCCCGCGGCGCCTCCACCGACGCCCGTTCCGACATCTTCGCCTTCGGTTGCGTCTTTTACGAAATGCTCGCGGGCCGCCGCGCCTTTGCCGCACCCACCCGCAGCGACATGCTGGCCGCCGTCCTTACACGCGAACCTGACCTCACCGCGCTGCCGCCCGGTCTGTCCTCGCGGCTGCTGGATTGCCTGCGCCGATGCCTCGCTAAGACGCCGCGCGAGCGCTGGCAAGCCGCGGGCGATCTGCGCTACGAGCTCGAAGCCCTGCAACGCGAATTCGCCGCTCCTCCCGCCGCCGCCCCGGTGCAACGCCGTGGGCGCCGCCTCCTGCCTGCGGCGCTGGCCGCGGCGCTGGCCGCCGCCATCGCCGTCTTTGCAACCCTGCGTCTCCGTCCGCACCCGGCTGCGCCCGCTCCTGTGAGGTTTAGTTTCGACCTTGCCGCCGGCACCATCCCCACTGCCACGAAGCCGCTGGCCATTTCCGCCGACGGCTCGATGGTCGCTTACACCACCAGCCAGACGCTCTATATCCGCCATATCGGTCAGGAAGGCGTGCAAATCGTCGCCGGAGCCATGGGCGCCCGCTTTCCTGTGTTTTCTCCTGACGGCGATTGGATCGCGTTCTGGTCCAATGCGACCAATGAACTTCAAAAAGTGGATCTCGGCACCGGACTGACCGTCCCCCTCGCCCCGATGTCCACGCCCAGCGGCCTCTCCTGGGATAACGCCGGCCAGATCATGGCTGGTACCGGCGCCGTCGGCGACATTCTCGCCATCCCTGCGCGTGGCGGCTCGCCCCGCACCCTCATCGCCACCGGGGCCGACATCGGCGAGCCGCAAATGCTTCCCGATGGCAAGCACATCCTGTATTCCCGCTCTGAGCCGCCGTTCACCGTGGCCACCGCACAGATTGTGGTCCAGTCCGTGCGCGGTGGTCCGGCCACAGTCATCGTTCAAGGCGCCTTCGACGCCCGCTACCTTGGCGCCAGTCGGCAAGGCACGCTCGTCTACGCGGTTGGGTCCAGCTTCATGCAAGCCTCCTTCGACCCGGTGACGCTCGCGGTTGGACCGCCGCTGCCGCTGCTGCAGGGCATGGCCTGGTCCAACGACACCACCTCAGCCTACGCTGATTTTGCCGTCGCGCGCGACGGCACTCTGGCTTGGATTGCCGGCGCTGCGCAAGACGCGGATGACTCCGTCGCGCTCAGTTCCAGCACGGCGCCGCGCAAGGTTGTGACCTTGCCAGCCTCGCTCTACGTGGACGCGGTCGTCTCCCCCGATGGACGCCAGCTCGCCCTCCAGCACGCCCTTCCGAGCGGCAACTACGCCATCGACGTCGCACCGTTCTCCCTCGCGCCCGTGCTGCGGCGCCTCACCTACGCCGGCTCCAGCGGCATGCCCGTCTGGAGCCCGGATGGCCGTTTCATCGCCTTCGAATCCACGCAGGGCAATGGCCGCCAAGGCCTGTGGGTGCAGCCCGCCAATGGCAGCGCTCCCGCGCGCCGGCTCAGCACCGCCCCCACGGGCGAGGTCACCGCCCCCGATTCCTGGTCCCCCGATGGCCACACCATCCTATTTAGCCGCCACCTCAACAGCTTGAATATCGGCATCTGGAGCATCCCCGCCGCCGGCGGCACGCCCAAACTCCTGGTCCCGGCGCACCCCCACGCCGGCCGCGCCACCTTTTCCACCGACGGTCGTTGGTTCGCTTATTTCTCGGATGAAACCGGCCAGGCCGAAGTCTGGGTCCAGCCTTTTCCCCCCACCGGCGCCAAGTATGAAGTCACCTCCGGCGGCGGCAACGATCCGCGATGGTCCTCCGACGGCAAGCGCCTTTACTACCTCGCTGGCCACGGCGACGCCCCTGTCCTCACTGCCGTGGACGTCCACTTCGCCCCCGCCTTCAGCGCCGGCCCACCTCTTCCCATGCCGGCCGTCAGCGCCGGCTGGGACACCGCTGGCGAACGCGCGTTTGATCCTCTCCCCTCCGGCGACGCTTTCATCGCCACGGTTCCAATCGGCGCCGCCGCCCCGAACGTCATTCACGTCGCCCTGAACTTCATCCGCCCCGCGGCGCATTGACGGTGCCCTGGCAGGCCGCATGCTACACTCCGGTCCGGTCGCCGCATGTTTCCGCCCCTCCACCAGTACATCAAGTACGAAATTTGGCCCCGCAAACGGATGCTCTGCCGCACCTCCCACATGGTGTTCCTGGGGCTCGCGGCCGTACTGCTCGCCTGGTGGGGGCCGCACTGGTTCCGCGCGGCGCCCAGGGTCGGCGACCTCACGTTGGGTTTCATCTCATATGCCTCGTTTGTGCTGGGGTTCTGCGTGGCGGCGCTGGCGCTCTCGCTGACGCTGCCGGACCGCGATTTCGTGGATTTTCTGATCGCCTACCCCTCCTACGCCTGCGAGGACAAAAACGCCTACTCCGACTTGCTGTTCGTGTTCTCCTGGACGGCCGTGGTGCACTGGGCGGCGGTGGTGGCGCTGTTCGCCGTCATGTTATTTTCTGACAGCCGCAGGCCTTGTTGCCGCCCGCGCACTCCTGGTGGCGTGTGGCAGTGGTCGCCGCCGTCGCCGACCCCTGCATCTACTGCCTGGTGCAATTCCTAATGATGCTGCTGACGCTATCCCACATGGGCGAGTTGTACGCGGATTTACGTCATCTGCGCAGCAGCAAGTCCGCAGGTGCCTGGGTCTAGCCCAGACCCGGCCGCATCGCGTCGGTGATATCGGCGGGACAGTCCGCACGGTTGCGTTGTGCGGCTGTACGGCGGGATAGTACCTGTTACACTGTGCGCTTGTCGGCCATCGATCTATCTGGCGACTTGGGCCTCGTCGCCCTGGCGCTGCTCACCATCAACATCCTGTTGGGCCTCGCGCTTTCGGTGCGCTGGCGCGGGCGCTGGCGCGGCTGGGACCTGTTCGATCTGCACAACTGGACCGCCTACATCGCCCTTGCCGCCTGCGTTGCCCATCCGCTGCCGCTGCTGGCCTCGGCCCGGATGCGGTTCAGTTGGGTCCAGGTCGCCTGGCCGGTGCATGCCCCCAGCCAGCCCTGGGAGAATTTTATCGGCGCCATCGCGCTCTACCTGGTGGCGCTGGTCGTGATCACCTCCTACTTCCGCCGCGCCCTGGGCCGCGTGAACTGGAAGCGGCTGCACTATCTTTCCTATGCCGCCGCCGTGCTGTTTTTCCTCCATAGCCTGCTGCTGGACCCTGAATTGCAAAACCGCCCGGTGGATTGGCTGGACGCGGAAAAAGTCTTCGTCGAAGTCTGCCTGCTGCTCGTCGTCGTGGCCACGCTGGCGCGCTGGCAGTACGGGCAGCGCCATCAGCAGCAGTTGCGGGTGACGCCCAAAACCCGCTACGTCCCCGGCTTCCGCACGTGAGCGCGCCGGCCCGCCTGCTGCGCACGCTGTGGGAAGCGCCCGGCCGCGCCGCGCGCCCGGCCTTGCCACCCGGGCTCCGCGCCCTCTACGGCGGCGACCTCGCCCTGCCTCGCCGTCCGGCGCCATACGTGTACGCCAATTTCGTCGCCAGCGCCGATGGCGTGGTCAGCTACAGTCTTCCCGGCCGCGCCGGCGGCGGCACCGTCAGCGGCGGCGACCGCGGCGACCGCTTTACCATGGGCTTGCTGCGCGCCCTGGCTGACGCCGTCATCGTCGGCGGCTCGACCTTGCGCGCCGCCGGCCGCCGCGCGCTCTGGACGCCGGGCTTCACCTTTCCCGCCGCCGCCGCCGGGTTTCGCCGCTTGCGCCAGGCGCATGGACTCGCGCCTGCGCCGCTGCTGGTGGTGGTCTCCGCCAGCGGCCTGCTGCCGCTCGACTATGACGTGTTTCATGCGCCTGGCGGAAGCGGCGAAACCCGGCGGCGGCGGCGGGAACGGTGAAGCCCGGCGTCCAGAGCGCGCGGCGGCCGGC
>JBOGKJ010000135.1:0-7924 GCA_050745565.1 Terriglobales bacterium | reverse complement strand
CCCAAGGGACAGGTGGCCCGCGCACCCGCGCTAATGCGCGGTCGGCGGAGCGCTCCAGAAGGCCCAGTGCACCGACGCCGCGAGCGGGGCGTGGACCAGCAATTGCGCCGCGCCGAAGGAAGTGCCGGTGATCTGCACTCTGTTGATCCTGTCCGCCACGCGGTAGATTAATTCATCGCCGCTCAGCGTCAGCACTTCGGTGCCGGCGTCGCCGGTCGTGAGCGTTAGCCGCCGGCCATCGGCCAGGTTCCGAAACTGCAACCCGTCGCGCCGCCGCCACTCCAGCCAATCACCCCAGAGGCTCGCCCGCGGCTCGCCCGCGGCGGCGGAAAGTGTCAGTGGGCTCCAGCGCGATTTGGTGCGGTCATAAAACATGCGATCCGGCGCCGGCTCGGGGCCGCCGCGCGCGCCCGACCGGCGCTCGGGATACAGCGCGATCACGAAATAGCGCGCGCTCGCCGCCATAATCGTCACTCCCGAGCCGCGCACGGTGGCGCTGCCCCGAACCACGCCCGCTGGCAGCGCGGCCGGCAGCGGCCCGGCAATTGGACGGTTCGGCGCCGGCACCCCCAGCGGCGGCACCCCCACGCCACCCGCGAGCGCCGCGCCGCCAATCGCGGGCAAGCCCGATTCGCCTTTGCCGTAATCGTCGCCCGTGATCACGCCCCTGCCCGCCAGCGCGCCGCTGTAACGCAACGTCCTGTAGTCGGATGGCAAGCCGGGCACGATGCGCGGTCCGTTCGGGGGCGCATCGCCCAGAAAACGCTCGATCTTAAACGGCGTCGGCGGCGCCAGCAGCTCGAGCGCAGATTCGCCATCCACCGCGCTGGCGCTGAGCGCGTCCTGGTAGAAATAGGCGAAGAGCGAGGCCGGATTAAGCCCGGTGGTGTCGGCGAGCTGGCTGTCGTAGAAGTCGGGCTCGAGCGCCGCCGCCTCGTGAATAACCTGCACGTCATTTTCCGCCACCACATACAAATGTCCCTGCTGGTCGTTGAGCACGTCATCCACGCCGCAGCCGCCGAGCCGGCGCGCACCCGCCATGGTGCCGTCCTTGGCCGCAAAGTACAGGCCGACGCCGCTGCCGCCCGAGAATCGCCCCCAACGGTCCAACTCGCAACCGGCGGTCAGCAGGTAGAGCGCCTTGCCATCCCGCAGCAGCGGCGGGACGTCGAGCTCGGGTGTCGCCGCCGCCGCGGGTGTGAAGGAGGTGATGGTCTCAGGCTCGAGCGCGGTAGTGCGCGGCGCTAGGCCGCGAACGGCCAGGTTGCGGACGCCGCCGCCCGGCGTCAACCGGATCAGTCCGTCGTTGCCGGCGGCGAGATAAATGTTGCCGGCTCCGTCCACGGCAATACCTTGCGCGGCCAGGCTCGGCGTGGACAGATGGCGCTGCGCGCCGCCCACGGTCACCTCGACGGCGCGTTTATTGCCGAAATCGGCAATAAACAAGTCGCCCGCAGCGTCCACCGCCACGCCCATCGGCCGTGAGAGCCCCTGCGCCGGAACCTCGCTCTGCGCGCCGCCGGGGGTGATCTTGACCACGCGGTTCGCACCCGCGTCCGCGACGTAGAGATTGCCGGATTTGTCCACCGCCAGCCCCACCGGCGTTTCGAAACCATACCCCACGGGCGTCTGCGCGCCATCAGGTGCCACGCGCAACACGCGATGGTGATTGCTGTCGGTAAGATAGACGTTGCCGCCCGCATCCACGGCGATGCCGAAGATCTGGTCGTAGCCGTGGGCGGGAACCTCGCTCAGCGCACCGTCCGGCGCGCGCCGGTAAACGAGATTGCGGTTCTGTGCGACGAAGTAGACCCCACCCTTGGCGTCAAGCGCCACGGCCCCGGGCTCGAGCGCGCCGGTCGGGAGCGTCGCCGCGGCGCCCACGGCACTGAGCCGGACCAGCCGCGGCACCACCGGCTTCGGCAAATGCCCCGGCAAGCCGTACTGCGGTGGCGCCACGGTGGCGACCTCGCCCTGGGCGTTGGCCGCCACCGCGATCGGCCGCTGCGATCCGGCGAGCAGAACCGTCGAGGCGCCGCCGGGCAACACCTCAATCACGCGGTTGCCGCCGCCATCGGCCAGATAGAGGCTGCCAAGGTCATCGGCGGCAAGGCCTGACACGCTGCCCACCACGGGCGCCGCCTGCGGTGTCGGCTCGAACGCCAGCTCCGGCGCCAACCGTGTCACCACGCCATCACCGGCGATCTTCTCCAGCGCGCAGCATGCATAAAGGTTGCCGGCGCGATCGGTGGCGAGCACGCTCTGCTGCGAAAACGGCCGCAGGTGCAGCGCGGCTGTGACGTTCGTCTGCGAGCCGTCCGGAAGCACCTTGAACACGCCGCCGTCACTGACGAACAGATTGCCCGCAGCGTCCACGGCTAGGCTGTTGGGCCGTCGCCAACCGATGCCGACGGCGGTGAGTGCGCCCTTCGGGCTCAGTTTCCAGAGCTGCGAAATGCCGGCCAGGTAGACGTCGCCCGTGCGGCTGTCCACCGCCAGCGCCTCGGGTTGCCTCACCTGCGGCGGCAGCGGCCGCACGACGGCTGCGCCCGCGGGCGTGACCATCGCCAGGCTCTCGCCCACGTTGCCCGGGAACCAGCCGACAATGTAGGCATCGCCCCGATGGTCGGCCGCCGTCGCCTGCGCGTTGATCCGCTGCCCCTGGATCAGCACTGGCGCCTGCTGGCCATCGGGCGCAATCCGCATCACGCCGCCCAGATCGAATTCCGCATAGACGTAGCCGCCGCCTGCCGTCACCGTCCGCAGCAGCCGCCCAGGGAGGCGCCCGTTGACTTGCTGCGCGGCCGCCCCTCTCAGGAAGCCCTTCCGCTGGCCCCACCCCAAGGCGCCTGCGCCTTGGGGGCCCCGCTGGCCGGGCTGCGGCCGGAATTCGCTTGGCGGCAACGCGCGCCCGCTCTGCTCAGGGCGCCTCCACGTTGCCTTGTCCTGTGCTGTGCACGTCGCCACCAGCGCCAGGCTGAGCGCCGCCAGCCGGATCCTATTTTTGTGCTTGGTCATCACGCACCGTCATGAAGCAAACCCGCGCGTGCGTGTCCTGATTTTGCAGCTCGGGAAAGTAATGCTGGCTCTCGTCAAAATAGCGCGCTGCCGGCAGCGCCTGCGGCTGGTCGCAGGGCCCGTTGGCGCTATAGGCGAACAGCACGCCCTTCGCGACCCGCACCGCGTCCAGAATGCGCTCCACGCTGCGCGGCGCCGCAAACCGCTGCCGTGTTTGACGGTTGAGATCATAAGCGACGAGATCCTCCGGCTTTCCGGTGTAGTCATACTCCGGGTAATAGACGACGCCGCGCTCGGTGTCGAGCATCGCGCCCTGCAGCCCCCAACTGCCGCTGGCGATCGTTTTGGGATTCGAGTGCCCGTCTTGAAACGCCTTCAGCAACACCGCCCCATGTCCCTGGACATCCACCGTCACCGTGTGGTCGCCGCTGTGATATGCCCCGTCAACCGGCATCAGCGCCCTGCGGTGAAATGCCGCCTCGAACGCCGCCGCGCTTCCGGTGAAAACGTGCAGGCCGGCGCTATCGGCAAGATAGTTCGGAGTCGGGCGCTGCGGCTGGCCGCGATCCGGAACCTCGACCGCAACCTGGTCCCCGACCCAACCGATGATCGGAAGCGCCCCGAATGACAGTTCCCCGATTCTCGTCAGCGCGCCCGTTTGCCGGTCATAGCGCCAAATCTCGCCGCCCTTGATGCCCAACCCGAGGTAAAAGCCGAAGTACCGTCCGTCGGGCGACAGCCGCATCGAGTTCGGGGGGGCATTACCCGACCCGGACGGGCCGAAGGCGAACGCCAACGGGTGCGCCGCCACCAGTGCCCCATAGGCCATGCCTTCGACCGGCGCCGGCTCGAGCGCCAGCGTGATGGCGCCCTGCGCCGCTACCAGCTTGCTCGCGGCAAATCTCCGCACGTACCCGGCGCACGGATGCGGATGCCCGCCCGCGACCTCGGCGACGTCGCGCAGCGGCAGGTAGCCTTCCCGGTAGACCGTCAGCCAGTAGCAGCCCGGCGGTACATCGACAAAGCTCCAATCGCCGCCGGTCGCGGTCGTCACCTCTTCCGCGACGTTTTCGTTGGCGATCCACGGCCGCGTCGCGGCGTCTGGCGACTTGGGCGGGGCATAGCGCAGGGGTTCGTTATTTGGATCGAGCCCAACACCTTCTAGCTGCACTACCGCGCCCGGCAGCGGCTGCTTGCTCGCGCTTTCAATCACGCGACCCTGCAGCGTCGCCGCGCCGGGACCCACATAGGGCGGTTGCCGCGGCGGCGGTGTCGGCGACCGGAAATCGGGCGGAAGGTAGCTCGGGCCGCAGCCCCCGGAATAGGTAAACTGCTGCACCCGGGTACCGGTACTGCCCAAGTCCTGCAAGTGGCGATGGACGGTCCAGGGCGGCTGCGCGTCGCGCTGCAGCGTGGTCAACTGTGCCGCCAGGCTGGCGAGCGCCGTCTTTACCGCTGCCGGACAGGCCGTGAAGCTGCCGGCCGCCTCCAGCGCCGCACCCAGCGCGGCCGCAGCCTGCGAAGCCGCGTCGGCGGCCTGATACAGCGTGTGCTGTTGCGCCGGGTTCAAGCGGTTGCCGTCCGCCGCCACCGCCCGGAATTCCGCCGGCCACGCCTGCGTATCGCCCGCCAGCGCCAGTGCGGCATAATGGCGCACCCACGCCCAGCCCGGCCGGGCGGGCACCGGCGGCAGCGCCGCCGCTTGCGCCACCGCGCCCAGCGCCAGCGCCGGCATGAGGCAGAGTCGCCAACAGCCGCTGCGTTTCATGCCAACCGCTCGCCCAAGACCGGCGTGCTCAGCCGGCTCAGGTCTGCCTCAATCCGCCGGTCCGGCGCCAGGCCGGCAATCGCCCGTCCCCCACCGGCACGATCCAAGACCGTCTCCCAGTGACTCTTGCTCACGCTCACATTATAGGAGGCTCGGCTGGCTCGGGTATCATCGCGCTAACGTGGCCGTGGTCGCTTTTCTGAACATTGGCAGGCGCCGCCGCTTCCGGCCATCCCTGCCGGCCTGTGGCCCGGCGGCGCTCGGACCAGCGCGCTGACCGTGGCGGCACGGCACAACGGCGACCTTCAAGGCAGCTTTACTCCGCCGCCTGCTGTTTGAAGCCGGCATAGTCATTTGCGACGGCTGCGTGATCCGGGCCGCGCGACCCCTTTGCGGCGCTGCCGCCCGGCCCTGCGCTCACCCCCTTGGTCACCATCCTGCCCTAGACCCGCGGTTCAGCGCTCGCGCCGTGTTCCCTACCCGAAGCGGGCGACCGGTCCGCGCACGTGCTTGGCCGTTAGGGCCACCTGCCCCCAAAGGCCAGACAATGCAACCCGAAGCTGCACAGCTCCGTGCGGGCTATTGATAGACGATGTAGCTGGGCTGGGGCGAGAGGGCGAGGATGTTGGCCGGAGTCATGAGGCGGCCGCCCCACTTCACGTCGTTGTGGTAAAAGAGCTTGAAGCCGGTGAACTGCACCGGCTGGCGGGCGATGAAGTGATGATAGGCATCCGTCTTCATGGCCGGCGAGCCGAATCCGTCCATGTCCATCACGATCTCCACCTGCGGCAGCGGACGGATGGCGCGGTAGTCGGTGACCATGGCCTGGGTGAAGCGGTGGATGACGAGAATTTTGGGAGGCAGATGATTCGCCTCCACAATCTGCGCCAGCCACTCGGCCGCAAAGTTGATTTCGGCGGCGCTCATGGTTCCCCGCCAGACGCCCGGGCGTTTGCCCGGCGTCAGGGCAAACTCAGGGTCGAGCGCCAGCTCCACGTTGGCCTTCTGCATGTAGGTTGCAAGCGGCGGCAGCTCGGCCTTGAGGCTGCTCCAGCCCGGCTGAATGTCAAGGAACACGAGCCCGTGGACTTGGTCCGCCAGGGTGAGCGCCTTGTCAATTTGCGCCGACGACATGCGCAGCCGGTAGCGGCCGTCGTCCCCCGCGTCCGCCTGTGCCGAGGTGGCAATGTAGTCCAGCGCCGGGACCACCGGCGTTGAAGGATCCGCCGCGGTCCAAGCCGCAACGACGGTTTGAAGCTTGCTCACCACCTCGGCCGTCGGGTATTGGCCCAGTATCCCCATCTGGGTCGAGTAAAAGTTGCCGTAAAAGGCCACGATGCGATGAAACGGCAAAAGCGCACCCGCATCCGGCAAGACCGTGTGTACCGGCCAGAGCGGCTTCGGCGGCGCCGCGGCCGGAACCTTCTTCACCGCCGCGCGTGCGCTGGCCGCATGCCCGGAATGTCCCCGCCCGGTGTGGATCGTGGCGCTGGGAGCGGGCGCCGGCGCCGGTTTTGGCGGTTTCAGGTTGGCGAGCTCCAGCATCTTGGCCTCATAGGCCGCAAGATTGACGGTGGCCGGAGGAGCGGGTGGGCCGGCCTGCGCCGCGGCCATGGCCTGACCCGGTTCCTGCCCTTTGCCGGGGGCAAGGCAACCAAAGGCGGCCAAGGCAGCGACGGCCACGGGAACGAGAACAGCCAAAACCAGTTCGCGCCTGTCCACCTTTTCAGTCTACAGACCCGGCGCGCTGGCGTCACGGTCTGGGCGTCCCGACGCGCCGGTCTGCGCCATAATAATCGAGTGAGCCTCCGCCCCTGCACCTTCATGCTGGCCGCCATCGTGGCAGCGGCAGCGGCCAGTATGGCCGCGCAGGCGCCGCCGAAGGCGCAGAGCCTGTCGTTCCGGCCCATGGACCACCCGCGTTTCGTTCCGGCCTCGCAGGCCACCTTTCTCCATCCGGCGGACCTGCTGATCGGCGTCAGCCACGGCAACGTCAGCAAGGCGTATCCCGCCGCCATTGTCGCTCAGCACGGCATCGCCGAAGACCGGATGCCGGATGGACCGATCACCGTCACCTGGTGATCCTACTGCAACACGGCCCTCGTGTTCAGGGCCGAGGCAAAGGGAAAAACCCTTCAATTTGATACCGTCGGCGCAATCGGCGGCAACGAGGTCTTCCGGGACCGGCAGACCGGCAGCCGCTGGCAGCAGTCCACCGCGACCGCCATCTCGGGCCCCCTGCGCGGCACCCAACTGCAACTGTATCCATTTCTGTTAACCACGTGGGGTGAGTGGCGCAAACAGCACCCCAACACGCTGGTGCTCGAACCGCTGCCCGGCTACTCCGCCCGGCTGCCCCGCATGAACCAGATTCTGGCGCGGGGCATTACCGGCATGGCTGGACCGGCGCCCCGGGGCGCCTTTGGGCATGACGACCGCCTCGCGCCGCGCGCTACCATCGTCGGGCTCGAGGCTGGCGGGGTGGCGAAAGCCTACCCGGTCGCCGTGCTGAACCGGGTGCTGGTGGTGAACGACCGGGTGGGCGGCGTTCCGGTGCTGCTCGTGCATCAGCCTGCCTCCGACACCACCACCGCGCTGATCGCGCGGGTGCATGGCACACGGCTGCGCTTCGAGGCGGCTGATCGCTCCGCCAGCCGGCTGCGCGATCTCGAAACCCGCTCGACGTGGAGTGCGTATGGGGTGTGCCTTGCCGGCCGGCTCAAGGGCGCCACGCTGTCGCCGCTGATTCTCGAACCCGAATTCTGGTTCGCCTGGTCGGAGTTTCACCCCGGCGCCCCGCTGTACCTTCCGCCTCAACGCTAAACGCGGGATCGGTGGCGGCGCTGCCCCCGAGCCCGCGCCAGACATTGCCAGGCGCGGGCCCCCTGCCCCTGCCCGCTGAGACGCTCGCCGCGCCGCGCCCGCACTCGAAGGGCTGTGGAGCGCCGGCCTGGGGCCCGGCGAGCCCAAGGGGGCGCGAGCGGCCGTTCGCTAGAGGTCGGGCCGCGCCCCTTCGTTTGCCGGGAGCGGTGAAAGCGCCACTGGCGCTTTCACCCCGTTTGGAATGCCGCGGCCCTTCGCGCCGATTTTGCCCGCGCGAGTTGCCCACGCGGGGTTAGATGCCGCGGAGCACTTCGG
>JBOGKJ010000134.1:0-18184 GCA_050745565.1 Terriglobales bacterium | reverse complement strand
CTTCGAGTGCGGGCGCGGCGCTGCGAGCGTCTCAGCGAGCAGGGGCAGGGGCCCGCGCCCGTCAATATGGTCACCGCGACTCCGTGCGGTGCCCGGGTTTAAACTGGATTTACCAGCATGCGGCGGCAAAATATCGCCAATCCCATCGACGACTCCGGCCCGATTCTGCGCGCCATTATCTGGAGCGTCGCGCTCAACACCTTCGTCCCGGTGCTGCTCTACGAGCTGTCCAAGCGATTTGTCTCGCCCTCCGAGTATGTCGCCCTGCTGGCGGCCACCATTTTTCCGGTGGCCGAGAGCGCCTGGGGACTGTGGCGCGAGCGGAGCATGGACCCGATCGGGGTCATCGTCCTGCTCGGCATCATCGTGGACGCCGCCGCGCTCACGCTCGGCGGCAGCCCCAGGTTGCTGCTGTTGCGGGAATCCCTCTTCACCGGCGCGTTTGGCCTCGCCTGCTTCGCCTCCCTGGCCTGGCACCGGCCGCTGATGTTCTATTTCGGCCGATTCTTCATGACCGGCAACGATCCGGTGCGCCGCGCGCGCTTCAACCAGAGCTGGTCTCTGGCCGAGGTGCGGCGCGGCAACCGGTTGGTAACGGCGGTCTGGGGGACGGTGTTCACCAGCGAGCTCGCGATCCGGGTGACGCTGATCTATTCCCTCCGCGCTGCCCTCGTGCTCGTGCTCTCGCCCCTCATCCTCGGGTTGCTCACCGTGGCGGCCATCGTCTGGAGCCTCGCCTATGCCCGCCGCATGCGGCTCCGCGTTTTGACCAGGCTAAGCGGCGCTGCGCTCAATCCATCCGCCGCCCAGGACCCGCTCGCCGTCGTATAGCACCACCGACTGTCCGGGAGTGATCGCCCGCTGGGGTTCGTCAAACTCCACCCGAACGCCCGCCCCAATTTCGCCCTCCATGGTCACCTCGGCCCAGGCCCAGGCGGGCGTATGGCGATGGCGAATGCGCGCCTGCACACGAATGGGGCCCCGCGGCGGCGCTCCGCTGATCCAGTTGCAATCCCGTGCGTGGAGTACGCGACGCCAGAGTTCGGCGTCGGTTCCGACCGTCACCCGGCGGCTCGCCGCATCAATTTGCAGGACGTAGAGCGGCGACCCGGTGGCGACGCCGAGAGCCTTGCGCTGCCCTATCGTAAATTGCTCAATGCCGCCATGAACGGCCAGGATCCGGCCCTCGGGGGTAACCAGTTCGCCCGCGCTTGCCGGCTCGCGCTGCCCCTGCTCGCCGCCGTAGGCGTCCAGGAAATCAGCGTAGCGGCCGCTGGGGACAAAACAAATTTCATTGCTGTCGGGCTTGTCCGCGACGGTGAGACCGAGTTCGGTGGCGCAGGCTCGGACCTCCGCCTTGGTCATGGCGCCGAGAGGGAATTCAGCGCAGGCCAGTTGCGCCTGGGTCAGGCCCCAGAGGAAAAACGTCTGGTCCTTGCTCTCATCCCGCGCTCGCAGCAATTCATGGGCGCCGCTTTCGGCGCTCCAGTTCACGCGCGCATAATGTCCGGTCGCCACCTTGGCGGCGCCGATCTGGCGCGCGGTGGCATGCAGGCGTTCAAATTTGATGGCCGTGTTGCAATGGCTGCAGGGAACCGGCGTCCGTCCGGAGCGGTATTCCGCCACGAAGTTCCGCACCACCGTCTGCTCGAACTCCTCCTCGAAGTTCACCACGTAAAACGGGATCCCCAGTTGGCGCGCAACCCGCCGCGCGTCGTGCACATCCTCCAGCGAGCAGCAGCGCCCGCTCGCGCTCGGCGTCATGCCCGGCGCGCCGCCCAGCCGGCGCTGGTTCCACAACTGCATCGTCAGGCCCACCACATCGCGCCCGGCTTCGCATAACAGCGCGGCAGCCGTGGAACTGTCCACCCCCCCCGACATGGCAACTACCGTCGTGCTCATGCGCTCTGCACCAGCGGTGGCAGTGCCGGCCGGATCATGAGCCGGCGCTGGCGCTCGACCAGTTGGGGGAGAATTTGCAGTAGCGAATCCACTTCAGCTTCCGTATTCTGACGGCCCAGACTGAAGCGCAGACAGCCGCGCGCCCGGCGCCGCGAATATCCCATCGCCAGCAGCACATGCGAGGGTTCAACCGAGCCTGAGGTGCAGGCGGCGCCGGTGGAGACGCAAAAGCCCTGAAGATCGAGCCCGATCACCAGCGCCTCGCCTTCGATTCCATCAAAGTACATGTCGGTCGTGTTCGGTACGCGCGGCTGATCCCCGCCCGCGACACCACAGTCCGGGATCGCCGCCAGGATGCCGGCCTCCAGGCGGTCACGCAGTCTCGCCAACCGCACAACGCCGGCGGTATCGGCGCGCGCCAGCCTGCAGGCCGCGCCCAGGCTGACAATGCCGGGCACATTTTCGGTCCCACCGCGATGATCGCGCTCCTGGTGCCCGCCCAGGATCTGGGGATGCAGCCGCGTGCCCCGGCGGACGAAGAGCGCCCCCACACCCGGCGCCGCATGCAGCTTGTGGCCGCTGAGACTGAGCAGGTCGCATCCAATCGAGGTAACATCCACCGGGACCTTGCCGAGCGCCTGTACCGCGTCCACATGGAATCGCACGCCAGCCGCCCGAGCCAGCGCCCCAACCTCCTCCACCGGCTGCAGCACGCCAGTCTCGTTGTTGGCCATCATCACCGAGATCAAAGCCGTATTCGGGCGCAACTCCACGCCTACCGACGCCGGGTCCAGTCGGCCCGTCGCGGAGATCGGGAGGTAGGTTACCGGAATGCCCTCCTTCTCCAGTTCCTCCCCGACGTTCAAGACCGCGTGGTGCTCAATCCGCGTCGTGATGACGTGAGGCGGCGTACTGGCGCGCCGTGCCTGCTGCCATTCTTCCACTACGCCCCGAATGGCCAAATTGTTGCTTTCTGTCCCGCCGCTGGTGAACACAATTTCGTCGGGCTCCGCGTTCAACAGCCCAGCCGTTTGCGCGCGAGCTTCGTCCAACGCCGCCTTCGCCGCCTGGCCGCGCTGGTGAATGGAACTCGGATTCCCCATCCCGCCCTGCAACGCGCCCTCGAGTGCCCCCAACACCTCGGGCAGCATCGGCGAAGTGGCGTTGTTGTCAAAGTACACGCAGGCCATAGTCTTGATAACCATTTTACGCGTGACCGGGGCGGCCCGCCGGCGAGGCCGCGCTACCGCTCGCCCGCGGGCACGGCCACGGGGCCGTAATAATAGCCCTTGCGGGTGCGGACCGTGAGGTGCTTCAGGCTCCGGTCGCGCACCTCAAGCCGGATGGTTCGGAATCCATTGCCTGTCAGGCTGGAGTGGTAGGCAAAGGTGTACTGGGAGCGGATGTCCTGCGCCACCTCGCGCGTAATGTCATCCACTTGAGCAAGATTCTTGGGGAAGAATGACTCCCCTCCGGTTGCAGCGGAAAGCGTCGTCAGGGCGCGCTCAGCATCCCGCTTCATCGAGCGCGTATCATCCCGGTCCATCAGTCCAATGCAGTAAATCAGCGGCGGATTGTCCTTTTGCAGCAGCCGCACAGTCTGCTCGAGCGTGTCACGGCTGGCGTTGTCATCCCCGTCGGTCACCACCAGCAGAACGCGCTTGTCGTTGCGGGCGTTCTCATTCATATAGTCGAGCGAAGCAATCACGGCGTCGCGAATCGCCGTCCCGCCGCGCGACTCGATGTGCTGCAATCCCAGTTGCAGCTTCTCCAGTTTGTCGGTGAAGGGAGTGTCGAGATAATACTCATCGTTGAAATTGACGATGAACACCTCGTCCTGGGGATTGCTGGCGCGCACAAAATTGATCGCGGCCTTGTTGACCTCCGGCCGCTTGTCCCTCATGCTGCCGCTGTTGTCCACCAGTATGCCGACGGAAACCGGCGCGTCCTCATGGGCGAAATATTCGATGCGTTGGGGCACGTCGTTTTCGTAAATGGAAAAGTCCGCCTCCGGCAGATTCAGTACCGAGTGGCGCTGGCGGTCGAGAACGGTCGCATGCACCAGCACCTCGCCCACGTTGGAATGGAAGGTGAACGGCGTCTGCGGCGGCTTGGCCGGCGGCCTCGCCTGTCCGGCCGCCAGCAGCGGCAGCAGCAGGAGCGCCGGCGCCAGGCGCAGCCAATGGGGTGGCGTCACAAATGCGGCCCGTAATAGCCCGTGCGGGCCGAGACGGTGAGTGGCGGCAGCCCCGGCGGCGGATGCAATTTGAGTTCGATCTTTCGCCACTTGCCGTCCGTGATTTTGTTCGTCGAACTGTAGCCGATCATGTACTCGTTGCGCAGTTCGATGCCGATCTTGGTGGCTGTGTCGGCCAGTTCGTCCGTGTCCTGAATCTCAAACGTCTTGCCGCCAGTGGCTTCGGTGATCTTGTCGAGCAGTTCCGGGCCGTTGATCTCCTCCGGCGTGGCGCGCGCGAAGTAGGGGGAGTAGATGCCAATGCCATAAATCTGCACATCGGCTTCCCGCACCACGCGTTGAATGTCGCGTTCGCTATAACGGCTATGGTTGTCGCCGCCGTCGGAAATGATCAGCAGCGCTTTGCGCGAGTATTTGGCGTGGCGCATCTCTTCGAGCGCCAGGTAGATCGCGTCCAGCAGCGCCGTGCGCCCACCGGCATGCAGGAAGGTGACGCTGTCCTCGATCTCATCAATGTTGCTGGTGAAGCCGCACAGCATGCGGGGCTCATCGGCGAAGTCCACCAGAAAAAATTCGTCCTGGGGGTTGGCCGTCTTGAAAAACTGGATCAGGGCGTCGCGCGACTCCTGAATCTTGTCCGCCATGCTCCCGCTGGAATCGAACACCACCCCGACCGAAATGGGAGCGTCTTCGCTGGAAAAAGACTGAATTTCCTGCGGCACGCTGTCCTCGGCCACGGCGAAGAACTGCTTCTGCAGTCCCGTCACCATACGGTTCAATGGGTCGGTGACGACCACCGGCACCAGCACCAGATTGACATTGGTCGTAATCAGCGGAATGTGTGACCCCGCCCCGCGTTTGGCCCCCGGAGCTGCCGGGGGAGTGGCCGGTTTCTGCGGGATTACGCCGCCCGGAACCGTGGTGGTGCTTCCAGGCTTGATGTGCACCGGCGCTTGTTTAGTCTGCTGTTGGGCGGCCTGTGGAGGGCCTTGGGCCCACGACGGCGTGAGCAACAGCAGCAATACCCCGGCCAGGGTTCCGACATAAACACCGCCTCGCCCGTGAGCGTGGCGTGATGGTCGGGGCCAGTTGCGGCTGCGGCCGAATTTACGGCTGAACCAGCGGATGGCGACTTCCTCCGATCTATCCTTATCTTCAGACATTAGCACCGTGCCGGGGCGAAGAAAAGCCCGACGCCACCTCGCGCGATGGACATAGGGCGCCTAGGGTAAGCTTCCAAGAGCATTGAAAGCGGATAACACAATCCCACTGCCGCACGAACTCGCCAAACAGCGTGTCGCCCTAATCTCGCTGGCGGCGGCGGTGGGCCTCTTTGTATTCAAGTTGTTGGTGGGGCTGCATACGCTGAGTTTGGGAATTTTGGCCGAAGCCGCCCATTCAGCGCTGGATTTGCTGGCCACCGTCCTGACCTGGGTGTCGCTGCGCATCGCCGCCCGGCCCGCCGATGCCAATCATCCCTTTGGTCATGGCCGATTCGAGAACTTTTCTGCCTTGTTGCAAACCGGGCTGCTGGTGCTGACCGCGTTGGTGATCGCTGAAGGCGCTGCCCAGGCCTGGTGGCAGGGTGCATTCGATGTGCGGTTGGATGGGTGGGCGTTTCTGGTGATGGTAACCGCGATCGCGGTTGACTGGAGCCGCGGCGGCATGCTGCGGCGGGCCGCCGTGAGCTACGACAGCGACGCGCTGGCTGCCGATGCCCTTAATTTCACCACCGACCTGGCAGCCAGCGCGGCCGTGCTCGTGGGCCTGGTGCTGGTTTGGGTGGGCGAGCGCTGGCACATCAGCGGCTTGCGGCATGCCGACGCCGCGGCTGCGCTGGCGGTGGCGGCGGCCATGCTGTATCTTGCGATCCGGCTCGGCCGGCGCACTGCCGGGGTGCTGCTCGATGAGGCCCCGCCGGAGTTGGTGCGCGACCTGCGCGACGCCCTGGAAGGCGTCGAGGGCGTCAATGACCTCGAGCGGCTGCGGCTGCGGCGCGTCGGCAGCCGCTATTTCGTCGACCTGCAGCTTGGGCTCGAACCGGCCTCGACGCTGGCGCGGGCGGGAGCCGTGCGGCGGGAGGTTACCAGCCGCATCCAGCAGCGGTTGCCGGAAGCCGATGTCGTCGTCGAGGCCGAGCCTCGCCCGCTGGGCCCGCTGGGCCCGCTGGCTCAGGTCCAGGCCATTGCCCAGCGCCAGAACCTGACCTTGCACGATCTGACCATCTATGACGTCGGCTCCGGATTGGATGTGGAGTGTCATCTGGAGATGGACGAGGCGCTGCCACTTGCGTCGGCGCATAACCTGGTCAGCCAACTGGAGGCGGAAATGCGGCGGCAGTTGCCCGCCATCCGCCAGATCGTCACTCATATCGAGCCCGCACTGGCCCACATTGATACCGCCGACCTGCTCTCAACCGAGCGCATCGCCAGCCGGGTGGCTAAAATCGCCCACCGTATGCCGGAAGTGCTCGACTGCCATGACATTCAACTGCGCCAGAGCAATGGCCATCTCGCCCTGAGTTGCCACTGCAGTCTGCCCGATTCGCTGCCGGTCGGCCGCGTGCATGAGTTGGTAACGGAGTTGGAGGCGGAAATCCGGCGCGGCCTGCCACAGTTGTTCCGCATAACCATCCACCCGGAGCCGACCTCCGACAATAGCCGATAATAGAGTCTGTATGGCGAGCTCGCCCAACCCGCCTGTGCGCGCCACCGCCATCTGGGAAGCGGGACTGCGCTTCGCCACCGACGGCACCAGCGGCCATCGCGTCACCATGGACGCCGACCGCTCCAGCAATGCCGCGCCAGGGCCAATGGAAATGGTCCTGCGGAGTTTGTGCGGCTGCACCGCCACCGATGTGGCCATCGTGCTCAACAAGGCCCGTCAACGTTGGTCGGGCCTGGTGGTGAGCGCCGAAGGCGAACGGGCAGTGGAGCCTCCCGAGGTGTTCACGCGGATTCGACTGCATTACCGCGTGCGAGGCGAGGCGGTGGATGCCAACGTGGTCCAACGGGCGATCAAGCTCTCGCAGGATAAATATTGCAGCGTGTACGCGATGCTGCAACGCGCCGCCACCATCACCCACAACGTCGAAATCATTGCCGCGGCGGAACTGTGAGCGGTAACCAATCCAACAGCAACGTCATGCGTGCCCGGCAGGCGGCGCTCCAGATGCTCTATGCGCGCGAGCTGGCGGGTGGAGCGCCGGAGGCCATCGGCGCCTGGTTCAGTGCGGCGCACCCGCAGGAGGCGCCTGTGGCGCGCCGGGCGCAGGAGTTGGTCGAAATGGCGGCGAGCCGTGAGGAACGCATCGAGGAGCTCATTCGCCGCCATGCCATCGGCTGGCGGTTGGAGCGGATCAGCGCCATTGACCGCAGCTTGCTGAAATTGGGCATGGCTGAGCTGCTGCTGTCGCCGCGCCGCTCGCGCAACCATACGATCCAGGCTGTTCGGCGGCTCGCAGAGCGTTATTCGCAGCCGGAGGCAAGCGGTTTTCTGGCCGCCATACTGGATGCCATGGGCAGGGAACTGGAGGCAGCGCGCGCGGCGGATGAAGCCGCCCTGTGCTAAAGCACCATGACCAAGCAGAAGCTGATGCAATTGGCGGCCGGGGGCGCGGTGGGAGCCGGCCTCGCCGGCGTGGCCACTGCTGCCGTAGCGGTTGGAGCCTACCGTGCCTGGGCCCGGCGCGGCTATGCGTTGACCGGTAAAACGGTGTTAATTACCGGTGGCTCGCGCGGCCTGGGGTTTGCCACCGCGCGGGAGTTCCTGCGCTGCGGATGCCGCGTCGCGTTGTGTGCGCGCGATGCCGGAGAACTGGAGCGGGCCCGCCAGCGCCTCCAGGCCCTGGGCGACGTCATGACCATCGCTCTGGATCTGGCCGAGCCCGGATCGGCCGCCGCGGCGGTTGCAGCCGTGGAACAGGCGTGGGGGCCGGTGGATGTGCTCGCCCACGTCGCCGGCATTATCTCGCTGGGGCCTTGGCAGGCCATGTCCGACGACGACTTCCAGCGCGCCATGGACGTGCACTGCTGGGCCGCTTTGCGACTGGCTCGCGCCGTGCTGCCAGCCATGATCCAGCGTGGCTCAGGCCGGATTGTGAATGTCAGCTCCATCGGGGGCTTGGTGCCGGTGCCCCACATGCTGCCCTACACCGTCAGCAAATTCGCGCTGGTTGGATTATCGGAGGGCCTGGCGAGCGAAGTGCGCCGCCATGGCGTGCGGGTTGGTTGCGTTTGCCCCTTCCTGACGCGTACAGGCTCTCAGGAAAGAGTCGAACTCAAGGGCGATCACGAATCCGAGTTCGCCTGGTTTGCCGCCGCCGGCAGCCTCCCCGGTCTTAGCCAAAGCGCCCAGCATGCCGCCCGCGCCATCGTGCATGCCTGCCGGCGGGGCCGCGCCCTGACGGTGTTGACGCTCCCCGGCAAACTGGCCGCTTGGGTTCACGGCCTGGCGCCGTCGGCAACCGCGGAGGCGATGAGCATGGCCGAACGGCTGCTTCCAGCTTCCCCCGGCCCCGGCGGCCAGCATGCGCGTCTGGGCCGCGACAGCTACAACGCATTCACCGCCCGCGCGGTCAAACCGCTCATCCATCGCTCCGGGCGCGACCTGAACCAGGCCTGACACCTGCCGGCTTCAATGCCGGCCGCCTGCGATGGCCGGCAGTATCAGCACTTCGTCGCCGGGCTTGAACAGATAGGCGTTGCCGCCGAGAAAGCGAATGTCCTCGTCGTTCACATAGACGTTAAAAAATCGCCGCGGCCGCCCATCGGGTTCGCAGAGCCGGTCCTTCAAATCGGGAAAGCGGGTGGTGAGTTCGGCCAGCAGCGCCGGAAGCGTTGCGGCCCCACAGGTAACCGCCTCGGCGCCTCCGGTGAGCGGCTGCAGAGGTGTGGGGATGTGTACTTGGTATGGCATGGTGTCCTCCTCGATCAGGCGACGATTTCATGTTGAGCTGCCGGGACCTGGGCCGACGGCTGGGGTGCGGCAAGGTAGGCCTGCAAGCTGCTGAACTTCGGCGCCAGCACCGGTATGGAGCCATCCACCGGGCGCACTGCGTCCACCGTCTTCATGCCGTTGCCGGTGATCACCAGTACCAGCGGCTGGTCTGCCGCGATGCGTCCGGCGCGCACCAGCTTCTGGGCAACGGCCACGGTCACCCCAGCCGCGGTTTCTCCGAATACCCCCTCTGTTTGCGCCAGCAGACGCATGCCGGCCACGATCTCGGCGTCACTGGCATCCTCGGCCCAACCGCCTGACGATCGGATGGTCCGGACGGCGAAAAAGCCGTCAGCCGGGTCGCCGATGGCGAGCGACCGCGCAATGGTGTTGGGCCGCTGCGGTGCGATATCTTCGGCTTCAGTCTTCACTGCCGTGCTGATCGGCGAGCAACCCGTCGCTTGCGCCCCACAGATGCGGACCGCTCCGGCATCACGTACCCAGCCCAAATACTGCAGCTCCTCGAATGCTTGCGCGATCTTCCCGATCAGCGACCCGCCGGCCATGGGGCAGACCACGGCGCCCGGCAGGCGCCATCCGAGCTGCTCGGCGATCTCGTAGCCGACGGTTTTAGACCCCTCCGCGTAGTACGGGCGCAGGTTGACGTTGACAATGCCCCAGGGCAGTCGCTCCGCCAGCTCCGTGCATAACCGGTTCACCTGGTCGTAGTTGCCGCGGAATTTGATTAACCGGGCGCCGTAAACGAGTGTGCCGGCAATTTTCGCCTCCTCCAGGTCAGCCGGCGTCAGAATATATGCCTCAAACCCCTCCGCCGCGGCGCCTGCAGCCAAAGCGTTGGCAAGATTGCCGGTCGAGGAGCAGGCGACCGTCGTGAAGCCAAACTCCCGCGCCTTGCTCAAGGCCACCGCGACCACGCGATCCTTGAACGAAAGCGTGGGGAAGTTGACGGCGTCGTTTTTGACGTACAGCTCGCGCACACCGAGCGCCCGGGCCAGCCGTGGAGCCGGCAGCAGTGGTGTTCCGCCCACCGGCCGCTCGGTCGCCGCGGCCTGGCTGGATACGGGCAGCAATTCCCGGTAACGCCACAGGGTCGGGCGGCGGCGAGCCAGCATTGCGGGGTTGGCTGCTCGCGCGACCGCGTCCAAATCATAGTAGACCTCCAGCGGCGCGAAACATTCGTCGCAGCCCCCCAACGGCTGGGACGGGAACTGTTTACCGCAAATTCGGCAGCGCAAGCCAAGCTCGAAGCTCATTGCCTTGATCCTTTCCATCCGCCCAATAAAAAACCCCTTCCGGTGGGAAGAGGTGAAGCGGCGGCTGGCCGGTTGATCGGCTCGCGCAGCCCCGTCTCATCTTTCCCTTTCGGGCAGGAGTTGGCACCTAGACGCCCCGCCGTTGCGGAGTCGGTTGCCGTGGCTTCATCGGGCCTGATCCCTCAGCCACTCTGGATAAGATTCAGGGGTTCTGAATCGGGCTATTTAGTTGTCTGAGTCAGAATAAGGGCATCAGTCGCGCGAGTCAACCCCCATGCACATCAGCCTGCGCATCCTCAGCGAATCGGAATGGGCCAACAGCGCCGCGGACCTGCTGCAGGCGTGGCTTGCCCGGCGGGAGGATGCGGTCGTCGGTTTTCCCACCGGCGATACGCCGCTGCCGTTTTACGCCGAACTGCGGCGGCGGGCACAGGCGGGTACGTTTGCGAGCGGCGCGCTGCGGGCCGTAATGCTGGATGAATATCTCCTGCTGCCGACCTCCGGCGCAAGTGGCGCGGGCGAACAGCAGCGGCCGCGCTTTTTTTGCATGCTGCAGGAGCAACTGTTCACGCCGCTCGGTATTCCGCAAACCCGCGTGCTGAAAATGCCGGCCCATGAGGAGAATCTGGCCGCGAGTTGCGAGCGTTTCGAGCAGCAGCTTCAACATTGGGGAGGTTGCGACCTGCTGTTCCTCGGGCTTGGGAGGAACGGCCACATTGCCTTCAACGAGCCGGGCACGGCGTTCCTCTCGCGGACACGCCAGGTCCAACTGCGGCCGGAGTCTGTCAACACCAACGCTGCTGGCCAGCCCGGCAGCGCCGCGCCGGGCAGGGCGGTCTCAATGGGCATCGCGACCATTCTGTCGGCGCGGCAAATATGCCTTCTGGTTCGCGGCGAACACAAGGCTGCGATCTTGCGCCGGATTCTCGACGAGCCCGTCAGTCCGGAACTGCCAGCCAGCTTCCTGCGGCTGGGAGCGAACGTAGTGATTTTGGCGGACCAGGCGGCGGCTGGACACCTACCGACTACAATGGCGCATGGGCCCGAGAGCGGATACTAGCGCCGCGGCGGCGCTGCGCTGCATTGAGTGCGGATTGGAGGCGGTGCAACTGACGGCGGAGTGCCGCTGCCCGCAGTGCGGCGACTTGCTGGAGTGTGTTTTCGATGCCGCACGGCTGGGCGCCAGGACTCCGGCGGCATGGCGGCAGGTCTGGCTCGAACGGCGAACTTCCCGCGCGGAGTTGGATCGGAGTGGGGTGTGGCGCTTCCGCGAGCTGCTGCCACCCGTCGCGGATGAGAGCCGCATCATCAGCCTGCAGGAGGGTAATACCCCGCTCATTTACCTGCAGCGCTGCGCCCAGACGCTTGGCGTCGAACAGCTGTGGGCCAAACACCTGGGATTGAACCCTACCGGTTCTTTCAAGGACGGAGGCATGACCGTGGCAGTGTCGCGTGCGCGCGAGGAAGGCCGCGACTGGCTGGCGTGCGCTTCGACGGGCAATACATCCGCATCCATGGCTGCCTATGCCGCCCGCGCCGGCCTGCGAAGCCTGGTGTTGGTCCCTGCAGGCCAAATCACCTGGGCCAAGCTTGCCCAAGCCATGGAGTACGGCGCGCGCACTTTGCAGTTGCAGGCCGACTTCGACGGGTGCGTGCGCGTGCTGCGCGAACTGGTTCACCATGCTCCGGTGTACCTGGTCAACTCGGTGAACCCGTACCGCTTGGAAGGGCAGAAAACGGCCGCGGCCGAAATACTCGAGGCCCTGGACTGGCGTTCGCCTGACCACGTCGTCGTGCCCGGGGGCAATCTGGCGAACGCTTCCGCCCTGGGCAAGGGATGGATGGAGCTACTCGCAGCCGGCTTCATTGAACGCCTGCCCCACATCTCGATCGTTCAGGCCGAAGGCGCCAATCCCCTGGTGCGCAGCATTCGAGATTATCAGGGCAGGGAACTGCACCCACTGAACGCGCTCACACTGGCCTCGGCCATTCGCATCGGCAACCCCGCATCGTGGAAGAAGGCGGTCGCGGTCCTCCAAAACACAGGAGGCTGGGCCCTGGACGCCACCGAAAGCGAGATTGCCCTCGCCAAGGTGGATCTGGGACGGGACGGCATCAGTTGCGAGCCGGCTTCGGCCGCAGCCCTGGCGGGCGCCCGCAAGTTGCGGCAACAGGGATTCATCCAGGCAGGGGAGCGGGTGGTGATTGTTCTCACCGGGCACGGCCTGAAAGACACCGAATATACGCTGCGCTGGCACCAGGGCACGCTGCTGCCCAGCCAGCAACTGTCGGAGGCAACCGTGTTGCCGGCTGACGTAGCCGCCGTACTGCGCACGATCGAGGCCTAGCCATTGCCAACCGAATTCAGTCTGTACCTGCCAGCGTCGAGTGCGAATTTGGGCCCGGCGCTCGACTGCGCCGCGTTGGCGCTGAATTTTGGACTACAGGTTCGAGCCCGGGCGGCGGATCAATGGCGAATCGCAGCGACGGGGCGCGATGCGGCAATTTGCGGAAACCTCAAGGATCACTTGATAGTTCAGAGCTATTGCGAAATGCTTCAAGGTGCCGGACGGCCGGTTCGACCACTGGAACTGGCGCTGGACAACGCCATCCCGGTGGGCCGGGGATGCGGCTCTTCCGCAGCTGCCCGACTGACCGGCGTGGCCTTGGCCACTCACTTTGGCGAGATGGGATGGGACGCGAGCCGGGTCTTCGAGTCGGCGGTCGCACTGGAGGGGCATCCGGACAATGTGGCCGCCTGCTGGTGGGGAGGCCTGGTGCTGGCCCGAACCGCGCCGGGGGGGACGACTTCCTGGTTGCGGGCTCCCTTGCCGGTGCGCTGGCCGCTGCTCATGGCCGTGGCGCCTCAGGCGCTCGCAACCTCGGAAGCGCGCAGCGTCCTGCCGCGCCACTATAAACGTGCCGACGTTGTGCACAACCTCCAATCCGCACTGCTGCTGATCCAGGCGCTGCAGCAGGGGCGCGGCGACATGCTGCCGAGTCTATTCGCGGACCGGCTGCATCAGCCGTATCGTGCCAGCCTGTGCCCCCTGCTGACGGCGCTGGCGCCGCTAGCGGGCCGTGCTGGGGTGGTGGGCTGTGCCTTGAGCGGCGCTGGCCCTTCAGTGCTGTTGGTGCTGGAACACGACGATTCCCAAGAAACCGCCGTTGCGGCAATTGAACAGGCGCTGCACGCGGAGGGACTGCAGGCGGAGCTGCTGCGAGCAGAGATCGAGCCGCGCGGGCCCGGTTCGGAGTGGGCCCCGCAATGAGCCGTGTCGGCATCGGAGTTGCCGGCTTTGGCACCCGTCGGCGCGGCGGTGGTTCGCGTCCTCCAGGCCCACGCGGATGATACTGCCCGTCGTTGCGGTGCGCAATTGAAAGCGGCAGCAGTGTGCAATCAGGAGGGTGTGCCAAGCGGGGCGTTGCCTGGCGGCGCACGGCGATCTGGTTGATGATGATGATGATGTCACAGTCATCGTGGAAGCCATCGGCGGCAGCGATGTTGCTCTCGATTTGGTCCAGTACTCTGGCCAGAGGCAAACCGGCGGTTACCGCCAACCAACGCCTGATGGCGGATCATGGCGAGTCCCTGATGAAGTTGGCTACCGAACATCAGCTTCCACTCGGCTTTGAGGCGGCCCTTGCCGGCGGGATTCAGGTCATCCGCGCCATCACTGTATGCGCAACCGGTGATCGGTTGCGAGCGGAGTACGGAATCCTGAACGGCACGGCCAATTACAACCTCACGCGCCTGGAGCGCGAGCATTGCAGTTTCGAGCAGGCGCTGCCTGAGGCGCAAGCCCGCGGCTACGCGGGGCCCGATCCAGGTTTGGATGTGGACAGCGGCGATGCGCGCGACAAATTGACGATTTGATCCTGCCTGGACTTTGGTGGTCGCGTTGAGGTATCCGGTATACAAACGACCGACATTCGCACGTTGGCGCCGGCGGACGTAATATATGCCGGCGTCTGAGCTCAGTGATCGGGTTGGTGGCAGCCGCAGAATTGTGTCCTGGAGGGCTGGTCATTTCCGTGCGGCCGTGGCTGGTCCGGCGCAGGTCCATGCTGGGGAAGGTTGAAGGGGTACACTATGGCGCTGTTCGTGCAAGTGGAGCAACTGGGAACGCAAATGCTTTAGGGTCGAGGTGCGGGCGGCGAGGCCACTGCCATTGGCGTTCTTTCTGCCCTCATGAAGATAGCCGCCGATGCTGCCACTGGGCGGTTTGGCGCCAAGCCGATCCCGGGCTTTCGCGATCCGCTGCAATTGGCTGCTTGCCAGTCGTCCCCTGGTGTTCAGTGGATCTGCGCATCACCATCAATGATCGCCCGGGAGTGCTGGCCCAAATCGCCGATTTGTTGGCGGGCAGCGGCACCAACGTTGATTCCATGCTGCAAGAACCGCGCCGGGACAAACGCCGTTTGCCGTTTCTCATCGTGGTCGAGCCGGTCAGTGAGCCGGTGATGCCGGAAGCTGCGGCGGCGATCGACCGCAGCGGGGTGGTACAGGAACCGCTTGTTTTGCTGCGCATCGGACAGTCCAGCGAGGAGATTTAATGCCGATAGCGTCGAGCCGCGAGGTAAGGCGTTGATGGCTGCTGGAAGCGTCGCTCGGCCAGCCGCCGTTGGATCGCGGCCACCGTGGGATCGGCGCTTGTGACCGAACGTTCGGCCTCGACAGCGGCCGGCATGCGCGCCGGCGACACGTGGCTGTATACGCCATACCGCACCGCATCCATGCAGTCGTCGAGCGGATCGCCGGCAATTTTCAGGATATCGTCCGGGCGGCCGGGATCGTGAATGCGCGTGGGCAGCGTCTCCCGCAGCAGGCGGCAGCCGCTGCAGATCACGAGTTCCCCCCGGTCCAGGCGCGTGTAGACCAGCATCGCTCCGCCCAGGCGATCATTGCTGGCGGGGGTGAAGCTGATGCCTGTAGCCTCGATCATCTGGTCGGCGAGCGTGTGGCCATCGCCGCGTCGGGCCCAGGCATCAGGCGAAAGATACCAGGCCACGATATGACGCCTTCCATCCTGAAAGCGCTCTTGCAAGGCGCGAGCAAAGTCGGCGGCGATCTGGTGCCGCGCGGTGTGCTCTTCCAGCACAATTGTCTTGCCGTGCGGGTGCTCCGCACTGGCCGGCGTGCGGGTTAGCAGGTAGGCCGCTGCCTGGCTGCCGCTGAAGCCGTAATCCACGCCAACCCAATGTGGCCACCAGGGTTGCTCGTCCAGCGTCGGTCGAGCAACAACCATGCGTTGCGGATTCCAGCAATCAAAATACTGACCTTCATACACATCCCAACAGCCTTCCTGCAACGCCTTTCGAAATGCCCCCGGCAAAGTTGCCAACGTGCGCACGTAGTCGGCGCCCAGCAGAGTGTGATCGCTGAGCTGGCCCGGGATGAAGCAGGTCGTTTTGCCGATCGGATGCTGATCGCTCGGCCAGGAAGCATCGCGGTAGATGGCGCGCGGCCGCCGCGACTGGTGGCCAATACGGCAATGCGTGCAGGTGGGGCCGTGAAAGATGGCCTTGTGCGTGGTATGGCCGATGTTGCCGGGATTTGAGGCTAGGCGCATTCGCAGCCACATGCCCGGGTCGGTGGATCGCAGGCGACTGAGGAGATAGCGAATGGGGAACTCGCTGAAGTGCGTGGACTCGTCAAAGCCGATGAAACTGAATTCAGCGCCCTGATAGCGGTAGATGTCCTTCTCCGATTCGCAATAGCCGAATTCCACTGTCGCGCCGGAGGGGAACGTCCAACGCCTCCGCTGCTCGTGATAGGCGCCCCCGAAACTGGGGTACAGCTCCCGGCTACGCCGGATCAAGCTCATCTCCAACTCGGGATAGCTGCGCCGCAGCATCAACGCCCGCAGCCCACGGCGCTCGCGCTCCTGGACAGCATCCATGAGCAGGGTCTCCGATTTCAGTGACCCGGCGGCGCCGCCAAAGAGCAGCAGCTCGGCCGGACATAGGAGTGCCTGTTCTTGTGGCCAACTGCGCGGCGCCCAAGCCGCCTCAACGCTTGTCATGTTGCCCGGAACAAGTCCGTCGTTCGTGCCTCAATGGCCAGGGGTCTCGCAGTGAACGGTGTTCCACTCATCTTCGCTGATGACGCGAAGCGAGGGCTCCGGTTGCGGGGGCGATTGCGGGTTCGTGCATGGCCGGAACGGCATTTTGTGCAGGTCACGCAGAGCGCGTGTGAGCTGCCCCACCGCACGCGCCTTCGACTCGAGTGAAGTATGCTCCGGTATTCCGATCGCCACCTGATTCGCCAGGCGGCGAACCACCGCAAGCAGTTCTGAACACACGGCCTCGGCAGCATCACCAGATAGGGCGCCGGATGGCGATTTGTACCGCTGGCTTCTTTTGGTTGAGATCATGGTTTGAGGATCGCCCGACGTCACCGTATGCCTTTGCCGCCTTTGCTTGTCGCAACGCGAGATGTTACTGCCGATGGGCCTCGAGCGCTTGTTGCTGGATCGCCCGCTGCCTCCCGGACTGCTGGCGGTCGGCTTCCTGTTCAGAGCGGTAGGCGGCCGCGGCCTGTTGCCGCCGATCGCCCTGCTCGAGGCCCAGCTGTCGAGCCTTGGTGGCCGCTTCGTTCCGGGCCTGCTCCAACTTTGCTGCGTCAAGCAGTGGACCGAGGGCGCTCAAGTCGGCCTGGTACTGGGTCTGGTAGTCGGCCATGGCCGTCTGGTGGAGGTCCGGCGCAGTTTGGCCATAAAGTGCTGGCTCCGCGGCTGGATTGCGCATGAGGCCACTCTCGAGCGCCTCCATCCCAATTCCGGCCAGCATGCGCCATAGCGGTTGCCGAAACGCCTTTTGGACGCGTGCCGGCAGTTTCTCGGCGGCTACGGCGTCGGCTGCCTGCAGGAAGCGTTCCTCGGCGCCGATCTGCGGAGCGGGGCGAGCGGAGGCGCCGGAGCTTCCAGACGTCAGTTCGTGATGAGGCGACAGTATTGAGTCGCCCAGCTTCATGGCGGCGAGGCCGCTCAAATCCCGAGCTGGCGAATGAATGTGGCTGGTACCAGTTAAGGGCGTCACGCGTGCCCCGCCGCCCGGCAACGTCGATACCGCCTCTTCTCCCTCCTCGCCCACCACACCAGTCGAGCCGGGCGCCAACGCGCCACCAGCCGCAAACTGCGGCAGTCGGGCGAGTGCTGCTGGCAGCATGGCGCTGATGCCGCTCAGATCGGCGCCAATTGGAGGCGCTGCTATTTTGACTGCTCTAGGCGGGGTGCCGATCAGGCGCACGTCCGCCGCGCTCACGCCCACTCCATTGGCGATGCCGGTGGGTTCTGGCGTCGGAGGGGTCCAAAATCCCGGCCGGCCCTGCTCGACCTCGCCGCGCCCGGTCATTTCGCCTGACTCCGGCTGCAGAGCATTAGGCACGCGCGCGTCGGCGTCCACACCCGCCACTTCCGGTGGCTGCCGCCATCCTGCGGGCGTGAACTGGGCGGTCCGCACCCGCCGCATCAGCGCTGCCGCCAAATTGTCGTTGCGCCTGTTCGACGCGTAACTTCCGTTGGCTCCATTCCTGGCCGTCATCCCTTCCCTCCCCCGGCGCCCATAGTGCCGCCCCCAAACGCGCGTGCGCCAGCCCCAAGTGCGCCCGTCAGCAGGCTCGACCAGAACCCCGGCTGCATCGCCACCCGGCCCTGCGTGCCCACCAGGTTGGCCCCGGTGTTCATGGCCGCGTCGGTCTGCTGGCCCGACTGCCCGTAGAGCCCGGTCATGCCCGCAAGCGCATTCTGCGTTCCCTGGATGCGCGCCTGCCCGATCTGCTGCTGCAGCTTGCCCAGCGCCTCGGCCGATTGCTGCCCCTGTTCCCGGCCCAACTGCTCCTCGGTGGCGTTGACGCCGGCGGCGTTGCCGG
>JBOGKJ010000133.1:0-12327 GCA_050745565.1 Terriglobales bacterium | reverse complement strand
GCGACGCCACCAGGGCATTCACCGCGACCGCCACGAAGGTGGTGGTCTGAATGTCGTAGATGCGCAGGAATAGGAACCCCGCCGCCAGGCACCCCACCACCGCGCCGGCGATGTTGCCGCCATAGAGTAGCCCCCACCAGGCCACGCCCCGGGGCGTGGACTCGATCCAGTCCACAATCGCTGGCAGCGAGGCCCCCATCAGGATGGTCGGCGGCAGCAGGCAGCAGGCACTCAACAGACCCCGCAGCAGCATCGAAGGCAGCCCATGTGCGGCCATCGCCAAGTAGGCCTTGTCCACCAGCGGAATGAACCACAGCGCCAGCAGGCCGAGCACGCCTGTAGCCGCCTCCAGCACCGCGTAGACGCGCAGGGGATGCCAGCGGTGGCCGCGCGCCCGCTGCGCGCGCAGGTAGCGCGGCAGCGCCAGGCTGCCGATGCACAGCCCGCCCATGAACGTCGCCAGCAGGACGCCGAGCGAGACGGCGGTCGAGCCGATCACCAGCTCCAGCATCTGGTACCAAACGATTTCGTAGATCAGCGCGGCGCACCCGCTGCCGGCAAATAGCAGCAGCAGGCCGGCCAGATGGCGGTCAATCGCGGTGGCGGCGCGCGCAGTGGAACCCGTGGAAGCGGGGGCGGACATAATTGCGGACCGCGCGTATGATACCGCACTCGCGATGATGCCGGCGTCCGCCGCGGTCGCTGTAATCCGGCCCAGGAGGAGAAAGGATGCACCGCAAGACCGCTCGCGGGAGTCGCGCCGTTTGCACTGCGGGCAAAATCGGCGCGAAGGGCCGCGGAATTCCATCGGGGTGAAAGCGCCAGTGGCAACACTAGCAGCCTTCCGACCGGGTAGGTTTGGAAAAACCAGCAGCCCTCCGACCGGGTAGGTCTGCAAGACCAGCAGCCCTCCGACCGGGTAGGTTTGGAAAGCCAGCAGCCCGCCGGCCGGCGCCAGGCTGCAGTTCGGATGACCACAGCAACCGTGGTTCTGCCGCAGCGGAAGGCCGCTCGCGCCCCCTTGGGCTCGCCGGGCCCCGGGCCGGCGCTCCACAGCCCTTCGAGTGCGGGCGCGGCGCTGCGAGCGTCTCAGCAAGCAGGGGCAGGGGCCCGCGCCTGTCAAGTGAGAGTGTCCGTTATATACTTGCCGGGGCAGTTTGCGAAAGGGGTGAACGTTGCGGCTCTGGTTTTCTGCGGCCAGCGAAGTTCCCATCGGCCGGCAACTGGTGACTCAAATCCGGCTCGCGATATTGAGCGGCGACCTGAAGCCGGGCGAGCGGCTGCCGAGCACGCGCGAGCTGGCGCGGCGTTTCAGGATCCATCCCAATACGGTCAGCGCGGGCTACCGGCAGTTGGCACACGCCGGATGGGTGGAGTCCCGGCACGGCAGCGGCGTGTACGTCCAGAGTGAAGCGATGCCGGCGCAGACGCCGGAGCAGGTTCTCGACCAGCACATCGCGGCGTTCTTCAAAGCGGCGCGCGCGCTGCGGCTGCCGGCCGGGGCGATCCGGCGGCACGTAGCCGAGTGGATTGCGGCGCCGCCGCCGGATCATTTTGTGCTGATCGATCCGGACACGGATGCGCGGGAAATCCTGCTGACGGAGATTCGCAAGCTTACCAACTGGACCGCGGTGGGCATCACGGTCGAGCAAGCCGCGTCGGCGGAAGCGGTGCTGGCGGCCATCCCGCTCTGTCGCCCAAGCCAGGTGACGATGCTGCGCGCGGTGCTGCCGGCGGGTACGGAATTGATTCCGTTGCAGATTCGTTCGGCGAACCATTGGCTCAATCCGGAGCTGCCGGCCCTCACGGGGAAACTGATCGGCGTGGTATCGCAGTGGGCGGACTTCCGCGAGATCGCACGCACCATGCTGGCGGCGGCGGGGGTGGTTCCGGACTTGCTGGTGGTGCGGGATCCGAAACGGCCGCGCTGGCAGCGGGGGCTGGACCAAACCGGCGCCATTATCTGCGATGCGCACGCGGCGGCCACGCGCGCATTACCCCGGGGGCCGCGGGTGTTTGTATTCCCGCTGCTGGCCGACACCTGCGGGCCGGCATTGGGGAAGGTCTCGGATAGCTCGCAATTTCTGTGACACTCGCGAAACTGTCTGACAGGGGCTTTTTCAGTATGGGCAACAGCTAATCTCAGGCCATGTCCACGTCTTCGGAGGGCAAGGCTGATGAACACTATATCGTGTGATCCCGTCGAGGCGGCCCCGGTGGCTTCTCTTGTGGCCGGCGCAGCGCCCGGCCGCCGCGGCTTCTGGGCCTTGATCGCCACGCAGTTTCAGGGCGCCTTCAGCGATAACATTCTGCGCAATCTACTGCTCTCGTTGATTGTCGGGATGAGCCTGGCAAAGACTGAGCGCGAGACGTTTGTTTCCGTCGTTACGCTGCTCTTCTCAGTGCCATTTCTCGTGCTGAGCATGCCAGGCGGCTGGCTCGCCGACCGGTTCAGCAAGCGGCAGATCACCATCTGGACAAAGTGGCTGGAGTTCGGGTCCATGGCGCTGGCAACGGCGGGGCTGGCAACGCACACCCTGGCGTTGTCGCTGGTCGCATTGACGCTGGTGGCAGGCCAAGCGGCCCTGTTTGGGCCCTCCAAATACGGCCTGCTCCCCGAGCTGTTGCCCGAGCAGCGCCTCTCATGGGGCAACGGCGTCATCGAGTTGGGGACGTTTCTCGCGATCATCATCGGGACGATTGCGGGCGCTTGGATGGGGGAGCATTTCGCCGGTCGCGAGGTGTACGCCGGCTATGTGCTATTGGGCCTGTCTGGGGTTGGATTTCTGACCAGCCTGGGGATTGACAAGGTGCCGCCCGCGGCGCCGGAAAAGCCGTTCCGGCTCAATATTGCCGGCGACCTGTGGGCGCAAGTCGCCAAAATGCGCCAGGACCCGGCGCTGTTCCTCGCGGTGTGCGGCAATACCTATTTCTGGTTTCTGGGTTCGCTGCTGTTTTCGACAATCGTGATCTACGGACCTGATGTGCTGCACATCGGGCAAACCAAGACCGGCTATCTCAACGCCATGCTGGCGGTGGGCATCGGCGTGGGCAGCATGGCCGCCGGCTGGGTCAGTGACAACAAGATCGAGTATGGGCTGATTCCGCTGGGCTCCATCGGCATGACGTGCACGGGGTTGGCGCTGGGCATGATGCCCCACGGGTTGGCCGGCGCCGCCGCGCTGCTGGGCTTGCTGGGCTTCTGGGCGGGCTTCTTTGCCGTGCCGGTCAATGCGCTGATCCAGCACAAGCCCGCCGCGCAGGACAAAGGCGGAATCATTGCGGCCGCAAACTTGCTGTCATTTGTGGGCATCGCCATCTCGGCCGGCGTGTATTTCGTCTTCACCGCCTACCTGCATCTGGATCCGCGCGGCGTGATCGTGGCGGCATCATGCATCACCGCGGTCAGCACAGCCTATGTTCTGTATCTGCTGCCGGAGTGGTTCGGGCGGCTGATACTGTTCTTCGTCACGCGGACCGTGTACCGCGTTCGCGTGATGGGACGCGATAACATTACCGGAAAGACGGGCGCCCTGCTCGTGTGCAACCACATGTCGTATGTGGATGTCGCGCTTCTGGTGGCTGCCACGGACCGGCCGATCCGCTTCCTCATGGATCAGGGCATGTACAACCGCCCGATGGTGAAGCCCTGGGCCCGGATGGCGAAGGCCATCCCCATTTCCACTGAACGAAATCCGCGGCAGTTGTTGCACTCCCTCAGAACGGCAACCGCGGCGCTGCGCAACGGTGAGTTCGTCTGCATTTTTGCGGAAGGGCAGATTACCCGCACTGGGCAGCTTCTCCCCTTTCGCCGCGGCCTGGAGCGCATCATGAGCGGGGTCGAAGTCCCCATCATTCCCGTCAACCTCGACGGCGTGTGGGGCAGCATCTTCAGCTTTGAGCGCGGCCGATTCCTCTGGAAGCTGCCGAGGCGCATTCCGCGCCGCGTGACGGTGAGCTTCGGCGCTCCGATGCCGCCCACCTCCAAGACGGCCGATGTGCGGGCGGCGGTGCAGGAGTTGCAGGCCACCGCCTTCGAGACCCGCAAGGCCTCCATGAAGACGCTGGAGCGCGCCTTTGTGGAGGCGGCCCGGCGCCGGCCCTGGCGGTTTTTCATGGCGGACGGGAACACGCCCAAGGTTTCCCGTGGATCGGCGCTCAGCAAGACCGTCTTTATGGCCCGCAGGTTGCGGCGGCGCATCGGAGAGCAGCCCATGGTGGGCGTGCTGCTTCCGCCCTCCGTGGGTGGAGCGCTGACGAATTATGCGCTGATGCTGATGGGGCGCGTGCCCGTCAATCTGAACTACACCGCCTCGAATGAAACCATGGCAAGCTGCGCCAGGCAATGCGGCCTGGATGTGGTCATCACCTCGAAAGCGTTCACGGACCACTTCCCGAATATGACGATTCCCGGCAGGAGTGTGCCGCTGGAGATGGCGCTGGGCGGCCCGCGATTCGGCGAGAAACTGAGTGCGCTGGCGGCGGCTTGGCTGCTGCCGGTGGCGCTGCTGAAGCGCGCGCTCGGCGCCGATCGCGTAAAACCGCTAAGCGGAGACGCGGCGGGTCATAGTGGCGCCTCGCCGATGGATGGCTTGGCCACCGTCATCTTTTCGAGCGGAAGCACCGGTGAACCCAAGGGCGTAATGCTGTCGCATTTCAACATCGTGTCGAACATCTGCCAGATCACCCAGGTGTTCATGCTTGGCCGGCGTGACAAGATTCTCGGAATCCTGCCGTTCTTTCACTCCTTCGGATTCACGGCCGGGCTTTGGCTGCCGGCGGTGCGGGCCGTGGGGGTGGTGTTCCATTCCAATCCCCTCGATGCGCAGGTGATCGGCGGCTTGGTGGCGAAATACAACGTGACGTTCCTGATTGCCACGCCGACATTCTTGCAGTCCTATCTTCGGCGTTGCACGCCCGAGAGCTTTGGATCGCTGCAATACGTCCTGGTGGGAGCGGAAAAGCTGCCGGAACGCCTGGCCGCGGCCTTTGAAGATCAGTTCGGCATTCGGCCGCTCGAGGGTTATGGCTGCACGGAGTGCTCTCCGGTGGTGACTGTGAACGGCAGGGACTATCGCGCTCCGGGATTCCGGCAGGTGGCCGCGAAACGGGGAAAAATTGGCCATCCGCTGCCCGGGATCTCCATCAAGGTGGTGGACATCGAAACGGGGCAACCGCTGACGCCGGGAAACGCCGGCCTGCTGCGGGTGAAAGGACCCAACGTCATGCGCGGCTATTTGGGCAAGCCGGAAGAGACTGCGGCCGTGCTGCACGAGGGCTGGTACACGACCGGCGACGTCGGAATGATCGAGGAGGATGGCTTTGTCTCCATAACCGATCGTCTCTCCCGCTTCAGCAAAATCGGCGGCGAGATGGTGCCGCACATCCGCATCGAGGAACAGCTGCACGCCTTGGCCGATGTGGCCGAACAGGTGTTCGCCGTGACCGCCGTGCCCGACGAAAGGAAGGGCGAACGCATCGTCGTCATGCATACACTGCGGGCAGCACAGTTGACCGCGGTATTGGATAAATTGCCGCAATGCGGTTTGCCCGCATTGTGGAAGCCGAAGGCGAATCAGTTCGTCCATGTTGATTCGATCCCCACCCTGGGCACGGGAAAGACGGATCTTCGCGCCCTAAAAGCACTCGCAACGTTACTGGCTTCAGCGATTGAGGCTGACGCCCAGGCCTGAGGTCAACTGCCATGGAAGTGATCGGTCTATTGGTAATTGCAATCGGCATCGGAGTTCCGGTGTTGGCTATCACCGCCCTGCTGAAGGCCAGAGCCACCGCAAGGCGAGTCCAGGAGGCCGGCCGCAGGATCGCTGACCTGCAGGGCGACATCGGTGTTCTGCGGCGCGAGTTGACCAGGCTTGCCGAGGCAACTCAGGCGCGCCCTGAGCAGAGCGGACACGCGTTGCCGCCAAGCGAATCCCGTCCGCAGCCCGACCAGCGGGAGGGCGTCCTGAGTAGGGCGGCCGCGCCGCTCGAATTCCGGCTGCAGCCCGACCCGCTCCCGGGCCCCCGACGTGCTGGCGGGGAGGGCGTCCACACAAGCGCGGCCGTGCCGCCGGCCGCTCCCGTGGACCTGGAAGTCGCGCGGCTGGCGGCTGCGGCCAGTGTTGAGGCCAACGGGTCACCTGCGCCTGCCGGCGTCACCACACGCGCTGCCTCGGTCCAGCAGGAGGGGCCGGGGGGCAATGAGGGTGCGGTCGCCGCGCCGCGCGCGGCGATTGCGTCAACGCCGCCGGTCCCCGCAGTACCGCCGCTTCCCTCATCTGCGGCAACCGGGTCTGCGGCGCCTCGGCAGAGCGTCGTGCGGCGTCTGATCGCGAAACGACCGCTCGAGCAGTTTCTGGGCACGAACTTGTTTGCCAAAGTCGGCGTTGTCCTGCTGGTTCTGGGCCTGGCGCTGCTCGGCCGCATCGCGCTGGTTGCCATGGGGCCGGCGCTGCGCGTCACCCTCATCTATGCCATGGCCGGTGTCATGCTGGGCGGCGGTGTCTGGCTCGTGCCCCGCGAGCGTTATCGGCTGCTGGGCCGTGCTGGCGTCGGCGGCGGCTGGGCGTTGCTCTTCTTTACGACCTACGCCATGCATCACGTTGCGCCCATGGCCGTGATGAACTCCAACACTCTCGATTGCGTCCTGATGCTCATCGTCGCTGCCGCGATGGTGATGCACACGTTGCGCTACCGCTCGCAACTGGTTACGGGCCTGGCGTTCCTGCTCGCCTTTTCCACCGTCGCGCTCAGCCAGGACACCGTCTACGCGCTTGTCGCCGGCGTCATTCTCGCCCTGGGCATCGCCGCTATTGCTCTGTACATGGACTGGTTTGAGTTGGAGGTCTTCGGCATCGTCGCAAGCTACGCGAACCACTTTTACTGGCTCTACCAGCGCTATCCCCATGGCGTCGCCGGGCATGCCTTTCCCCAGTTCTGGCCCAGTGCGATCATCCTGGTTCTTTATTGGGCTGTGTTCCGCGTGTCCTATGTGGCGCGTCGAGTCACCTCGCGGCGCCAGGAACGCGTGTCCACGATCGCCGCGCTCGCGAACACCATCCTGCTGCTTGCACTGTTGAACTTTCAGGCAGTGCACCCCGGGCGGGCGTTCTATGCGTTGCTGGCGATCGGCGGGCTCGAGTTGTGCTTTGGGCAACTGACGGTGACGCGGCGGCGGAGAGCGTCCTTCGCCCTGCTCACGGTGGTCGGCACGCTCTTGATTTTTGCCGCCGTGCCCTTCCACTTTAGCGGCAACAATATCGCGCTGCTCTGGATGATTGCGGCGGAAGCGCTCCTGCTGGCGGGCATCGTTCAGCGCGAAGGTCTTTTTCTGCGCTTGGGGCTGTTGGCCGGCTGCGTGACGAGTGTGCCGCTCTTCTACGGAGCTCACCGCATCCTCGGCCTCGCTGGGTCGTCCGAGGCGCTCCGGATCCAGGACGGCATCCCGCTGCTCGCCTGCGGCGCGCTCTTTTATCTGAATGCCCTCTATCTGCACGGCGGGTGGCGGCAGCTATTCGGCGGTCTCGACAGCGACCTGGCCGTGGCGCAGAGCCATCTCGGGTTCATCGCGGCATTTCTCGGCGTGTGGGCGGTTTGTCCTGGCGACTGGATGGCCGTGGGCTGGGCGGTCCTGCTGCTGGGCGCCGCCTTCGGCGGGCGCCGGCTGGAAAGCCGGCCGCTCATGCTGCAAGCGTGGCCGCTGGCCGGCGCGGTGGTGATCCGCGCCGCGGCGTTCAATTGCCACTTCGACAACCCGTTTCCCCATCGCATCGCAATGCGGCTGTTCACGCTGCCCTTGCTGGCGCTGATGTTCTATTGCACATGGTGGGCGCTGGACGGCGGCGCCGCCGCATCGCGCTGGCTGCGGAGCGTGTCGCTGTGGGCCGGCGTGGCGCTGCTTGCGGCCCTGGCTTCGATGGCATTGCCGGCGGCATGGATTGCGGCGGCGTGGACGCTGATGGCGGCCGCGCTGTGCCTCATCGGGCGCAGGTTTCGCCTGCGCGACCTCAGTTTTCAGGAGCACGTGCTCGCCGTCGCCGCTGTCGCGGCGCTGGTCGCCCTCAATCTGGGGGCGGCGCGCGCGCTCGATCGTTCGCTGCCGCTCATGGCTTGCGCCGCCGGATTGTACGCCATCTCGCGGTTCTCGGCGCAGAAGGACGCATCGTACCGCCGCCTCGCCGCCGGGCTACACACATGGGCGGCGACCGCGCTGCTCGCCGCGCTGGCATGGCGGGCGTCGCCCCAGCCCTGGCTTGCAGTCTGGTGGGTTCTCTTCGCGCTCGCCCTCGCCGCCGCCGATCGCGTGTTCACCGTCGAGGAACTGCCTTGGCAGGCGCACACGCTGGCACTGCTCGCCGTGGTGCGTGCTGTGACCCTGAACCTTGTCCTCCCCGGGAGGCCGCACGGCGTTGATCTGAGGCTGATGACCGTTGCGATTCTCGTCGCGGCGCTCTACGGCCTCGCGCGCTGGGTGCGCCTGCCGGCGTCGCTCCAGGCTACCGGGGCGCGCCACGCCTACACTTGGGCGGGAAGCGGCCTGGCCGCGTGGCTGCTGTGGTGCGAGCTGCAACCCATCGGCGTCGCCCCGGGTCTTGGAGTGCTCGCGCTGCTGCTGTTCGAAATCGGCGACTGGCGCCGCCAAAAGCAACTCCAGTTGCAGGCCTGTACGCTGCTGGCGGCGTCGTTCCTGCGCATCTTTCTGGTGAACCTGGCCGCGGCCACGCTGCCCGGCGAGCTCATCAGCCCCCGCGTGTATACGGTTGTGCCGCTCACACTCATTTATTTCTACGTCTGGCAACGGATGCAATCGGGAAGGGAATGGGCCGGGCCCGGGCGCTCGGCCGCGGGCCATCTCCTCGCGTACTTCGGCACCGGATCCATCGCGGCATTGCTTTACTTCGAGCTGGCTCCCCAATGGATCATTGCTGCCTGGGCTTGCGTTGTTGGCGCGCTGTTGGTCGTGGCTCTGGTGCTTGATAAGGAAGTGTTTCTGGAACAGGCGGCGCTGCTCACGGCAGCTATCGTCGTGCGCGGCTTGGCCCACAACATTGCTGCGACCAGCTATTTTGCCCGCACCGGCTGGCACGGCGGGTTCACCGCCCTCTTGCTCACCTCCACGCTGCTGTTTGCCGCGCTGCCGGTGGCGTTTCGCATCCACAGCCGTTATCAGGGCCGCCCGCGCGATTCGGCCGTCGCGCACTGGCTGGCGGCCCGCCGGCCCGACCAGACGCTGTTCTTCGCCCCCCTTCTGTTGATGGTCGTGACCATCGCGGTCAAGCTGAACCCCGGCGTGGTGACGCTGTCCTGGGGACTTACCGGGCTTGCGGTCATCGTGGCCGGCCTGTTCGTGCGCCAGCGTAATTACCGGCTCACGGGCCTCATGCTGCTGGTGGTGTGCATTGGCAAGATCGTCCTGCACGACGCTTGGCAACTCGCCGAACGGGACCGGTATCTCACATTCATCGTGCTGGGAGCCGCACTGCTGCTGGTCTCCGCCCTCTACGGCAGATTTCGCGAACAGGTGAACCGGCTGCTATGAAACGCCTCGCGGCCCTGGCGCTCGTTCTGTTGGTCTCGGCGGCGGGACTTTATCTGGCGCAGCGCGGAAAACATCCGGACGCCGTCAGTCCTGACCTCCTGCTCAATGCGGCCGCCGGCGTCCAGCACGACCTCACGCGGGTGCCGATGCGACTGACGCGGCTCTCCGATGCCGAAGAAATCCGCATCGGCGATGCGCTCGCGCAACGCTACGTGGGCGAGCGGCTCCCGCTCACGCCGCCGGGGTGGGCCGCGCAACTCTACGTGGCCCAAATCGGTGCACGGGTTGCCGCTCACGCGCGGCGCAGGCTGCCGTATCGCTTCCACCTGATTCCCAATCCCGGTTTCGTCAACGCCTTTGCCATCCCGGGCGGCCACGTCTTCATCGGACAAGGGCTGATCAACCAAATGAGCACCGAGGATGAGCTGGCGTTCGTGCTTGGGCATGAGATTGAGCACATTGATCATTACCACGCCGTCGAGCGCGTGCAGATTGAGTCGCAACTCCGCAGCCTGAATCTTGATGTAGTGGCGGCGCTGGCGCAGATTCCCGCGTCCCTTTGGGTAGCTGGCTTCAGCAAGGATGAGGAGTTCGAAGCCGACCGCGAGGGGCTGCGCATCGCCGTCGCGTCCGGCTATTCGCCGGAGGGCGCCCTTGGAATGCTCAACCGCCTGCTCGCGCTTCAGCGTGAAAACGTGATTCACGCCGAAACACCTGTGGGAGAACTAAGCCAGGTGGCGAGTGAAGGGCTCGATGGCTATTTCCGCTCGCACCCCGACACGTCCGAGCGCCTGGCCCGGATAGTAGCGGTCATTGCGGATGACCACTTGACGGCGACAAATCCTCTCCGACCCCTCAACCGCAGCGCCAAAAATGTGAACCTTCGATAATGCTGGGTCCGGCGCGGTTCGCTATAATCCGGCCCAGGGGGAGAAGCGATGCACCGCGAGACCGCGCTCATGGCCGGCCCGGCGCTGAAGCTAGGAGAATAATGGCCCCAAAGCCACCGGTCACGTCGGCGGTGCGCTGGCTGCGCGAGCGCGGCGTGAGCTATCGCGAGCACCTGTACGACTACATCGCCCACGGCGGGACGGCGGTGTCGGCCGCGGTGCTGGGCATGGACGAGCACGCGGTCATCAAAACGCTCGTGCTCGCGGATGACCGTGGTGAGTTGCTGCTGATGCTGATGCACGGCGACCGCGAAGTCTCGCTGCGCGAGCTGGCGCGGCAGTTGGGCAAGCGTTCTCTGGAGATGGCGCGGCCCGAGGTGGCCGAGCGCGCCACCGGCTACCAGTTCGGCGGCACCTCCCCGTTTGGCACGCGGCGGGCGCTCGCGGTGGCGGCCGAGGCCACGATTGCAGCGCTGCCGCGCCTCGTCATCAACGGCGGCAAACGCGGGTTTCTGGTCGAGCTGAGCGGCGCCGACTTGTGGCCGCTGCTCCATCCGATCCCGGTTACGGCCGCCCGGCCGCCCGAACGAGGCAACTTGGCCGCGCCTTGAGCAGAGCGAACGCGCATTGCCGCCAAGCGAATCCTCCCGCATCAAAGTAGGTGGGGCAAAATTAGCGCCACGTCCCGTGGGGCGGGTCGCCGACCCGCGCGCAGGCCGCCGGCCGGCGCCACGCGGCGGTTCAGATGACGACAGCAACTGTGATTCTGCCGTAATAGCTAACGGCTAGCGCCTAACCGCTAACCGCTAACGGCTATTGCCAAAAACGCATCAAGCAGCCTGCGCCCGGCGCCGGCAATCCGGTCCACCTCGACAGCCTCCAGCGCCAGACCATGGTCGCGCCACGCGGCGGCGAGCGGCGCGTCCACCTCGCAATGGAATTGCAGCCCGTAGGCGCACGCGCCGGCGCGGAAGGCCTGCCGGGCATAGAGCGGGCTCGAAGCCAGCAGCGTCGCTCCCGCCGGCAGCGGAAACGTGTCCTGATGCCAGTGCACCACCGCGAGCCGGCCGTCACTAGCGGCCTCGGCAAGCACCGGATCGGCGCGCCCGGCGGGGGTGAGCGTGACCTCGCCGGCGCCGATCTCGAGCACCGGTCCGCGCTCGACCGTGGCGCCGAGCGCGGCGGCGAGCAGTTGCGCGCCCAGGCATACGCCCAGCACCGGTATCGCCTTCCCGGCGCAGGTGGCCAGCAGCGCGATTTCGGCGCGCAGGTGCGGGTGCTGATCGGCGTCGTAAACGCCCATGGTGCCGCCCATGACAATCAGGCCCGCGATGGCGCCCGCGTCCGGCAGTGCGGCATTCTGATCCATTCGATAGAGATCCCAGGCGAAGCCGCCTTCGCGCAGCGCGTCGGCGATGATGCCCGGGCCCTCCCAGGCGACGTGCTGCACCACGGCCCAGGGCAGCGGCTGGCTACTGCGGTTTGTGGCCATTGCCGTTGCGGGTGATGTAGCGCTCGACGATGACGATGAAGGCGTCGAGGCGTCCGGTGACCGTGTCCACGCGCTCGGTGAGCGCATCCAGGCGGCGGTCGGTGGCGAGTTGCGCCTCGGTGAGCTTCTGCACCAGTCCCATGGTGCCGACCAGCGCATCGCGCATGAGGGCCGCGGTGGCGCGGTCGCGTTCCTGGGCGGTGGCGAGCTCTTCCTGACGGGCGGCCAGTTGGGCCATGCGGGCGTCGAAGGTAGCCTGCTGACGGACCAGGAACTCCAGTGAGCGCTCGTACTCCTCCGGGCTCATGCCCCATTATCGCGCCGAACGCGGCAACTCGGCCGCGCCCTGTTCGCGGGAGTCGCGCCGTCTGCACTGCGGGCAAAATCGGCGCGAAGGGCCGCGGAAT
>JBOGKJ010000132.1:0-29632 GCA_050745565.1 Terriglobales bacterium | reverse complement strand
GCGGCCCAGCCGTGGCTGACGACGTCCTTGTGTTCGAGGGTTTTATAGCTGCGAAAGAAGTGCTCGACCAGGCGCAGCTCGTCTTCGGCGACATCTTCGAGCTCGCGCACCTCGCGGTAGCTGCGGTCGTGGGTGGCGACGGAGAGGACTTTGTCGTCGTCGCCTTTTTCATCGCGCATGCGGAGCAGGCCGATGGGCGACACCTCGACCATGACGCCGACATCAAGCGGCTCGCTGATGAGCACCAGGACGTCGAGCGGGTCGCCATCGGCGGCGAGCGTGCTGGGGAGGAAGCCGTAGGCGGTGGGGTAGAACATGGAGGAGTAGAGCACGCGGTCGAGGCGGAAGACGCCGAGGGCGGGGTCGTACTCGTACTTGGTGCGGGTGCCCTTGGGGATCTCGATGATGGCGTTGACGCGCTCGGGGGCGGCGGGGCCGAGGGGCAGGTGTTTGAGGTTGGGGGGCATTTAGTCGCTGGTCGTCAGGAGCTACAGTGCGATCGTCGGCAGGGGGGTGGACTGCGAAGCCAGGTGCAACGTCGGCGCGTGGCGGCCGGCGAGGGCGCGCTGGGCGCTGAGGCGGGCGAGGGCGGGCAAATTATTGTTTTCGCTGAGGTGGGCGAGGACGAGGTGGCGGGCGGCGCCATCGAAGGCGGTGGCGAGGAACTCGGCCAGGGTGTCGTTGGAGAGGTGGCCGACGCGGCTGAGGACGCGCTGTTTGAGGGCCCAGGGGTAGCCGCCAGTTTTCAGCATTTCCAGATCGTGGTTGCTTTCAATGACGGCGGCATCGGCGGCGCGCAACTGGTCGCAGACGTTGGCGGTGAGCGAGCCGAGGTCAGTGACGATGACGGCGCGCAGGCCCTCGGCGCGGAAGCTGAAGGCGACCGGGTCGGCGGCGTCGTGGGGGACGGTGAAGGGGGTGACCTCGATGTCGCCGATGGTGAAGGTGAACCCGGCGGCGAAGGCCTCGACCCGCTCGAGTTTCTCGCCGGCGGGCCCGAGCGCGGCGCGGGTGGCGGGAGTGAGCCAGACGGGCGCCGCGGTGGCGGCGGCAAAGCGCGGCAGACCGGCGACATGGTCGGAGTGTTCGTGGGTGATGAGGATGGCGTCGAGCTGAGCGGGATCGAGGCCGGCGTAGCGCAGGCGAGCGGTGAGTTCGCGGCGGCTGAAGCCGCAGTCGAGCAGCAGGCGGGTGCGGCTGGAGGCAATGACACAGGCGTTGCCCTTGCTGCCGCTGCCCAGCACGGTGAAGCTGAACGCCACAGCATCATCTTAGCCCGCATTGCGGCGCAATGCGGGCTGTTGTTGGTTGTTGGTTGTTGGTTGTTGGTTGTTGGTGCGAGCGATTGGCGCGCTGGGTGCGGCGATGCTCGATAGTTTGTTGCGGCGCCCGGGTCAATGCGGACCGGGGGCGGTAACAGCCAGGCGAAACAGGCGCTGATCGTAGTGTAGGGGCCGCTGCCATAGTATCCGCACCAGGCGGGCCTGCGGGTGCAGCGGGTTAAAGAGGAAATTGTGCGATTCCGGCGCCGGAGCCGATGGTACACGCAGCAGCGCCGTTTCTCCGCGCGACAGCCAGCGATCGCCCAGCGCCCGCGTCGCCGCCGGGTCATCCCGCCACCCTGCGGGCAAGCGCCGCTCCGTCAGCTCACCCACGCGCACCGCCCTAGCGGCATGCACGCGCAGGAGCGCAGCCGGCATTGGCCAATCGGCGGCGTCGAATTGCAAGTTCACGAGGGTCTCGATCAAGGCAACGGCCGGGTGCTCGGATAAATAGAGCAGGCGCCTGCCGGATGCCGCCGTATGCCAGCGGCCGTTGGCGCGCTCGGCTCCCCGTCCCTGCAGGCTGGCGACGGCGGCGATCCGCCATAGCACCGTCACGTATAGATGCCTTCGGCGATCTGCAGCAGCATTTCCTCGACCAGCCTGCCGCCAGACTCGGTCTTGAGCAGGCTCAGGCGTGAGCGCCCCCCGAGGCGGTCGTCACTCCGGCGCAGCCATTGCAGTGCGCGCGCGCGCGAACCAAACACCGCCTCGGCCTGACTGAGGATGCGCTCCACTCGGAGCACGCGATCCGACTCCTGCGGCGACAGGGGCTCGGAGCGGCTGCGCCGGTGCTTCACCGTGCGCGGCGCGATCACGATCTCCGCAATTTCGGTGAAACCCAGGCCGCGCTCACTCAGACCGGCCAGCCGGTCGAGAGCCAACCCGCGCTCGACCGCCCGCACCGCAGCCATACCCGCATCCGCCATGCCACCGCCTCCACGGACATTATGCCACAGGGATGGCAGGCAAAGCGGCGCGCGCGGCCGCGCTCTTTTAGGGCAGGATCACAGTTTCTGTAGTTGCCCGAACTGCCGCTTGGCGCCGGCCGGCAGCCGGCGCGCGGGTCGGCGACCTGCCTCACATTAGCATCACGGCGGGCGCCGCTCGCGCGGGGCTACTTCGGAGTTTTGGCGGGGGCGACGGTGAGTGGCTTGGGCGGCGTGAGCAGGTTGTTGATGTCGGTGACGAGGTAGTCGCTGAGGGTGAAAATCGCCGGGCTGGAGGAGTTGCGGGCGAAGTACTGGGCGGCGCCCTGCTTGGCGCCGAGATCGAGCTCGCTGGAGCCGCCCTTCCAACTCAGCTTGACGGTGATGGCGGGGTGGGCGAGGCCCTCTTTGGCGGCGTCCTGGCCGGTGGGGTCGGGCAGGGCAGTCATCTGGCCGTCCTGGAGGGCGTCTATGAGCGACTGCGCGTCGGACTGCTGGTCTTTGGGCCAGGCGTTGTTAATGCGATCGAGGTGGAGTTTTTTAGCGCCGCTGGTGAGGTCGAGGGCGGTGAGCTGGCCGTCGGCGAATTGGATAACGGTTTTGTCCTGCAGATCGAAGGCGGATTTGAGGGCGTTGTCGCGGACGTCGCTGGGGGCCATTTCGACCGGGCCGCTGGCGCCGAGGCGGAGGTAGGCGTTGCCACCGGTGGGGGTGTTGGCGCCGAACTCGAAGTCGAGCGTTTGGCCGTTGGACAGGCCAAGCTCGACGGTTGAGGGTTTGTCGAGGCCGAAGGCGGCGGCGTTGCTGGAGGCGCCGACGTCGGTGGCGCCGGTGATGTCGCCGAGGGCGTTGAGGAGGCTGTCCACGGTGGGGCCATCGGCGGCGAAGGCGTAGGGCTGCTCGAGCTTCCAGCCGGAGGCGGATTTGGTGAGCACGACTTGGGGAAGCCCGGGCTGGCTGATGGCGATATGGTTGACCTGGTCCTGGTGGAGCGTGACCAGGGGCTTGGCGGCGGCCACGGTCTTGGGCTTCTGCGGCCAGTAGAGCACGGCGATGACGACGATCAGGATGACAACGGCGATGAGCAGGCGCATCCAGCTTTTCATGCGGTCCTCCGGCGCCACCAGACGGCGCAACCGATGATGATGATGATGAGCGGGAGCCCGATCAACAAGCCATAGAAGATGTAGCGCATTTGCGCGGCAGAGAGGTTCACCGGGGCGCTGGTGGCCTGCGGTGGGCGGATGGTGATGAAGTTCTGCTGGGTGGCGAGCCAGTCCATGGTGTTGAGGAACAGGTCGCGGTTGCCCTGGAAGTCAATGATGGAGTTGGAGACGAAATCGGGGCTGCCGTAGACGACGTAGCGGGCGTCGGTGGAGTCGCCGACATTCTGCAGGCCGCCATTGGCGGCGACGGTGGGCAGGGTGCCGGCGACGCCGAGGGTGAGGGGGCCATGCTGGTCGCTGGCCTCGACCTTGACCTCGCCGCCGGCGAAGCTGGTGGCGGCGAAGCTTTGCGGGGTGGTTTCAAGCAGCGGGCTGACGATGGCCCGCGCGCCGGGGACGGCGCCGGCGGCGACGGTACGGGCGTAGGGAAACAAGGTCGCCGTCTGGTTCATTTGGGCGGTGATGGGATGGGAGTCGTATTTGGCGGCGATGGGCATGAGCTCGCTGGCGCCGTAGAGGCGTCCGATGCCGCTGGCGTCGACGATGACGTCGGGGGTGAGCTGGACGTTGAGGCTGGTTTCGAGGTAGTTGACCAGCGGGCCCTTGCTGTCGGGGCCGAGCAGGAAGAGGGCGTGGCCGCCGCCGTTGATGAAGTTCTGGATGGCCGTCACTTCCGGGGCGAGCATGGGGTGGGTGGGGCCGGCGACGATGAGCACGGCGCAATCGGCGGGCACGGCGGGCTGTTGCGCCAGCACCAGCGTTTGCACGGTGAAGTTTTCGGCTTCGAGCGCGGTTTTCAGGGCGCTGTAGCCGCTGCGGCCGCTGTCGGCGGGGTCGCGCTCGCCGTCGCCTTCGGCGAAGTAGATGGTCTTTTTAGCGCCCTTGAGGACGCGCACGATGGCGTTGGTGACGTCCTGCTCGGCGAGGTTGGTGACGATTTCCTGATGGGCGCCGCTTTTGACCACGATCGAGCCATAATTCTGGATTTTGTACTGGCGGGCCTGGTCGGGGTGGCGGTCGGGGTCAATGTACTGGACCTGGACCTGGTTGGACTCGCGCTGGTAGCGGCCGAAGAACTCGCGCGCGGACCCGAAGTTGGTGGAGTGGTCGAAGTAGATGAGCTGGAGCGGTTTTTTGAGCTGGGTGACGATCTTGACCGACTCGGCGGAGAGGGAGTGGGTGTGGTTTTTGGTGAGGTCCCAGCTTTTGTCGTGGCGGTTGGCGAGAACGTTGACCACGACGAGGACGGCGACGACCACCAGCAGGTAGACCACCAGCGAGCCGCGCTGGACGAGAAAGTTCGGCCGCTTACCGGCCGGCGTGGGGATGGGGGAGTTGGGGGTGCTCATTCGGCGAGCTCCATGCGCCGGGCGGTGAGGAAGAGTCCGGCGACGATCAGGCTGAGGTAGAAGATGACGTCCTTGAGGTCAATCACGCCCTGGGTGAAGCTTTGCAGGTGCCCGGTGACCGAGAGGTAGGCCATGACGTGGCTGGCGGCGCCCGAGCCGTAGGCAGTGACCCAGTCGGCCACCCAGAGCAGCAGGAACAGGACAAAGGTGATGACGCCGGCGACGATCTGATTTTTGGTGAAGCTCGAGATCAGCAGCCCCAGCGACAGGAAGGCGCCGCCGAGCAGCAGCAGGCCGAGGAAGCTGGCGCCGGCGCTGAGCAGGTCGGGCTTGCCGTAATGGGCGACAACGGCAACGTAGAAGCCGGCGATGATCAGCATGATCACCAGCAGGCCGAGGGCGGCGAAGAACTTGCCCAGGATGATGTCCATGCGGCGGATGGGGGCGGTCTTGAGCAGCTCCATGGTGCCGGAGCGCGACTCTTCGGCGTAGAGCCGCATGGTGATCATGGGGAGCAGGAACAGCAGCGTGATGCCGATGTCGAAGGCCAGGGGCGAGAGCACCTGCACGTTGACGTTGAGGTTGCCGCCGCCGAACTCGCCGCCGCCAAGCGATTGGACGACGAACACGGCCAGCATGCTGTAAAAGAAGTAGGCGCTGATAAGGGCGAACAGCGCCAGGACGACGTAGGCGGAAGGGGTGATGAAGTAGGTCTTCCACTCCTTCCGCATGATGGCGAACATGCCGCTCATGCTTGGGCTCCTTTATCTGGCGCGGGCCCCTGCGCGGCTTCGCCGCGCGTCCCGCTTGTGCTCGCCGGGGCTGGGGGCCCTGGCAGCCCGAGCCCCGGCTGCGCTGCATCTGGCGCGGGCCCCGGCAGTCCCAGTTGCGCGGGCGGGGCACCCGCCTGCAGTTGCGGCTGGGCGGCGGGGTCGCCGCCGGTGAGGGAGAGGAAGATTTCTTCGAGGCTGAGGTCGCGGGCGCGGAGCTCGACCAGGCCCCAGCCCTTTTCGTGGACCAGGCGCGCCAGGGCTTCGCGCACGGCGGGGTTCTGGACCTCGAGTTCCCAGACGCCGACGCCTTTTTGATCATGTCTGAAGGCGGCCTTCAGCACACCGGGGGCGTTGGCGAGGGCGGCGGTAACGGCCTCGACGGGTCCGCGCACCTGGAGGGTGAGCGAGTCGGTTTGTTTGAGGCGGTGGGTGAGGTTTTCGGGCGTATCCACGGCGACCAGCGCGCCGCGGTTGATGATGACGACGCGCTCGCAGTTGGCGGCGGCCTCGGAGAGGATATGGGTGCTGATGATGACGGTGTGCTTGCCGGCGAGCTCGCGGATGAGCTGGCGGGTTTCGATGATCTGGCGGGGATCGAGCCCGGCGGTGGGCTCATCGAGGATGAGCAGCGGCGGATCGTGGAGGATGGCCTGGGCAATACCGACGCGCTGCCGGTAGCCCTTGGAGAGGTGGCCGATGATGCGGTGGCGGACATCGCTCAAGGCGGTGCGTTTGCAGGCGCGCTCGACCGCATCCCGGCGCTGGCGCGAAGGGAGGCGGCGGAGGCGGCCGACGAAGTGGAGGTATTCGTCCACGGTGAGTTCGGGGTAGACCGGCGGCAGCTCGGGAAGGTAGCCGATGCGGCGCTTGGCCTCGAGCGCGTTGGTGCGGACGGTGAGGCCATCCACCTTGACCTCCCCGGCGGTGGGCGGCAGGTAGCCGGTGATCAGGCGCATGGTGGTGGTTTTGCCGGCCCCGTTGGGGCCAAGGAAGCCCACCACTTCACCGGCCCTGGCGGTGAAGCTGACGTCCTGCACGGCGTGAAATGGACCGTAGTCCTTGCTGAGATGGCAGACTTCCAGCACTCGGAGCCCTCCCGGAAAACCCAGTATAGACGAAACAGCTCCGGTTGGGGTTTCAATAAGATCACGCCGGGATGCAGGCGGGGCGGCGGCATTGCGGGCACGGGCGGCATTACTGGCGCGGGCCCCTGCACGGCTGTGCCGTGGTTGACGTGCCCGTGGCACGTAAACCGCTTACGGCAGGATCACAGTTGCTGTAGTTACCCGAACTGCCGCGTGGCGCCGGCCGGCGGCCGGCGCGCGGGTCGGCGATCCGCCCCACAGCAGCGCCACGGCTACAGCATCTGTGATTTTACCTAGGCGGCGTGCTACAGGCATACAGTGATGAACACAGCAACGCCGGGGGTACAGCATCGCTGATTCCGTTTAGGCGCGGGGCAGCGCGGAACGGATGCCGGTGTGGTCGAAATCGCCGCCCTTGTACAGCAGCGGCTCGCGGGCAGCCTGCGCCAGCGCGTAGGCAAAACAGTCGCCCAGGTTCAGCCGCGCCGGGTGCCCACAGCCTTTGCCAAAATCGCGATACGCGGCGCGCGCCATTTGCGCCTGCTCAACCGTCACCGGCACTATCTCAACCCGCGCCTCGGCCATCAGGGCGTCCAATGCACGGCTGCTCACCGGATCGCGCGAGCCGTCCAGCACCGCGGCCGCCTCCACCCAGTTCACCGCCGACATGCGCCGCTCCGCCGCCGCTTCCATGGCCTCGGCATACATTGCCGCATCCGGCTCGCGGCGCAAAATGGCAATCACGGCCGAAGCGTCGAGGATCACTTCGGCAACCCGCGGTCGTCATAGAGCAGCTCGCCGTGGTCGGCGCTGCGCCACGGCTCCTGAAGGCGCGCAGCGCACTCGCCGCCAATCTCGAGCAGCCGCTCCGCCAGGCTCGACCGCTGCCGCAGCCGCTCCCAGCGCTCTTCCAGCGCCACTGTCACCGCCGTGGTGACGGTTTCGCCCGTGGCCGCCGCCAGCTTGCGGGCCAGCCGGTGCGTCCGTTCGCTTTTGATGTTCATGCCCACGTCTACCATTCTACCACCCATGGTCACGATTCTACCTCGGCGCGCGGCTCCGCCGGCTCGTTCTCAGGTCTTATCCGGGAGCCCGTGGGCCAGTTCTTCGGTCCACGCCGCTGTAACCTTCCTCGGCTCGCCCATCGCCGCATTGGACACATCCTCCCACGCTTCCCAGGTGGCCAGCCGTTCCGCATACGCGGCGCGCGCCCTGGGCAGGATCGAGGTGCCCAGCCCCAATCGCAGCGGCGGGTCCTCGGTGTCGACAAGCTTCAGGACAGCTTCTACGGTAGCCTCGGGATCGCCGCGTTCCACGCTGGCCAGACGTGTCAAGATCTGCTTCCGGAAATCCGCGTAGGGTTCCAGGAGATCGGCGACCATTGCGGACTTGCCGAACTCGGTTGCGTAGGTGCCAGGCTCAACCAACGTCACTCGGATACCGAACGCTCTGACCTCCTGTGCCAGCGATTCGTGCAGCGCTTCCACTGCCCATTTCGTGGCGCAGTAGAAGCCGATGAGCGGCAACGCCGTAATCCCCAGACCGCTCGAAACGCCGAGAATGTGGCCGCTCCCTTGCTTCCGCAGCAGAGGCAGCGCTGCCCGCAGCACTCGAACCATGCCGAGGTAGTTGGCATCGAACAGGTTGCGGATCTGCTCGTCGCTCGCTTCCTCGGTGGCACCAATCAGACTTTTCCCGGCGTTGTTCACAAGCACGTCCAGCCTGCCGAAATGCGCGTAGGCTTGCTGAACGACCTGCCGCACCTGTTCGGGATCGGTTACGTCGAGCGCCAGCGGCAGAACCGCATCTCCAAAGCGCTTCTTCAAGTCGGCGACACCGGCAAGGTTGCGAGCGGTGGCGGTGACCTGATCGCCACGTTTCAGAGCGGCTTCAGCCCAGATACGACCGAAGCCGCGAGACGCGCCGGTGATAAACCATGTCTTTTTCATAGCGATTCCTCCCTACACGTATAGTTTGGTGTTTGGTTCAGACCTGCGCGTAGCGGCGGCACGGCCGCCCTTCTCAGGACGCCCTCCCGATGGTCGGGCTGCGGCCGGGATTCGCTTGGCGGCATTGCGCGCCCGCTCTGCTCAGGGCGCGTCCAAGTTTGCTTCGTCATGTTCGCGAGATCGGTGAGGAGGCCGGGGCCGGTTGGGTTCCAGGCCATCTGTTCCCGGGTTCGCGCGCTGGAAGTCGGGGCGTCCCTGCCCACCAAGAACCCGACGAAGCCGAAATGCTCCTGCGCCTGCTCCTGCGAGATGGAAACGACGGGCACGTTCAAACCGCGTCCGATGGCCGTGGCGATGTCTATGAGCGGCACGCCCTCTTCGGCGACGCCGTGATACCGCGTCCCTGCCGCGCCCGTTTCGAGGGTGAGCCGGTACAGACGGGCGACGTCGAGCACATGCGCGGCGGGCCAGCGGTTACGACCATCACCAACATATGCTGAGATGCCCTTTGCGCGCGCCACGGCAATCATCGGTGTGACGAGGCCCTGTTTTTCGGTGTCGTGGACCTGCGGGAGGCGCATCACCGAGGCGCGAACGCCACGCTCCATAAGGGCGACGGCGGTTGCCTCCGAAGCGCGGGGATATAGGGCGGAAGGCGGAATCGGCGGATCAACTTCTGTGGCGGTGCGGCCCTGAGCCACTCCAACGCCGGAGGTGACGATGAAGGGGCGGCTGGAGCCCTGGAGCACTCGGCCGATGGTTTCGATGGCGCGTTTGTCCAGTTCGCTGCTTTCCACGAATTTCGTCCAGTCGTGTCGGAAGGCTGTGTGAATGACGGCATCGGACGCGGCGGCTCCGCTGCGCAGGCTTTCCAGATCGTCCAGATCGCCTCGATGGACCTGAGCCCCGGCGGCGGCCAGGGACCGGGCGCCCGCATCGCTGCGCGCAAGGCCGAGCACCTCGTGGCCTGCGCTGATGAGTTCCGGGACAACCCTGGAACCGATGAACCCTGTTGCGCCTGTAACAAAGACGCGCATATGAGCCTCCTTGGCTTTCTTCACGTTGCCACTTTTCACGGCGGCATTGACAAACCGCCGCCAATCCGGTTTAATCGGAGACAGTCTCCGAATACAAAGATAACCGGAGACTGCCTCCGGTTGCATTATTTTTTGCGATGGCGAAGAAAGACTCACAATCTGCTGGGCGCAAGCCGCGCTCGGATGCACAGCGCAACCGCGAGCGCATTCTCGTAGTGGCGAAAGGAGCCTTTACCCGCCATGGAGCGGAGGCCAGTCTTGACGAAATCGCGAAACTGGCGGGGGTCGGAGCCGGCACGCTATATCGCCACTTTCCCACGCGCGATGTTCTGATCGAGGCGGTCTATCGAAGCGAGGTGGAAAAGCTGGCCGCGGCCAAGCGCCAGTTCGCCGCAGCCCTGGCGCCGATTGAGGCGCTGCGAGCCTGGATGCTGCTGTTCGTGGAGTACATTGCGGCGAAGCACATTATTGCTCCCGCCCTCAACAGCGTCGTCGGAGGTCCGTCCAGGCTCTATGAAGGTTCGCGCAGCCTGGTCCAGGGAGCGATCGATGAGTTGGTCCAGGGCGCGATCAGGAGCGGCGACATACGCAGCGATCTCGATCCTTTCGACCTGCTCCGGGCGGTGGTCGGCGTCTCCCAAGTGGCCCCCGGCCCTGATTGGCAGGAAAGCGCCAAGAGACTGATAGACATCCTGATCGCAGGTTCCCGCCCAGCCGCGCGACCGCCCTTTTCAGGACGCCCTCCCGCTGCTCCCACCCCAAGGCGCGGGCGCCTTGGGGCCCCCGAGAGTCGGGCAGCGGACAAAACTCGCTTGGCGGCAACGCGCGCCCGCTCGGCTCGGTGAACGCGGCACCGGCGCCTTCACCCGTCCGAGTTGGCTCGTTTGAGGGCCGGAGCGGGGCGCGGAGCGGAGGCCCCCAGCACAGGGCGCGGGGCGGCGCGGCCGCCCTTCTCTGGAGGCCCGCGCGCCGGTCAGGGGACGAGCCCCAGTGGGGCTCGTCCGGCCCCACGGTGTGCGGGTCCGCCGGGTGTGAGCGATGAGGGTTAGTTGTTGCCGCCGGGTGCTTGTGCCGGAGCGGGGCGGAAAAGCATCGGGCGCACCTCGACCGACGCTCGACAGGCAGCGGCGGCCTTCCGCCCCCATGCCAGCGCCTGGTCCAGATCAGCGGCTTCCAGCACCCAAAAACCGCCGATGTGCTCCTTGCTCTCCGTGTACGGCCCGTCGGTGACGGACACCTTGCCATCGGGCTGCCTGCGCAACGACCTCGCACTGTTGGCCGGGGAGAGGCCACAGGCGAACTGCCGGGCGCCGGCAGCAATCATCTCGCGGTTCAGGGCGTGGATCTCTTCCATCATCGCCTCGGTCTCGATGGCAGGGTTGTAGTTGTCGGGACGATAGATAGCAACCAAATACTGTGGCATGAGTACTCCTCCTTGATTCCTGCGAGCCGCCTTCTGTAGATCAGGAGACGGCAGGTTGTCGTTTCTTTTATTCAGCCGGAGCCGGGTAGAAAAGCAGTTCGCGCACCTCGCCCACCGCATCGCAGGAGATGGCACCCTTGCGCGCCCATGCGAGTGCCTCCTCCATATTGGCGGCTTCCAGTATCCAGAAGCCGCCCATGTGCTCCTTGGTCTCGGTGTAGGGCCCATCGGTGACGAGGACCGAACCACCAGGCTGCTTCCGAACCGTTTTTGCGCTGCTGGCCGGGGAAATCCCGCAAGCGAACTTCCTCACGCCGGCAGCAATCATTTCGCGGTTGAGGGCGTGGATCTCCCCGATCATGGCTTCGGTTAGGGCGGCGGGGTCGAAGTTGTCGGGAAAGTAGTTGGCAACCAAAAACTGCGGCATGATTTTTTCTCCCTGTCCTTTTGACCTATAGTCGTTGGGGCAACGGAAAAGCGACAGCCCCTCGACTTTTTATTTCAACTGTCGAATACGCGCCTGCAGGAACCGCCGTTCCGGTTCCTGTTGGGTCAGCGCCAGCGCTTGCTCATACGAGGACCGGGCCTCAGCCGTCCGGCCGAGCCTGCGGTACATGTCGGCACGGGCGGCATGCGCCAGGTAATAGTGGGCCAAGTCGCCATGCTCGGCCACTGCGGCGATATGCGTCAGGCCGGCCTCCGGACCGTCGCGCATGGCCATGGCCACGGCACGATTGAGCTGGACCACGGGCGAAGGCTGAATTCGCAGCAACTGGTCGTAAAGCGCGACAATCTGGCGCCAATCGGTAGCAGCGGCGGATTCGGCTTCTGCATGAACGGCCGCGATCGCAGCCTGCAGCGTGTAAGCCCCGAAGTGGTGGGAGTTCAGAACCTTTCGCACCCATGCCAGACCCTCGGCGATCTGCTCCCGGTTCCAGAGCGAGCGATCTTGGTGTTCCAGCAAAATCAGCTCTCCAGCCGGCGAGGTTCTCGCGGCGCGGCGGGAATCCTGGAGCAACATGAGGGCCAACAGCCCCATGACTTCCGGTTGCGGGCCTTCCGCGCCCGGCTGGAGTTCGGTCAGCAGCCGTCCCAACCGAATGGCCTCGCCGGTCAGCTCGGCGCGCGTGACCTCCGCGCCCGCCGCGGCCGAGTAGCCCTCGTTAAAGACGAGGTAGACCACTTGCAGCACCGCGGCCAGCCGCGCCGGCAACTCCTGCGGCGCCGGCACTGCGTAGGGAATCGGTGTCTCTCGAATCTTCGCCTTGGCGCGTACGATGCGCCGGGCGAGGGTCGCTGGCGTCACCAGGAATGCGCGGGCGATTTCTTCCGTAGTCAGGCCGCAGATTTCGCGCAGGGTGAGCGCGACCTGTCCCTCCGGAGGCAGGCCAGGATGGCAGCAAGTGAAGATCAGGCGGAGGCGGTCGTCCTCGATCTCGCCGTCTCCGGCCCCGTCATTTCCGCCGGAGGCGTCGTTGACGCGCGATTCCATGTGGGCGACAAGAGATTGCTGGGCCCGGTCAAAGCGCGCGCGCCGACGGATCACGTCAATGGCCTTGAAGCGCGCGGTTGAAATCAGCCAGGGGCGTGGGTTGTCCGGAATGCCGTTCTGAGGCCAAAATTCCAGAGCGGCGGCGAATGCCTCATGCATGGCCTCTTCGGCGAGATCCAGATCGCCGAGGAGGCGCACCAAGGTCGCCAGGACCCGGCCCGATTCCGAACGGTACAGGGTCTCAATGGTCTGGCTGAGTTGTTCGGGCACGGGCGGCAGCCCTTACGCCAAGCTAGCAAACGGGAGGGCTCGCATACAACAGTCGGCGCAGACCCCAGGAAAAGGTGCGGTCCTAGAGAAGCGACCTGGCCGCATGGGCGGGCGGCAACGCGCGCCCGCTCTGTTCGGTGAACGCGCCACCGGGGCCTGCACCCGTCCAAGTCGCCTCGTTTCGATTGGCGGGCGGCAGGTGGCGCTGGGCCTGCTGCGGGAGGCGCTGGTGACCGGGGGAGGGCGGGGCCAGCCTGGGCGGGTTGCTGGCGTTTTGGCTCGACCGGCTGCTGGGCGCGAACCTGTATGGCGGGACGCGCTCACGCTGGTGGCGGCGCTAGTGCTGGCGACCGCAGTGCTGGCCGCCTGGGCGGCGGCGCGCACCGCCGCGCGTGTGGACCCGGCCCGCACGCTGCGTTGCGAGTAGGGGCGCGGCCGCTCTTTTTCACGCGGGAGCCTCGCCCCCACGCCTCTCGTTTGGTCCCACTTCCGGGGCGCAAGCGCCTTAGTGGCCCCCGGGGGTCGGGCTGCGGCCGGAATTCGCTGGGCGGCAACGCGCGCCCGCTCTGCTCGGTGAACGCGCCGCCGGCGCCGTCACCCGTCCAAGTTGCCTCGATTGGTGCTGAGGTGAGCCGGCTGCCGCAGGGCGCTGGCCGGCGGCCCGCGCGCCGGTCAGGGGTCGAGCCCCAGTGGGGCTCGACCGGCCCCACGCCGGCCCCGGCCGGAGGGCGGGGGCCGTCTTATCCGCCGCCGTTGATGCTGAGGAGGCTGATTTGGCTCAACTTGCTGCCGACGCCGAGGATGGCATTGCGGGCGAGCTCGGCCTGGCTAAGGTTGGTGATGGCGGTGGCGAGGTCGGCGCCGACCAGCGCGGTCTGCTGCGTGCTGAGGTTCAACTGTTCGTTGCTGAGGAAGTTCTGGGTGGAGTTCAGGTTCTTCACGCTTGAGCCATAGAAGACGCGCTGCTGGTTGAGGGTACCGATGGCGCTGTTGAGCTTGCCGACCGCCAACTGAGTGGCGTTCTGGTCGTTGGCAGCCAGGGCGGTATGCAGATCCTGCAGAGCCTGGAAGACGCTGCCGGAGGCGTTCTGAAAGATCTGGCTGCCAGGGACGTTGACGGGGACTTTGCTGCCGGGGGCGACCTCAGCCTGGTTGACGTTGGTGTTGCCGTTGTAGGTGACCCCGTCGGGCGAGAGAGCATTGGCGGTGTAGGCAGGCCCATTGGCGGTGCCGGCGAAGATGTAGTTGCCCTGGTAGGTGGTGTTGCCGATCGCGACCATCTGTTGCTGGATTTGGGACACCTGCTGGGCGAGCGCCTGGCGGTCGGAGTTGCTGAGGCCGCTGTTGCCGCCCTCGGTGCCGAGCGTGAGGGCCTGGTTCATCATGCTGGTGGCGGACCCCAGGGCAGCATCGCCGACTTGGAACGCGCCGGTGAGGCCGGTGATGTTCTGCAGGTATTGGGTGATGGAGCTGGAGGTCGCCTGGGTGGTGCTGAACAGCGCGGCGGCGGCGGGATCGTCGCTGGGAACGTTGACGCGGCGCTGGGATTCGACCTGGGTGAGGGCCTGGTTCAGCCCTTGCTGCGTCTGGTCGAGAGCCGACAGCAGGTTATTGTTCATCAGGCTGGGAGTGACGCGGGTAAACATGGCGGTGAAGAAAGTGGGGAGTGGGAAGAAAGTGGGGAGTGGGGTTAATCCTTGCCGAGGTTGATGGCAAGGCCGGTGAGGGTGTTGACGGTGGAAACGATGCGGGCGGCGGCCTCGTAGGCACTCTGGAACTGGTCGATCAGGACGCTTTCCTCGTCGAGCGAGACGCCGGAGATGGAGGAGTTCTGGTTTTGAAGTTGCGTGAGCACGAGTTGCGAGGCTTGCTGCTGGGTGTTGGCGCCGGCGATGACGGTGCCGACGGTGGAGATGATGCCGGCATAGGCGTTATCGGGGGTCTGACCGGCGGCGATTGGTTGCTGTTGGAGGGCGGCCATGGCCAGCAGGTTGGAGTTGTCGCCCGGCGTGCCGTCGCCGCTGGCAGCGATGGCGTTCGGGTCCGTGGTGGCGAGCGCCATGGCGCCGGCCGCGCCGGTGGGGGGCGGGGGGGTGAACAGATTGCCGCCGGCGGCGCCGGTGGGAGTGAAACCGGCAGCATTGAGGGTGTTGATGCCGCTCGCAATGCCGCTGGCGAGGCTGTCGAGCTGGGAACTCAGTTGGGGCAGCACCTGATCGCGCGCCTGGATGAGACCGGCGAGGCTGCCACCGGCGATGGAGGCGGTGATGTCGGTGGCGCCGGAGTAGACGTCGTGGAGTCCGCCGCCGCCGGAGACCAGAGTAAGCGGGGTGGTGGAGGTGCCGACTACCAGTGGGCTACCATCGGCGGTGGTGAGGGTGACCTGGGAGCTGCCGCCGTCGCTAACGTTGAAGTCCATCAGTTTCGAGAGGCCGGTGAGAAGCGTCGAGCGCTGATCCACCAGCTCGCTGGCATTCTGGTTGCTGTTCTGGACGTCGGCGATTTCGCCGTTGAGTTTGGCAATTTGCGTGAGGTCGGTGTTGGCCTGTCCGACATCCTGGACAACCTCCTGGTCGGCGCCGGTCTGCTGCTCGGTGAGGCCGGTCGCCACCTGCTGAAACGTCTGGACCATGGTCTGGGCACTGGTGATGACGGCCTGACGCTGGGCGCTGTCGGTAGGGTCGGTGGAAAGCTGCTGCAGGCTGTTGAAGAAGCCGTCAATGGCGGTGCCCAACCCGGCGCCGCCCTGGTCGCTGAACATGGTTTGGACCGGGTTGAGCTGCTGCTGCAGCGACGTGAGCTGGCTTTGGGTCTGGGTTTCCTGGTTGATGCGGATGCCCAGAACCGAATCGCGGATGCTCTGGATCTGCGCGACCTGAACGCCACCAACGCTGCCGATCGAGCTGGAAAACGGTGCCTGCTCGGCGAGGTTGACGACCTGGCGGGTATATCCGGGCGTGTTGACGTTGGCGATATTGTTGGCGCTGATCTGGAGCCCGGTCTGCTGCGCCTCCAGCGCCTGGTTCGCGATTGCAAGGATGCCGAACAGGCCCATGGCTACCCTTCCCGCTCCAGCGCGGGGCCGGCGAGGGCGGGCATGGAGGCGCTGACGAGGTGGACAACGCGGCCGTGTTCGTGGCGGCCGCCGGGGGCGGGAGTGACGGCGTAGCCCGGGGCAGCCATGGCCCAGACGCGCTGGAAGCTGCGCACGGAGCGGCTGCCATGTTCGATGAGGGCCTGTTGCACGTCGGCGAGGGTTTTGAGCTCGGCGTTCATGCGGCGCAGTTCGGCGGCGGCGGCCTCCATGAAGGCCTTGTCGGGAGTGGGGGCGGGCAGGCGGCGGTCGAGGCGGGCAATGGACTGGCAGAGCCCTTCCTGGCGCTCGATGCAGTCCAGATAGCGCGGGGCGTCGAAGGCGGCGACGGCCTGGAAGCCGTCGCGCAGTTCCTGTTCGAGAAGCTCGACGAGGGTGCGGCGCTGCCCGAGCCAGGCGGCGAGGGGGAGCGGGGGCGGGAGCGGGGGCGGCGCGACCGCTTTTAGGCCTGACGCTGTGAAACCGGAAGCTGGGACCGTACCCGCGGGGGCGGGGGCGGGGAAGGCTCCAGGTTCACCAGCGCCGGAGAGGCGCTGGGAACCGTCAGCCACGCTGGAGCTTCCCCAGTCCTGTCTGCGGATCGCTGAGCATGGCGCCGGCGACCGCGTCGGAGTTGACGGTATAGGAACCGGCGTTGAGCTGTGCCCGGAACTGGTTGACCAGATCGGTGCGCACCTCGGGCTGGCCGAGGGCGCTGGCGGTCAGGCTGACGGTGGAAGAGCCGAGCGTGGCCTGGTCACCGGCGTTGAGGCTTGAACCGCCACCGGTGGAGGTGGTGGAGTTGGGGCCAATCCGATCCGGGGCGCCGGTAGAAGTCATGGGCGCGAGATCGCGATTGTTGGTCGGGGTTGGATTGATGATTCTCACCGGACTACCCTCGGGATGGCGGTTCCATCAGTTGTGGATGAGAGCCGCCTAGCCTCAAAACCATTATCGGACAAGGCGGGTTGTGACTTTAGCAATTTCCAAGCAGCCTTGGCGGCAGGGCTGAGGTTGGGGCTATCTAGTTGAGGACTCAGGGACTTTTCGAGCATGGCGCCGAGGCCGAGGCCGCCCTGGCTGGCCATGGCGCTGGACATGGCCTGCATGCCGAGGCTTTGCATGCTGCCACCGCCGGCGTCGCTGCTGCTGGCGTCGGAGGCGAGGGGGTCGTTCTGGAGCTCGCTCCACATGGTGTCGAGCAGAATGCCCTCGAACTGCTGACAGGCGTGGTGGAGCTTGAGCGCCTGGGACTGCGCGGGGGGGGCGGTGAAGGCGGGGTTGGAGGCCGCGGCGGCGGCCGGCGGGCTAACAGACATCAGATGACCTCCAGTTGAGCTTCGAGCGCGCCGGCGGCTTTGATGGCGCGCAGAATGCTAACGATATCGAGGGCGGTGGCGCCGATGGCCTGCAGGCCATTGACGAGGTCCTGGACGGTGGCGCCGGGGGCGAGGGTGAGTTTGGCGGCGGGGTTTTCGGTGGCTTTGACGGTGGTGTTGGGCAGCACCTGGGTGGTTCCACCCTGGGAGAACGGGGTGGGCTGGCTGGCGGTGAAGGTGGTGGTGACCTCGATGGCGAGGTCACCGTGGAGGATCGAGACCGGACCCAGGCGGACGTTGTTACCGATGACGATGGTGCCGGTGCGCTCGTCCACGACGACGCGGGCGGGCGGAGTGACGGGGACGGTCAGGGCCTCGACGCGGGCCATGAACTCGGGAATGTTTTTTTGGTCGGCGGGCCAGGCGACGTCGATGCGGCGGCTGTCGATGGCGTGGGCGGGGGAGCCGCCGAGGTTGGTGTTGATGGCGCTGGCGATGGCCTCGGCGGTGACGAAGTTGGGCTCGCGGAGCAGGAGGGAGAGCTGCTTGAGTTGGGTGAGGGCAACGGCGGTGTCGCGCTCGACGATGCCGCCGGCGGGAACGATGCCGACGTTGGTTTGGTTGACGGTGACGTGGCTTTGGGAGTTGCCGGCGGCGTAGCCGCCGACGGTGATCGGGCCTTGGGCCTCGGCGTAGACGGTGCCGTCGGGGCCGTGCAGCGCGCTCAGCAGGAGCAGACCGCCGGCGAGGCTGCGGGCGTCGCCGGCGGAGCTGACGGTGACATCGATGCGCATGCCGGGGCGGGAGAACGGCGGCAAGGTGGCGGTGACGAACACGGCGGCGACGTTGTAGACCATGATCTGCTGGGGGGCGATGGTGACGCCCATTTTCTGCAGGATGTTGCCCAGCGTTTGGGTGGTGAAATGGGTCTGGGAGCGGTCCCCGGTGCCGTTGAGGCCGACGACGAGGCCGTAGCCGACGAGCAGGTTGTCGCGCACGCCGGCGATGGAGGTGATGTTGCTGATGGGAACGTCTAAGCCGCCGGGCGCGGGCTCCAGCGCGGGTTCGCGTATGCCGGGCGCGGGCCCCAGCGCGGGGGTTCCGTGCCCGGACCCGATTTGCGCAGTGGGAGCTGGGGGGCTCGTCCGCGCCTGCGCTGACTGCGCTACGGCGGGCGCGGCGGCGGCGAGGGCGAGGGCGAGCAGCGCGGCGGCGAGGCGTCCGAGATGGCGGAGGCGAGGCATCAGAAACTCAGGAACTTCATCAGAATTTTCCACCAGGGGGCGAGGGAGCGGTTGGCGTCGGAGATGACGCCCTTGCCTTCGAGGTCAATTTCGAGCTCGCCGACCTGGGTGGAGAGCACGGAGTTGTCGGGGGCGATGTCGGCCGGGCGCACGACGCCGTGCACGATGACGGTTTGCTGCTGGCCGTTCATGGAGATGGTGCGGACGGCTTCGACCACGAGAAAGCCGTTGGGCAGCACGTCGGCGACGCGGCCGGTGAGGCTGGTCTGGAAGTTGCTGGTGCTGGCCGTGGCTGCCTGGCCTTCGAGGTCGCTGGAAGAGGAGGGCGCAAACAGGGATTGCAGGCGGCTGGTGGTGGCGAGGGGGCCGAGCAGGCCGCTGAAGCCGCTGGAGGCGTTGAAGCTGCGCTTGGATTGGAGCGTGCCGGTGCCGGTGGCGGAGGTGGCTTCGAGGATGTCGATGGTGATGAGGTCGTTGACGCTGTGGGCCTTGAAATCGCTCGAGAGGTCGTTGAAGCGGCTGTTGGGGCTCCAGAGGCTGCCGGTGGTGGTGGTGTCGGCCTGCTCGACCTGGCGGACGCGGGCGAGGTAGGCGGCGAGGGCCTGCTGGGCGGGATTGCCGGCGGGAGCGGGCGCACGCTTTTGGGCGGCGGTGGGTAGGACGACGACAGCGGCGGCGAGGACGAGGGCGAGGGCGGCGGCGATGCGGTGGTGGTCAGCGCGGGACATAGGGCGGCTCGGAGTCGGATGCGACGGCGTTGGGGCCGGTGACGATGACGGAGAGCAGGGCATGGGTGACGAGGCTTTGGGCGCGGATGCGCTGGCCGGCGTGGCCGGCCTGGAGGGGCATGACGCGGGAGGTGAGGGCGAAGCCGGTGGTGCGGATGGTGAGGGTGGCGGGGCGGCCGGGCAGGACTAAGATTGGCGCGGGCGGCAGCGCGGCTTCGCCGCTCCCGGGTCCGATGGGTGCGGTGTGGGCGGGGGCCCTTGCGAGCCCCAGCCCAGGCTGCGTGGGTCCCAGGGTGGGCTGGGCTGCGGCGCTGGCGACGGCGGGGGCGGGGGCATCGGCGAGGGGGAGGAGGACGGTGAAGGGGAGGAGGGCGGGATCGAGGCGGGCGCGGCAAATGGCGACGAGGGCGCCGCGGAGGCGGTCGGGGCGGGTAGAGACGACGGCGATGCCGGGGTCGCCGGGGGCGGTGGTGAGGGGCGGATTGAACTGCAGGCTGGCGGGGGCGATGGGGCGGCGAAGATAGCGGGCGAGGGCGGCGGCGACCTGGGCGCGGGCGATGGGCGCGGCGCGGCGGATGACCTGCACTTCGGCGGGGATGGCGAAGCGGGCGGGGTCGGCGCCAGCGGCGCGCAGGTGGGCGGCGAGTTGGGCGCGGGTCCACAGCAGGGGCGAGCCAGGCTGGGGCGCGGGGCCGAGCACGGCCGCGGCCAGCGCGGGCGCGGCGGCCGGAGAGGACGGGGAGGGCAGGAGCAGGTCGGCGAGGGTGACCTGGGGGGTGGCAACCAGCGCCGAGGCCCGCAGGCGCCAGCGCGGGGCGGGCGCGGCGGCGGCCAGCAGCACGGCGCACCCGGCCAGCATGCCCAGCAGAGATAGGGAGCGGAGGCGCATCACTGTTGGAGACCGTTGAGTTGCTGCGCCATTTGATTGGCAGCCTGCACGACGCGCGAGTTGGCCTCGTAGGTGCGCTGGGCTTCGATCATCTGGACGAATTCATCGACGACGTTGACGTTGGACTGTTCGAGCTCGCCCTGCTGCAGCTTGCCGAGCCCTTCCTGGCCGCCGGCATTGCCGATGATCGGTTCGCCGCTGGCGGTGGTGGAGGTGAACAGATTGTTGCCCTCGCTGTTGAGGCCTCCGATGTTGGGGAAAGTGGCGAGGGTGATGGTGCCGACGATCTGAGCGTTGGACTGACCCGGGATCTGAGCGCTGACGGTGCCGTCGGTGCCGATGCTGACGCTGGTGGCGTTGAGCGGCAGGGTGATGGGGGGCTGGAGGGCATTGCCGTCGGCGGTGGTGATGTTGCCCTGGGCGTCGAGGTGGAGTGCGCCGGCGCGGGTGTAGGCGTAGGTGCCGTCGGGCATTTTGATCTGGAAAAAGCCGGCGCCCTGAATGGCAAGGTCGAGCGGGTTGCCGGTCTGCGTCAGCTCGCCCTGGGTCTGCAGCAACTCGGTGGAGGCCGGACGCGTACCCATGCCGATTTCGAGTCCGCTGGAGACGGTGGTCTGCTGGGTGGCGGCGGAGCCGGCGGCGACCATGTTCTGGTAGAGCAGATCTTCAAACTGCAGGCGGCGGCCGCGGAAGCCGGAGGTGGAGGCGTTGGCGAGGTTGTTGGCGATGTTGTCGAGGTCGAGCTGTTGGGCCAACATGCCGCTGGCGGCGGTGTGCAGAGCTTGAAACATGGGTCAGTCTCCTTGCGGGGGGTCTTCCGGCGGCGATCACGGGCCGACGACGGGCAGCTCCTGGGTGGCGGGTTGATCGAATTCGGTGTTAAAAATTTTGATGGCCTGCTCGAGAAAGTCGAAGTGGCGCTGGAGGGAGATAAGATCGGTCTCGGCCTGGATGGCGTTGACGTTAGAGCTTTCTAAATTTCCCGCCACCAGGCTGGAGTGGGTGGCGGGGTGGGCGGCGCCGGCGGGGGCGGAAACATAAGCGTCGCCCAAGGGAGTCAGGGGAGTGGAGGGGGTGAATTCGGTGAGATGGAGTTTGGCGACGAGAGCGCCATTGACGCTGAGGGTGCCGTCGGAACTGATCGAGACCTTGCCGCTGGGGACGGTGATGGGGCCGAGTTTGCCCTTGGGTAGGTCGCCGAGTACGGGATCGCCTTGGGCGGTTTCGAGCACGCCCTTAGCGCCGATTTGCAGGCTCCCGGCGCGGGTGTAAACCACGCCGGCCTTGGCCTGAACGGTGAGGAAACCGGGCCCCTGAATGGCGACATCGAGCGGGTTGCCGGTGGGCTGAATGGCGCCTTGGGCGAGGTCGAGCGCTTGGCCGCCGAGCACGCCGAAACGGTTGATGGCGGTGTTGAGCGCGCCCAGAGGCTGGTTGCCGCTGGCGGCGGTAAGTGCCTGATAGAACTGGGACTCGCCCTTGTAGCCGGTGGTGTTGACGTTGGCGAGGTTGTTGGCCAGCACGTCGAGGGCGTGCGAGCGGGCAATGAGGGCCGAACAGGCCGCGTAAATGCCACTTTCCACGATAGGCTCCGCAAGGGGAGTAGCACGCGGGGGGCCATACCGTACCGGGCGGATGTCGGCCGTGGCTGTAACTGCGCCACGGCCTACTCGGCCCGGGCTGACGCCCGGGCCTCGCATCGCAAGCGGCGGGGCGTACCGGGCAGGGGTTACGCCGGCGGCAGGCGGGACGTGGGGCGGGCGTTCAACCCTGCCAGGCAAGGGTGGGAGCGGGGCGTTGGGGCTGCTGACGCCCGGGCCTCGCATCGCAGGCAGCAGGGCGTACCGGGCAGGGGTCACGCCGGCGGCATGGGGCGGGCGGGCGGCAGTGATAGTGGCTGCAGAAGCATGGATGCTGAATCCGAGCCAAGCGGGAGGGCTGGCCGGCCGGCGGCCGGCTAGCGGGTCGGCGACCCGCCCCACACCAGCGCCACGGCTACACAATCTGTGATTTTGGTCTAGTGGCTAGTTACAACGCGGTCCGGCGACCGCAGACTGCGTCGCCTACCGGGGGACTCGCGGCGGCGCAGCCGGCGCGTGGAGCGGGCGCCCGTGGCTCACATCCGAGCGGCGGCGCGCCCAGCGCCGGCGGGAGCAGGGATAAGCGGGATGCCCGGCGCAGCCGGGCAGGGGCGGGCGCCTTTTAAAAGAAGTCAGCGATGTAGTCGCGGACCTGGTCGGCGGTGAAGGGCTTGCGAATATAGCCACGGACGCCGAGTTCGAGCGCTTCGTGGACGTGGGATTCGCCGGCCTGGCTGCTGATGATGACGACGGGCAGGTCGGCGGTGGCGCCGGACTGGCGCAGGGAGCGCACCAGGGAGAGGCCTTCCATGCCGGCGAGGTTGATTTCGGTGAGGATTAGGTCGGGCTGGTGGAGCTGAGCGAGCGACAGGGCTTCATCGCCAGCGGCGGCCTCATAGATTTGCTGGGCTTCGATGCCGGCGAGGCGCAGGGAGCGCTCAATGACGCGGCGCATGACCGAGGAACTGTCGACAATCAGGACGGATTTGTTCACGGCCGGGATCCGGCCGCGGGCGCCAGGTGGGGGCGGGGCGCGGGGTGGGCGGCGCCCTGTGTCACTGGGCGGGCCGTTCCGGCCCAGGCGCGCACGGAGCTGAGGTGCTGGTGGGCGTGTTGCAGGCGGGCGGCGGTGGCGGCGAGCTCGCGCTGCAGGCGTTGGAGGGCGGGCAGGAGGCGGCGCAGGTGCATGGCGTAGAGCACGCGCTCGGGGTGGGGATCGGGGGCGGATTCAAGCCAGCGCTGGCCGCGGCGCAACAGATCTTCCAAGGCAGTGGCGCGCGCCGGCGTAAACCAGCGGGCGGGATCGTGGGCGTGGGCCTCGAGCTCACGGAAGAAGTCCGCCCAGGCGCGGTCGAGGGCGGCAAACTCGACCAACTCGGGCGCGATGGAACTTAGGCCTGCCATGCGGGACGGCCTCCGACGGAAAGTGGGCGAGGGCCGGAGTGGGGGTCGGCGGAGACGCTCGCGGGTAGGGGCGCGGGCTGGGCGTCGAGGCGCTGCCAGGCCTGGCCGATGTTCTGGAATTGGGTGACGAGGTCCTCGAGCGGCTGTGGATCGCGCTGCAGGCTGGACCGGAGGATGACACGTTCGGAGAGCGCATAGAAGTGGTCGAGATTGCGGGCCACCGCGCCGCCGCGCTCGAAATCCAGCCCGGCTTTGAGCTCGGTGATCAAGGCCAGGACACGGCTGAGGCAGACGGTGCGGCGTTCGATGGCGCGGATGGCAGCCACCGCGCCCGGGCCCTGGGCGTCGCGCGCGGCCTGTTCTTCCCGGAGCGCAGCCATGGCGTGGCGCAACTCGAGCGCGGCGTGCTGGTACATGAGGACGACGAGGCCGACCGGGGTGGAACTTTCGACGGCGCGGCGGCGATAGGTGGTGGCGGCGTCCATGGCGATTATTTGAGCGAAGCGATCTGGCCCTGCACTTGGCTGAGCATCATGGGCATCTCCTGCAGCGTGACGGCGACCTGGCTATATACCTGTAGGAGTTGCTGTTGCTGGGAGTCGAGGTTGGTCTGGAAGTCGGAGATCTGTTGGTTGATGGCGGAAATGGACTGGGTGATGCCGTTCTGGTCCACGGCCACAGCCCCCTGCGAGGGATCGGTGGTGTTGAGCAGGTCGTTGTTGAAGTTCTGGGCCCAACCCGCGGGCGACACCTGCTGAAAGAAGTTCTGGACCTGGCTGTAGTTGCTGTCCATGGCGGCGCTGAGAGTGCTGGTATCGACGCTGAGCGTGCCGTCCTCGTTCATGGAGACGCCGATGGAGGCGAGATTGGTGTCGGCGCCATTGCCGGCGACGGTGTAGGCGGCATCGCCGAGCAACTGCTGCTGCAACTGCATCATGGTCGAGTCGCTGCCGAGCGGCCCGGTGGACTGCGTGGTGGGGTCGTAGGCGAACTGAGAATTGAGGTTGGAGATGACAGTGTTGTAGGCGGTGACGAAGTTCTGGACGGCGGTGGTGGCCTGGGTGCTATCGGGGGCAACCACCAGGCTGACCGGGTTCGTGTTGACGCCCTGGAGGTTGAGCGTGACGCCCTGGAGCATGCCGCTGGCGGCATTGGAGGTGCTCGACAGGCTGACGCCGTCGAGGGTGAAACTGGCATTCTGACCGGCGATGGCCTTGGTGAAGGTGAGGCCGGTGGTGTTGTTGCTGATAGTCAGGTCGCCGGGGGCGCCGCTGGAATTGCTGACCAGGCTGAGGCGACTGCCGCTGGCGTCGGTGACGACGGAGGCGCTAACGCCGATGCCCTGGCCGTTGATGGAGCTGGCGAGGCCGCTCAAGGTGTCATTGCTGCTGTCCACGGTGACGGCGACGGGCGAGCCGGAACCGACCTGGACATCGAAGCTGCCGTTGGTGAAGGCGGTGTTGCCGTCAGCGAGGGTGTTGGAGTATTCGGAGCTGGTGGTGGCGAGGCTGGCGACGGTGAGGGTGTGGGTGCCGGCGGAGGCGGTGGAGTCGGCGGTGGCGGTGACGGTGGAAGAGTCGCTGGAAGTGACGGTCTTGGCGGCCAAGGCGCCCTGGAAGTCGTTGAGCGCGAATACCGCCGATTGCAGAGCCTGGAGCTGCGTGCTGATGGTGGACAGCGCGGTGCCCTGGGCGGAGAGGTCCGAGACCTGCTGTTGCATCAGGTTCTCGGGGCCCTCCTCGGACTGGATGATTTCGGCGACGAACTGCTGGGGGTTGAAGGTGCTGCCGCCGGTGGAGGCGCCGGCGCCAGTGACCGAACTGAGGGCCGAGGATGCTGCGCTCATGCCGTGTCCTTCCTAACCTAGCCGGCCCCGGGGCCGGGAACGCGAGAGCCGGCGCGTCGGCTCCAGAGAGGAGCCGGCAGGGCCGGCGCTGCGGTTGGGGACGGCTGCGGACCCGGGTTGGGGAGCGCCGCCGTCCGGGGGGGTTACTGCAGCAGGCGGAGGACAGCCTGTTGCGTGGTGTTGGCCTGGGCCAGGGCGGAGATGCCGGTCTGGTCCAGGATCTGCAGATCCGACAGCTTGCCGATGTCGGCGGGGATGTCGGCGGCCATGATGCCGTTCTCGGCCGAGGTGAGGTTTTGCACCTGGGTCGAGATGACGTTGCTGGCGGCCGTCAGCTGGTTGATGGTGGCGCCGACCTCGCCGCGCTTGCTGGCGACGTTGGTGATGGCGCTGTTGATGTCGGTCAGCGCGGTGGTGGCGCTGGCGGCAGTCGTGAGGTTGTCGGTGCTCAGATTGACGGCGGTCAAGCCGCTGGTGGAGCCGCCTTGGATGCTGCTGGAGCTCAGCGTGCCGACGGGGACGGCGATGGAATAGTTGCTGCTGGCGTCGGAGAGGAAGATCGAGGTGGTGGTGGCAACGAAGACGTTGCCGCCGTTGAAGTTGGTGTTGGAGCCGATGTTATCGATCTCGGTTTTGATTTTGCTGAACTCATTGTCCAGCGCGGTGCGCTGGGTGGCGGTCATGGTGCCGTTGGCGGCCTCGGTGGCCAGAGTGATGCCACGGTTGAGCAGGTTGGTGACTTGTGACAGGGCGCCATCGACGACCTGGAGTTGACCGGTGCCGTCGCTGGCGTTCTGGGTGGACTGGTTGAGGGCGGTGACGTTGGCCTGCAGGCCGTTGGCAATAGCGAGGCCGGCGGCATCGTCGGCGCCGCTGTTGATGCGCTGCCCGCTGGACAGCTGCAGCAGCGTAGTCTGCAGGTTTTGCTGGGTGATGCTCAACTCATTCTGCGCGGCGAGGCCGGGAATGTTATTGAGAATGCTCATTGACATAAGAGACGCTCCTTTTTTTGGCGGTGGATTACTCCCGGCTTGAGCTCGCGCTTCCGGAACTCCCCACTCATGCGTTCCTATCGGCCCCAGCCCCGGGGGGCTTTAGCGGCAAAACGTGGCCGGGCGGCGGTGCCGGCTGGGCGGCGGCCTGTTCGAGGGCGGCGAGGCGGGCCTGAGCGGCCTCATCGCCGGGGACGGAGGCGATGCGTTGGCGCTGGGCGGTGACGGCGGCGTCGAGTTCCCCGCACCAGACCAAGGCGGCCACCAGCCGGTCGTGGTGATCGGCGCGGCGGGGCTCGGCGGCGGCCGCCTGGCGCAGCCGCGCCAGACCGGCGGCGCGCTCGCCGGCGCGCAGTTGGGCGAGGCCGCGCTTGCTGCCCAGGACGGCCGAACCCGGGGTGGCGCGCTGGGCGCGCCCGAACTGCGCCGCCGCTTGCCGGAACTCGCCCAGATTGTAGAGGGCGTCGCCGTGAAGCTCATCGAGGGCGGCGGAGCGGCAGCCGCGGGCGGCGGCCTGCTCGAAGAAGGCGTGGGCTTCGGCGGCATGACCCAGGCGGAGCAGCGTGGCGCCCGCAAAAAACCACGCCAGTGCGAAGCCGGGCTGCAGCCGGCAGGCGCGTTCGAAGGCGGCGAGCGCGGCGCCATCGTTGTGGAAGTTGTCGAACTCCATGAGGCCGAGCTCGAACTGGGCTTGGGCATCGCCGGGCATTTCGGCCGCCTTGCGGCGGCAGAGGCCGTGATAGAAGCGGTTCTTGCGGGCGATGGCCTCGGGCTCGAGCGCGAGGCCGAAGTGGTGGATGCGGCCCCGCGCCTCGCCGAGGCGCAGGCCGGCGGCGGCGACGCGCGGGCCCACGCTCTCATGGACGCGGCCAACGAAGTAGAGTTCGGGGCAGCGACGGAACAGCCGGACGTTCTGATGCTCGACGAAGGCGGGAAAGGCCCGGGCGGCGGGCCAGCGGCCATCGTTGGGCTGGGCGGGGCGGTCCCAGAGGCGCTGCTGGAGCGAGGGGACATAGTTGCGGATGGTGACCTGAAATGCGTCCGGGCCGGCGGTGAGCTGGTGGCGCCAGTGGCGGCGGGCGGCCTCGGCGTCGGCGTGACCGCCGGCGCCAGTGCAGTCCAACTGCTCGTCGGCGTCGAGCACGAGCACCCAATCGCTTGCGACCGCCGCCAGGCCGCTGTTGCGGGCCAGGGCGAAATCGTCGTCCCAGTTCACGTCAAGCAGGCGCGCACCCAGGCGGCGGGCGAGCGCTTTGGTGCCATCGCGAGAGCCGGTGTCCGCGATGACAATTTCATCCACCAAGCCCGAAACCGAGGCTAGGCAGGCGGCGAGGGAGGCCTCAGCGTCACGCACGATCATGGCCAGGGCGAGCGTCATCAGAGATGGGCATGCACGTCGGGGGCCGAAAGGGGGAAGGGAAGAAAGTGGGGAGGGGGGAGGGGGAAGTGGGAAGGCGCCGCGGCGGGGGCGTTTTCGGGGGCGGTGGTGCTGGTTGGAGGCGGAAGGCGCGGCGGGGGAAGAAAGTGGGGAGCGGGGAGGGGGAAGTGGGAAGGCACCGCGGTGGGGGCGTTTTCGAGGGCGGTGGTGCTGGTTGGAGGCGGAGGGCGCGGCGGGGGAAGAAAGTGGGGAGTGGGGAGGGGGAAGTGGGAAGGCGCCGCGGCGGGGGCGTTTTCGAGGGCGGTGGTGCTGGTTGGAGGGGGAAGGCGCGCGCTTCCCGCTTCCTACTTCACACTGCGCAATTTTTTAAGGGGAAATTAAGAAACTTCAAGTTTGCTAAGGGCGGAGCCGATATCGCTGACGGACCCATCCACCATGATTGCGCTCACCCGATTGAACCACCAGGAAATGATCGTGAACTCGGATCTGATCAAGTTCATCGAGCAGGCGCACGACACCGTGATCACGCTGACCAACAACGAGAAGGTGACGGTGGAGGAAGCGCCGGCGGAGATCGTGCGGCGCATCATTTTATACCGGCGCGAGCTGGCGGCGGGGGTGGGGCCGGCCGAGTTGCCCGGCGGGAGCGGCAGAGGAGCCGGGTATGGACCGCAGTAGCTCGATCGGCATCGTCATCGCCCTGGGCGGGATTCTGACCGGGCTGATGCTGGATGGCGGCAACGTGGGCCAGATCATGCAGCCGACGGCGGCGCTGATCGTGTGCGGGGGCACGCTGGGGGCGGTGATGCTGCAGTTCCCGATGGAAGTCGTGATGCGGGGGGCGCAGCAGTTCAAGACGATCTTTTTCCACAAGTCCGAGGACATGCAGGCGGTGATTGGGCGCCTGGTGGAGTTTGCCGCCAAGGCGCGCAAGGAAGGCATCGTGGCGCTGGACAAGGATCTGGAGAGCATTCAGCAGCCCTTTCTGCGCAAGACCATCATGCTGGCGGTGGACGGGATGCAGCCCGAGGAACTGCGTCAGAACATGGAAATCGAGATGGGCTACCAGACCGAGGAGGCCCAGAAGGTCATTCAAGTGTTTGACGCCGCCGGCGGGTACTCGCCGACGATCGGGATTATCGGGGCGATATTGGGGTTGATCCAGGTGATGCAGCATTTGGACCAGATCAACGAAGTGGGGCGCGGGATCGCGGTGGCGTTTGTGGCGACGGTGTACGGGGTGGCATTCGCCAACCTGATTTTCCTGCCGATGGCAGGCAAGCTGCGGTTGCGGCGGCGGGAGTTGGACCTGCAGCAGGAAGTGATGCTGGAGGGGGTGGTGGCGATTCTGGGGGGCATCAACCCGCGGATGCTGGAAAGCCGGCTGACGGGCTACCTGGCCTGCACCCTGGAGGGCAAGGGGAAGAGCAAGGCCAAGGCCGAGAGCGAGGCGGAGGCGGCGCCGGCCGGCCAGCCCGAGGCCGCGCACTCATGAACCGGCGGCGGCGGCGCGGCTCCGACCATCCGCACGCCAACCATGAACGCTGGCTGATTTCGTACGCGGATTTCATCACGCTCCTGTTCGCCTTTTTCGTGGTGATGTACGCGGCCTCGCGCGGCGACCAGGCGAAGGTGCACCAGTTGGCGGCGGCGATTGAGTCGGCGTTCCAGCAACTGGGGGTGTTCACGCCGCAATCCACGCCGATGCCGAACCTGGACGTGGCGCCCTCGGACACCAACGGCGGGGGCTCGCAGATGCAACTGGCGAAGCTGCAGCACCGGCTGCAGGGGGAATTGGGGCCGGAGATCGCCCAGCACCGGGTGTCGCTGCAGCTGACGCGGCAGGGGCTGGTGATCCGACTGGAGGAGCTGGGTTTTTTCGACAGCGGCTCGGACCAGTTGCAGCCGCAGGCGCTGCCGGTGCTGGCGCGGATTGCAACCGCGATCGCGCCGCTACCGAACCGGGTGCGGATCGAGGGGCACACCGACGACGTGCCCATCCACAACGCGCGATTTGCGTCGAACTGGCAGCTATCCACGGCGCGGGCGACCGAACTGGTGCAGATGATGATTGACGAGTATCACCTCGCGCCCGAGCGCCTGGCGGCGGCCGGGTACGCGCAGTTCCATCCGGTGGCAAGCAACGCGACGGCGGAGGGGCGGCGGCAGAACCGGCGGGTGGATGTGGTGGTGGTGTCGCCGGCGGCGGCGGCGGCGGAGGGGATGGCGGCGCTGGACGTTACTGGCGCGGGCCCGGGCGCGGCTACGCCGCCCCCGCACGCGGAGAGCGCTGATGCGCCGGGCCCGGCGCCCGGTGAGGCCCAACCCAGCGCGCGCGGGGGCGCGGGCCCCAGCGCGGCTGCGCCCGCCCCCCACCCGAAGAG
>JBOGKJ010000131.1:0-10067 GCA_050745565.1 Terriglobales bacterium | reverse complement strand
TCGGCCTGTTCGAGGGGCGTCGCTACCCGGGCTCGATCGTGAACAACCATGCCACGCCGAGCGATCTGATGCGCGCGGGCGTGATTCAGGTGAGCAACGGCGCGGCCGGCTACGAAGCCTATAACCTCAACCCGACCTCGGTCACGGTGGCTGGGACGACGTATCCGGCGGCGACGTGCAACGTGCCGGGCGGGGCCACGCCGACTGCGGGAAACTGCGATCCGCTGGGACTGGGGGCGAACAAGCTGGTGCAGGCGCTATGGAAGCAGTACATGCCGGAGCCCAACAACTTCACCTCGCACACGGGCGACTTGCACAACACCTATGTGTATTCGGCCAACCTGCAGGATCCGTTGTCCTCGAACTTCTTTGTCACCCGCATTGACCACGACTTTGGAGCGAAGAACAAACTCAGCGTCACCTATCACTTCTTCAGTTACAACCCGATCTACACCAACGGGCAGGTGGACATTGGCGGCGGCATACCGGGCGACACCTTTGGTGTGCCAACTGCCACCACGGTGCGGCCGCAGTTGCCCTCGATGTGGACGGCGGCGTTGACCACGAACCTCAGCTCGAACCTCACCAACGCCTTCCGCTACTCTTATCTGCGCAATTTCTGGCAGTGGGGCGGGGCGGATGTGGCGCCGCAAACCGTGGCCGGGTTTGGGACACTGGGGGGGGCGCTGGAGATTGGCGGCGAGAGCCGCTCCGGCTCGCTGATACCCTACAACGTGAACACGCAGAACGTGCGCAGCCGCGTCTGGGACGGCATCGGCCACACCTTCGGCGATGATCTCAGCGACCTGCACGGCAACCACCTGTTCCAGTTCGGCGGCAAATTTACCCACCAGATGGATCACCACACGCGCAACGACAACGGCGGTGGCATTATGGCGGCAAATGTTTACATTAGCGCCTACGGCGGCGGGGTGTCGAACACCTATTTGCCGACCGATTTCGTAGGTTCGTCCACGACCTACGACGCGCTGTACAACGAAGTGCTGGGGATCGTGACCCAGCCGCAGACGCTGTACACGCGCAGCGGGCCGCAGTTGAACCTGCAGCCGCTGGGCACGCCGATGTTCGACGACAGCTATATTCCGATGTACAACGCCTACTTCAGCGACAGTTGGCACATGCGGCCGAACCTGACGCTGACCTATGGGGCGGGCTACACGGTGGAGATGCCGCCGAACGAGAAGTCCGGCAAGCAGGTGGAGCTGGTGGATTCGACCGGCAACCTGGTAACGACGTCCGACTATCTGGCGGCGACCGAGCGCGCGGCGCTGGGTGGGCAGAACTTCAACCCCGAGCTGGGCTACGCCACGGTGGGCAATGTCGGCGGCGGGCTGAAGTACCCCTATCATCCCTTCTACGGCGGGCTGAGCCCGCGCGTGGCGCTGGCCTGGAACCCGAACTTCCAGGGCGGCATACTGGGATCGCTGTTTGGGGCCAACAAGACGGTGATTCGCGGCGGCTGGGCGCGCATTTACGGGCGCCTGAACGGCGTGGATCTGGTGCTGGTGCCGCTGCTGGGCACGGGGCTGGGGCAGCCGGTGAGCTGCATTGGGGCCTCGGCGTTGGGCGCGTGCCTGGGAAATGGCGGAGTAACGCCGGCGGATGCCTTCCGCATCGGGCCCAAGGGCGTCGGCAATGGTATGACGGCGCCGCTGGGCGCGACGCCGACGCCGACGCTGCCGCAACCGTTCTTCCCTGGCGAAATTCAGAACGGGGCAGTCAACGCTTCGGCGGGCGCGGGCGATTTCCTCGATCCGAACTTCCGGCCGAACCGCTCGGACGAGTTCGACATCACGATTCAGCGCCAGATTTCGCCCAACTTCACCACCCAGATCGGCTACACCGGGCGCGTCATCCGCAACGAGTTCCAGGAGATTGACCTGGACGCGGTGCCCTACATGATGACCGCCGGCGGGCAGCAATTCCAACAGGCGTTCGCCAATGTTTGGAAGCAGATGGCGGCGGGCGCGACCACTTTCAATCCGCAGTCGTTCTTCGAGACCGCACTGGGCGGCGCCAACTCGGCGTTCTGCAAAGGCTATGCCAACTGCACCTCGGCGGTGGCGGCCGCCTACGGTCCGAGCGGGAGCGACTACATGGACCCCACCACCTATAACGACGTCTACTCGATGTGGTCGGCCATGAACGCCAGCCCGAGCTGGACGCTGGGCCGCACCTTCCCGTCAGCGCCGACGACCTGCGCGGCGCCGGGGCAGGGCGGCTGCCCGGCAAACGGCTCGGTCAGCCCCGGCGGACAGTTGTCGGCAGTGTTCAGCAACGACTCGCTGGGCTGGGGCAACTACAACTCGATGTTCTGGTCAGTGAACATGCGCAACTGGCATGGGCTGACCGCGGTCAGCAACTTCACCTGGAGCCGTTCGTTCGGCACCGGGCAAGTGGACCAGGCGTCGAGCGAGTACACGGTGAGCGATCCGTTCAACCTGCACACGATGTACGGACCGCAGAACAACGACATCCCGATCCAGTACAACCTGTACTTCGTCTACCAGCCGGGCTCGCAGACGCAGCACGGCCTGCTGGGCCACTTGGCGCACGGCTGGTCGTTGGCGCCCATCCTCACTTACAGCGATGGCGGCTGGATGGACGTCAGCACCTCGCCGAACGAAGACGCCGGCGGATTTGGCGGCTGCGCGGCGTTCGGCGAAGGCGACTGTTCGGCCGAGTACACCAACGAGTTCGCGGTGAAAACCTCGGGCTTCAGCGGGGGCAGCGGGGTGGCCACTAATGTTGCGCCGACGAACTTCGGCAGTGACAGCGCCTCTTCCAACGGCGGCACGGGCATGAACCGGTTTGGCGCCAACCCCGGCACCATCGCCAGCGAGTTCCGGCCGCTGGTGCTGGGAATGGACACGACCAGCATGTCGGGCCTCTTCCCGGCGCTGGGACACTGGGACGTGGACTTTGCCGCGACCAAGGACCTGGCGATTTCCGAGCGCTTTGGCGCGCAGTTGAGCGCCCAGGCGACCAACGTGTTCAACCACTTCGCCCCCAGCGAGGAAGGCCCTTCGATGGACTACACTGGCGCTTGGGGCGCAATCTCAGGCAACGCGCTGAGGTCGCGCGCGGTCGAGCTCGGGCTGCGGCTGCACTGGTAGGGCGCAAGAGCCCGCGCAGCGGGCTTTTGCGAGCCGTTAGCCGTTAGCTGTTAGCCGTTAGGTTTGAATGAAGGCCGCGGGCTTTGCCCGCGGCCTTTTTTTTCCCCTACAGCATTCCAAATAACCCTAGTGCGGCTTTAGTTCTACGCATAGTGCTCACTATGAGGTATCTTTCCTCTTGACAGATTCAGCATAGCGGGACGATGATGTTCCGCGTAAGTAGTCCGAATCCTAGGGGAGGATTTCTATGTCGCAAAGTTTCAGTTTCAAGCGTGTGGGGAGCTTCGTGGTGGCGCTGGCGGCGGCCTTGGCCGTGACCTGCTTGATACCTGCCGCCGCGCGGGCGCAAAACAGCAGCAGTGGAACCATCATCGGTCAGATCACCGATCAACAGAAGGCGGCGGTACCGAGCGCGGTGATCACGCTCACCAGTGCCGCCACGGGCGGGACGCAAGCCACTATTTCCAACGGTGCCGGCCGCTACACGTTCCCGAACCTGCAGGGCGGGACCTACACCCTGGACGTCAAGAAGCAGGGCTTCAAGGACGCCGCGGTGAGGAACCAATTGGTGGTGGTGGGCAAGACGCTGACCTTGAACGTACCGATGCAGGTGGGCGAGGCGACGCAGACGGTGGAGGTGACGGCGACGGGCGCCGAGCTGCAGACGATGAACGCGACGGTGGGCGACACCGTCAGCGGGCAGGCGATTCTGCTGGCGCCGAACCTGAGCCGCGACGCCAACTCGCTGACCAACCTGCAGCCAAACACCGCCAATGACGGCGGCGTGGCGGGCGCCGACAGCGACCAGAATAGCTACACCCTGGACGGCGGCAACAACTCCGACGACATGGACGGCAACCACGCCAACTACACCGGCACGCAGGGGGGCAGCACCTCGGGCACCATTCCGGTGCCGGCGGACTCGATCGAGCAGTTCTCGATCGGCGTGAACAACCAAACCGCGGACGTGAACTCGGCGGCGGGCAGCTCGGTGAACATGGTGACCAAGCGCGGAACCGACGCGCTGCACGGCTCGGCGTACGACTACTACCTGGGCAGCTATCTGAGCGCCAACAGTTGGAGCCGCGACCGCACCGGCACCGACAAGCCCAAGAACCACCAGAACCGCTTTGGGCTCTCGCTGGGCGGCCCGATCCTACCGAACTGGCTGGGGGGCAAGACCTACGTGTTCGGGCTTTTCGAGGGCGTCCGCGTTCCGGGCCAGAGCGAGGTGGACCACTGGACGCCGAGCGATCTGCTGCGGGCGGGCGTGGTGCAGGTGGACAATGGCAGCGGCACGCCGCAGGCCTATAACCTGAACTTGACGGCGGTGACGGTGGACGGCCAGACCTACCAGCCGGCGAAGTGCAACCTGCCGGGCGGGGGCACGGGCGCCTGCGACCCGCGCAAACTCGGCCTGAACCCGGTGATCAACCAGTTGTGGACGCAGTACATGCCAGCGGCCAACGACACGCTGGTCACCGACGGCGACGGTTACGGCAATGCGCTGGTGTTCAAGGGGCAGTATCTGAGCACGAGGAAGTCGAATTTCGCGGTGGCGCGCGTGGACCACGATTTCGGCACCAAGAACCACCTGTCATTCACCTACCACTTCTTCAGCGAGAACCCGATCTCGAGCGCGCAGATTGACATCGCCGGCGGCCATCCGGTGGCCAGCACGCAGCGGCCGCAACTGCCCTCGATGTGGACGGCGGAGCTGACCAGCAATCTAACGTCGAACGTCACCAACGCGTTCCATTACTCCTATCTGCGGAATTTCTGGCAGTGGTCGGGCGCCAACTACAGCCCGACGCCGCTCACCGGGTTCAAGCCGCTCGGCGGAGTGCTGGAAGTTGGCGGCGAATCGCACTATGACGCGCTGATTCCCTACAACATCAACACCCAGAGCGTGCGCAGCCGCTACTGGGATGGAATCGGGCACACCTTTGCCGATGATCTCACCGTGCTGAAGGGCAACAACATCTTCCAGTTCGGCGGCAAATACACCCATCAGCGCGACATGCACCAGCGCAACGACAACGGCGGCGGCGTGATGGCGGACAATGTGTACCAGATCGGCGGCAACACCGCAAGCATCGCCAATGCGTACACGCCCACGGACTTCACCAGCAAGGCCGACACCGGCGCCTGGGAGCAGTACTACAACGAAGTGCTGGGAATCGTGGACCAGCCGCAGACGCTGTACACGCGCGTGGGCCCCAAGCTGAACCTGCAGCCGCTGGGTACGCCGATGCAGGACAACAGTCTGATCCCAATGTATAACGTGTACTTCAGCGACAGTTGGCACGTGCGGCCGAATCTGACGCTGACCTATGGCACCGGCTACACGGTGGAGATGCCGCCGTTTGAGGTGGATGGCAAGCAAGTCGAGCTGGTGGACGCGGCTGGCGGTCTGATCGCCGCGACCGACTACCTGGCCTCGACCCAGCGTGCCGCCCTGGCGGGGCAGAACTACAACCCGGAGTTGGGCTTCGCCACCGTGGGCAACGTGGGCGGCGGGCTGAAGTACCCCTACCGCACGTTCTACGGCGGCTTCAGCCCGCGCCTCTCGCTGGCCTGGAACCCGAACTTTCAAGGTGGGCTGCTGGGGGCGATGTTCGGGGCGAACAAGACCGTGATGCGCGGCGGTTGGGCGCGCATTTACGGCCGCCTCAACGGCGTGGACCTGGTGCTGGTGCCGCTGCTGGGCACGGGGCTGGGGCAACCGGTGACCTGCCTGGGCGCGACCATGAGCGGCGCGTGCACGGGCAACGGCGGCGCAACGCCTTTGAACGCGTTCCGCATCGGGACCGACGGGATGTCGGCGCCGCTCGGCAACGCGCCGACGGCCACGCTGCCGCAGCCTTTCTACCCGGGCGAGACGCAGAACGGGGTGGCCAATGCCTCGGCGGCCGCGGGCGAAGTGCTCGATCCCGACTTCAAGCCCAACCGCTCAGACGAGTTTGACGTGACGATTCAGCGCCAGGTCAGCCCGAATTTCTCGACCGAAATCGGCTACACCGGCCGCACGATCCGCAACGAATACCAGGGCATCAACCTGGACGCGGTGCCGTACATGATGACGGCGGGGGGGCAGCAGTTCCAGCAGGCCTTCGCCAATCTGTACAGCCAGATCGCGGCCGGCAACACGGTGATGAACCCGCAGTCATTCTTCGAGGCCGCCATGGGCGGCGCCAACTCGGCATTCTGCAAAGGCTACGCCAACTGCACCACGGCGGTGGCCGCCAATTACGGCCCTGGCGGCAAGCGCTACATCAACCCGCAGAAGGGCAATAACGTCTACACGATGTGGGCGGCGATGAACGGCGATCCGAGTTGGACGCTGGGCCGGACGTTCGCCAGCTCCCCGACCGCAGCGAGCGGCGGTGGGCAGTTGCAGGCGATTTTCAGCAACGACTCGGTCGGCTGGGGCAATTACAACTCCCTGTTCTGGTCGGTGAACATGCGCAACTGGCATGGGCTCACCGCGATGAGCAACTTCACCTGGAGCCGCTCGTTCGGCACCGGACAAGTGGACCAGGCAACCAGCGAATACACGGTGGCCGATCCGTTCAACATGCATGCCATGTACGGTCCGCAGCCCAACGACATTCCGCTGAACTACAACCTCTACTTCATTTACCAGCCGGGCTCGCAGACGGAGCACGGCCTGCTGGGGCACCTGGCGCACGGCTGGTCGTTCGCGCCGATTCTCACTTGGGACGACGGTGGTTGGGCGGACGTGAACAATGGCGGCGACTGTGCCAGCTTCGGCGAGGGCGACTGCAACACCGAGTCGACCTACGAGGAAGCGGTAAAAGTCACCGGGTACACCGGGGGCACCTCGGTGGCCAGCAACGTTGTCAACGGCGGCTCCGCCGGTTACGCCAGCAATGGCAGCCGCGGCGGCACCGGCATGAACCGGTTCGGCAGCAACGCCGAGGCGATCTACAGCGAGTTCCGCCCGATCATTTTGGGTCAGGACACCACCAGCCAATCCGGCTTAATCCCCGGCCTGAGCCGTTGGAACGTGGATTTCGCCATCGTCAAGGACCTGGCCATCTCGGAACGCTTCGGGGCGCAGCTTAGCGCGCAGGCCAGCAACGTGTTCAACCACTTCTCGCCCAGCGAGTATTCGCTGAACATCAGCCGGGCAGACCGGTTCGGCGCCATCAACGGCGACGCCGAAGGGCCGCGCACGGTGGAGGTCGGGATGCGGCTGCACTGGTAGGGCGCAAAAGCCCGCGCCGCGGGTTTTTGCGAGCCGTTAGCCGTTAGCCGTTAGGCTTGAATGAAGGCCGCGGGCTTTGCCCGCGGCCTCCTTTTTTTGCCGCGCCCGGGGCGGGTTGCGGGGCGAAGGGGGCCGGGGCGGCTGCGGCGGAGGTCGCAATTGCCCGCGCCGCTGGCTTTGGTGGTGGCCTTATTTTTTCAGCGGACTAGGGCGGCGCGGAGGCGCTGGGCGCCGGTGCGGCTGAGGGGGAGGCGGGCGCCGGATGCGAGCACGACTTCCTGGGATTCGATGCGGGCGATGGCGGCCAGGCGCACCAGGTAGGAGCGGTGGATGCGGATGAAGCGGGTGGGGTCGAGGGCGGCTTCGAGGGCGCCCAGGGTTTGCTGTTTCAGGTGGGATTTGCCTTCACTGACCAGCGCCACGTAGTCGTCCTGGGCCTGGGCGTAGTCGAGGCGGTCGAGCGGGATGATGGTGACTTTGGCACCGTCGCGGACCACCAGGCGGGCGAGCGGCTGGGGCTGGAGGCGGGCGGCCAGCTCGGCCGGGGCGGGCGGCTGGCCGCGGTGCTCGACCGCGCGGCGGATGGCTTCGGCCAGGCGCTCGGCGGTATAGGGCTTGAGCAAGTAGTCCACGGCGTGGACTTCGAAGGCGCGCAAGGCGTGCTCGTCATGGGCGGTGACGAAGACTACCGCCAGGTTGCGCGCTACCTCGGAGGGCAACAAATCGAGGACTTCGAAGCCGTTGAGGCGGGGCATTTGGATATCGAGCAGCAACAGGTCGGGGGCGAGCGCGGTGACGGCGTCGAGGGCCTGGAGGCCGTTGGCGCACTCGGCGACCAACTCGACCTGGGGCAGGCGCGCGAGCATGCCGCGGAGCAGTTGGCGCGCGAGGGGCTCATCGTCCACGAGGATGGTTCTTAGGCGGGCCGGCATGGCAAATTTAACGATACACAGAAGTTGTCCGGCGCGGTCTCGATCCTGACCGTGGCGTCGGAGCCGAAGGCGGCGCGGAGGCGCTGGCTGACGCTGGCGAGGCCGCGGCCGGTGCCGGGGCGGGCCGCCGCCTCGGGGTCACGCGGGTTGGAGACGGATATCGTCAGCCGGCCCGCCGCGCAGGCGGCGGTGATGGCGATGGCGCCGCCCTCGAGCAAGTGGGCGATGCCGTGGACGATGGCGTTCTCGACCAGGGGCTGGAGCAGCAGCGGAGGGACGGCAGCGGCGGCGGCGGCGGGCTCAATCTGCTCGGTGACGGTGAGGCGGTCGGCAAAGCGAATCTGTTCGACCGCCAGGTAGGCGCGCACCAGGGCGAGGTCCTCGGAGAGGGCGACCTGCTGGCCGGCCGAGGTCGTGCCCAGCGCCAGAGTGCGGCGCAGGAAGTCGCCGAGCAGGGCGCACATGTGCTGGGCGCCGGCGGCGTCGGCGGCGGCGAGGGCGCTGATCGAGTTTAGGCTGTTGTAGAGAAAATGGGGGTTGATCTGGGCCTTAAGCGCCCGCAGTTCGGCCTCGCGGGCGAACTCGCGGGCGGCCCCAGCCGCCCGCACCTGCAGGGCGAGATAGTAGCCGGCAATCACCAGGCCGTAGGCGAGCAGGCCGACCACGCCCACCATTACCGCGCCAGCCACGCGCAGGCGGCCGCTAGCCAGCAGCTCGGCCGCCAGCACCAGGATGAGGCCCGCAACCGCGGCCGAGGCCGCCTGGGCGGTCAGCGGCCGCAGTGGTGAGGGCGCCAGCGGCAGGGCGCGGCTACTGTACCAGGCGGGCAGGCAGAGAAAGGCGAAAAACACCGCCAGCGCCACCGCCATGCCGGCGGCGGGGCCGGCGGCGACGCCGCCGCCGAGCGCCAGGGCCAGGCCCAGCAGCACCGCCACCGGCGCCCACGCGGCCAGATACCATGACAGCCGGCGCCAGCTCTGCAACAACGGGTGCATGGCGGCGCTAGTTTTTGATCACCACGCCACCCATTAGCGAGATGCCTTCGATGATGAGGCGCTTGGCGCCGGCGCTTGGCACCTGCTGGGTCTCGTCGCTGTAGCCGCCCAGGATGCCGTGGCCCCGCACATCGACAACCCAGTGGGTAGGGACGCGGATTTCGCCGCCGCCCATGCAGGTTTCGATCTCGATCATGGCGCTTTCGCCGGCAATTTCGGCGCGGGTGAGGTCGAGTTGGAAGCCGCCGAGGCAAGCGGTGACGTGGCCACCGGTGAATTGGGTCGAGGTCACACGCCGCTGCGAGCCGCCAAAAATGGCGAAAACATCCACCCGGTCGCCACCGTCGGCCGCGGGCTCGCTGGTGGTGGTTGCGGCCGATGGGGGCATATCAGCGGAGCGATTCCGATAGTGCTGCCAGCGCTGTTCGCGCGCCTGCCAAAGCCGCTCCCGGCGCCCGCCCAACGCCCGACCGCGGTAACCGCCGCTGAGCAGCAACATCAGGCCGAAGCCGATCAGCAAGAGTGGCCACCAATTGGCCAGGCTGACCGACACCATGCCCAAGTTGCCGAGGATCCAAAGCCCGCCGACGGCAATGGCGGCGACACCCCAGAAGGCCCGCACCATGTTCAGCCGGCGGCTGAGCAGGTCGAGGCCGAAGATGATGAACACGGCCGGCCAGAAGTAGCGGAAGACGAAATCGGCTGGATAAACATGCAACTGGTCGAGGAGAAAAATCACGCCGACCGCGATAATGATCAGCGGGACGAAAAG
>JBOGKJ010000130.1:0-23271 GCA_050745565.1 Terriglobales bacterium | reverse complement strand
GGCAGCCAGTCGCGCGGGCAGGGCGGGAACAGCAAGCTCTGGTCTGGAGCGCAGCGGCGAAAACTGGTCGGCATGCTTCTACTTACGTTTCCAATCCGCCCAGGTTTCTGCCGCGCACGCTCCTAGTGTAGTTCGTCACACGGAGTGACGTTATTCCCGGGCAGATGTGCGACTTTTCTTGGGGAAAAGTCGCTACGCAACGCCACCCAACGAGTCGTGATTTGTGACGTACTACACTAGCGCCCGGCGGGCACCGGGCGGCGCGCGGGCGCCCGAAGGCCGAGATGATGGCGGGCGGCGAGCCGGGCAAATGCCGTGGCGCCGCGGAACTGCTCCGCCTGCCAGCCGCGCCGCCGCGCCGCCGCCACGAACTCGGCAATATCGTCCAAATATAGAATAGACGCGGGCCTGCAGCCGGCGGCCTGCTCAGCCGCCTGGTAAATCAGCGGCGCCGGCTTGGCCGCTCCCACCTCGTGGGAGAGTATCCGGAAGGCAAAGCGCCCCAGCAGTGGGTGGCGGCGCTCCAGCCAGGCGAAATGCAGCGGGTTGGTGTTCGACATCAGCCCCACGCGGTAGCGACCCATCAACCGCTCAATCCACAGTTGCGGCACCAGCCACTCGGACTCGAAGATGGAGTTCCACCAAGGCGAGAAGTCAGCCGCTTTCATGCGCATCAGACGGCACATCGCCTGCTTGAATTGGCCAGGTTCGACTTCGCCCAGCTCAAACTGTTGCATCAGGCTTTCGGCCGAACTGCGGCACGGCTTCAGCCAGGGTTGCAGGCGTTCCAGGCTGAACGGCACCAGCGTGTTGCCCAGGTCAAAGATAATTGCCTCGATCGGCACCAGTTCTACGCGGCCCTCCACAAACACCGGTGCCGACCGTGTGCCGTCGTCAACGGCGGCTCACGGCCGGCACAGGGATAGGGTGAGTTGAACGCCGCTCAGGCGGCGCGGTGTCGGCCCTTGCTGGCCGGCTGAGCCGTTTCCGGCAACAGTTCCAGCACGTAGCCCGCGTCAAGCGATGCCGAACAGCGGCTACACTTCTGCCCCGGCATCACGCGCAAGCGCGAGTGCCCCAACCGCACCTCCGGTACCGCTAATCCATCCACGGTGCGGGTGCACATCGGGCAATGTACTTTCGCTTTCAGGCCTTCGATAACTGCTGGCATGGTGCCCACCTCCTCTCTTGAAGGTTCGGTGTTTCGCAGAGCAAACACTCAATCCTCAAATTCGTACTGGCCCATTGGACGCCAAGTACGCAGCAAAAGTTTCAGCCAGATTGTGGCTGGCGAGAAATTAAAATTGCAGGGACGTACCCCAGAAAGCAACAGCCGCAACGGGTTCCAATGCCCTCGCTGCTACTGCTACCGCGCCGGTTGGGCTGTTCTCCAATGACGGCAGGGCCACACTATACGCAACTTTCGCCCAAAATGCAAATTTTCTGCATCCTTTGTGCAACCCTTACCAGCCGTCCGGTCACGCCACCGCTGCACTCCCCAGTGGGGTGGATGCCGCTAGCGCCGCCGGCGGCGAGTGGGTGAGAATGGAAAGGCCATGAACGCGATCCCGCTGACTACGTTGAACCCGGAAGAGCAGCTCCTGCGGCAATCCGTCCGTTCCTGGGCCGAGAACCAATTGCGGCCCAAGGTGCGGCAGATGGACGAGTCGGCCCATTTTGATCCGGCGCTGCTCGAGGAGTTTTTCCGGCAGGGGTGGATGGCGATCCAGGTCCCACAGGCGCTGGGCGGCAGCGAGGGGAGCTTCTTTGATGCCGTTCTGGCGGTGGAGGAACTGTCGCGCGTGGATGCCTCTGCCGGGGTCATCGTGGATGTGCAAAACACGCTGGTCAACAACGCCCTGCTGCGCTGGGGCAGCCCGGAGCAGAAGGAGCGCTACCTGCCGCGGCTGGCCAGCAACTGCCTGGGCGCGTACGCGCTGTCAGAGCCGGGCTCGGGTAGTGATGCCTTCGCCCTGCAAACCCGCGCTGAGCGCTCCGGCGACGGCTATGTACTGAGCGGCCGCAAGATGTGGATCACCAACGGCCAGGAGGCCGGGCTCTTCGTGCTCTTTGCCAGCGTCGATCTGGCCGCCGGCTACCGCGGCATCACCGGGTTCCTGATCGAGCGGGGGTTTGCCGGCTTCAGCGCCGGCAAAAAAGAAGACAAGCTCGGCATTCGGGCCTCCAGCACCTGCGAGCTCCTGCTCGAGGACTGCCACGTGCCCGCCGCGAACGTGTTGGGCGAGATCGGTAAAGGCTACAAGATCGCCATCGAGACCTTGAATGAGGGCCGCATCGGCATCGCGGCGCAGATGCTCGGGCTGGCCCAGGGCGCCGTTGACGCCGCCACCGCCTACGCCCGCGAGCGCCGCCAGTTCGGCAAGCCCATCGCGGAGTTTCAAGGCATCCAGTTCCAACTGGCGCAAATGCACACCAGCGTGGAGGCGGCGCGGCTGCTGGTGTACAACGCCGCCCGGCTGAAGGACGCCGGCCAGGCCTTCATCAAGGAGGCCGCCATGGCCAAGTACTTTACCTCCCAGGTGGCCGAAGAGGTGGCGTCGCTGGCGGTTGAAATTTACGGCGGCTACGGGTTCGTCAAGGACTATCCGGTGGAAAAATTCTACCGCGACGCCAAGATCGGCAAGATCTATGAGGGCACCTCGAACCTGCAGTTGCAGACCATCGCCAAACTGGTGCTGGGCTCCCGCCAGGGCTAAGGCCGAATCAAAGTCGGTGGGCAAAATGAGCAGCCTTCGTGGGGCGGGTCGCTGTCCTGCGCGCCGGCGCCGGCCGGCGCAACGCCGCAGTTCGCATGACTACAGCAACTGTGTTTCTGCCGCAAGGCGGAATCACCCCCGCTATGCCGGCCTTCACCCGCGCTGGGGTTCGTCCCTCTTCAGCCGTTCCTGCTGCAGCGCCAGCACGTCGGCGATGCGCAGCACGCCAATCGGCTGCGGTGGATCGCCGTCTCCGAGCACGAGAGCGTACTGGGCATGCTGGGCGAGCATGCGATGGGAGGCAATGGCGACGCTCTCGCGCGGCTTCGCGGTGACATAGTTGGGCGAAGCGAGCACGGTCCCTACGTCGCCCTCCACGCCGGCACGCGCCATCGGTTGCATGATTTCCTCAACGTAGGTGGCCCACAACTGGAACTGCGGTGCGATATAGTCCTGGGAGACGATAAGGCCGCGCTTGGCCAATTTTCCGGTCATCATGGAATCGGCGCTGAACAGCCGCATGGCGCCGTCGGCCATCATGACGCACACGATCAGCGGCAACACCGCCTGCGGGTCATGGCTGAGCTCGAACAGAAACACCACCGCCGTAAACGGCGCCCGGGCGATACTGCCGAACACCGCCGCCATCGCGCACAGCGCGTAAAACTGCGGCGGGCTGAGGGCGGCATGCGGCAGCAGGAGCCGGCAGCCATCGGCGAAGACGGCGCCGATGCCGCCGCCCACCACCAGCGAGGGCGCGAAGACGCCGCCCGTGGTGCCACTGCCGAGGGAGATGACCAGCGCCAGGAATTTCGCGCCGCTGACCTGCAGCAGCGTGGTCGAGGGCAGGCTGCCGTTGAGCATCACGCGGATGGTGTCATAGCTGGTGCCGAACACCTGCGGATAAAAGAAACCGATGACGCCCAGCGCCAGCGCCCCCACCGCCGGCGCCCAGACCGCCACCGGGCGCAGCGGCAGGCGGCCAAACACGTCGTCCAGCCAGAACAGCGACGCCGTCATCGCCAGTCCCACCAGCCCGCAGATCACCCCCAGCAGGGCAAACAGCCACAGCTCGTCCATGCTGCGCAGCATGAATAGCGGGGTGGGGAACATGGGCCCGGAACCGCGATAATGCACCGCGACCGCATCGGCCGCCGCCGCCGCCAGCGCCGCTGGAATGAACGACCGTGCCCGGAACTCGAACAGGATGAGCTCGATCGCCACCAGCAAACCCGCCAGCGGGGCCATGAACGTGGCCGCCATGCCGCCACCGGCGCCCGCCGCCAACAGCACCCGGCGGTCATAGGCGCTCAACTTCAGCCGCTGCCCGAACAGCGAGCCCAGGGCGGCGCCGGTCTGGATGATGGGGCCTTCGGCCCCGAAGGGCCCGCCCGTGCCGATGGCGAGCGCGGTGGCCAAGGGCTTCAAGATCGCCACCCGGCCGCGGACGATGCTCTTGTCCATCAGCACCGCCTCCATCGCTTCCGGAATTCCGTGGCCTTTGAGCGTCGGCTCCCAGAAGTGAATCATCAGGCCCACCAGCACGCCGCCGATCACCGGGATCAGGATGACCCAGCCGCCGAGGTGATTGCCGACCGGACTCCAGTCGGCCCAACTCAGTTGGCCATGGAAGAAGAATCCGGTGAGCAGGTAAATCAGCCGCAGCAGCCCCAACGCCACCAGGCCAGACACCAGGCCCACCATCACCGCATAGAACGAGATGGTGATGGTGTGCGGGCTCAGGGCCTCGCCAAATTGCCGCAACCAGCGCAGCTTTGGCCCGGCGCCCGACGCCGGCTTGGCCGTGGCCGCCTTTACCTGCCGCCGCACGTTGTAAAATCCTCTAGCGCCAATGCCCGAGCCCCTGCCCCGCACCCGACCGCGCTACATTGCCATCGAAGGCCCCGTCCGGGTGGGCAAATCGAGCCTGGCCCGCCTGCTCGCCGACCACGCCCACGCCCGGCTCCTGCTCGAGCCCGAGGATAACCCCCATCTGGAAGCATTTTATGCGGGCGTGCCGGGCGCGGCCTTCCGCGCCCAGATGCAGTTCCTGCAGGCGCGTTACCGCCAGCTCGCGCCGCTGGCCGCCGAACTGGCCGTCGCGCCGCCGGCCTCGATGCTGGTGGCCGACTACATATTTGAAAAGGACAAGATCTTTGCCTACATCAACCTCAGCGATGCCGAGCTGGCCGTATACAACCAGTACTACGAGCTGCTGCGCACGCAGATCCCCCCGCCCGACCTCGTGATCTACCTCCAGGCCACGCCCGATGTGCTGCGCCAGCGCCTGGCGCGCAAGAATGTCGCCAGCGAACAGCAGATTTCCGAAGAGTACCTGGGTGAGGTGATCAAGGCCTACGACCACTTCTTTTTCCGCTACAACCAGACCGACCTGCTGGTGGTGAATACCACCGCGATTGACTTCATCGAGCAGGACGGCGATTTGCAGGAACTGTTGCGCCAGCTCGAGCAGCCGGTCGCGGGCACGCAATACTACCTGCCCTTGGGCGGCGAGCGCGCCTGACCGCTCGCGGGGCGGGCGGCGCGAGCTTCTCAGCCCATCACGCGCTGGGGCCCGCGCCGGCAATCGGCATCGCCGATCCGCTGCGTAACGAGGCAACTTGGCGCCCTGAGCCGAGCGGGCGCGCGTTGCCGCCAAGCGAATTGCGGCCGCAGCCCGACCCCCGGGGCCCCCGAGGCGCTGGCGCCTTGGGGTGGGAGCAATGGGAGGGCGTCCCGAAAAGGGCGGCCGCGCCGCAGTGGATGACATCAGCTTCAACTCAATCAAAGTTTACCGCCTGCGGCAGGCACCACGCCCGCCAGCTTTTGCGCGGCCCCGGCGGCCGGCGGTGCCGGCCTGGTTCTGTTAACATCGTGGTGTGGCAGGGCAGGCGCCCGGAATCCGACCCCGGCCCCACTCGGCGCGGCGGATATCCTCGGGCATGGCCATGGCGCCCCTCACCTGAGCCCGCAATCCACATCTCCGGAGGACTTGATCCCGCTCCCGGGACAGGTACCGCGCTATGAGCTTGTATCCATCCGAATCCGCCGCCAGCGCCCTCAAGGTCACCGTCGCCACCTGCCTGAGCAAAAAGCAGCGGGGCGAAAAAATCACCTGCCTTACTGCCTACGATTACCCCTTCGCGCGCCTGCTCGATGAGGCCGGCCTCGACCTGCTGCTGGTGGGCGATAGCTGGGGCATGGCGGTGGCCGGCGCCGACAATACACTGGCGGTCACGCTGGAGGAAATCGTGGTGGCGACGCGCGCCGTGCGCCGCGCCGCCCGCCGCGCGCTGGTGATCGCCGACATGCCCTACGGGTCCTATCACCTGGGCGAGCGCCGGGGGGTGGCCAACGCCGTCCGGCTGGTCAAGGAAGCGGGCGCGGAAGCGGTGAAGCTTGAAGGGGCGCGTCCCGCGCTGGTCGCCGCCATCACCGCGGCGGAAGTGCCGGTGATGGCCCACCTGGGCCTGACCCCGCAGTCGGTCAACCGGCAGAGCGGCTACCATGTCCAGGCCACCGAGCCGGCGGCGGCGCGGCGCCTGCTGGAAGACGCGGCGGCGTTGGAGCGGGCGGGCGCGTTTGCCCTGGTGCTCGAAGGCATTCCCCGCGAGCTGGCGGCCGAGGTCACCACGCGGCTCCACATCCCCACCATCGGCATCGGCGCCGGACCGGACTGCGACGGCCAGGTGCTGGTGCTGCACGATCTCCTGGGCCTGAGCTTCCGCCCGCAACCCAAGTTTGTCCGCCCCTACGCCCAGCTCGCGCCGCTGGTGCGGGCGGCCGCTGAAGCGTTCCGCCAGGACGTGGAAGCCGGCGCCTTCCCCTCCGACCGCGAGAGCTATCACCTGCCCCCCGCCACCGCCGCGGCGCTGCGCTAGTGCGGCTGCTGACCGATCCGGCGGCGTTCCAGGCGCTATGCCGGCAGCGCGCGCCCGGCCTCTCGCTGGGGCTGGTGCCCACCATGGGCGCGCTGCACGCGGGCCATCTCTCGCTGGTGGCGGCCTCGCGCCGCCAGGATGACCTCACCGCCGTCAGCATCTTCGTCAACCCCGCCCAGTTCGGCCCCCACGAGGATTTTGACCGCTACCCGCGCCAGCTCGAGGCCGACTGCGCATTGCTCGAAGCCGCTGGCGTCCAACTCGTGTTCGCACCCCCCGTTGCCGCCATGTATCCGCCCGGCGACGCTACCCGGATCGAGACCGGCGGGCTCTCCGAACGCCTGGATGGCGCCAGCCGCCCCGGCCACTTCCGCGGTGTCGCCACCGTGGTCAGCAAGCTGTTCCATCTGGCGCTGCCCACCCGCGCCTACTTCGGCCAGAAGGACGCCGCCCAGCTCGCCGTCATCCGCTGCCTGGCGCGCGATTTGTTTTTCCCGATTGACATCGTCGCCTGTCCGATCATCCGCGAGCCCGACGCGGTCGCCATGAGCTCGCGCAACGCCCTGCTCTCGCCGGCGGAGCGCCGCGCCGCCACCGCGCTCTCGCAGGCCCTACGCCGCATCGGCGAGCTCTACGCCGTCGGCGAGCGCGCCACCGTGCCGCTCGTTGCCGCCGGCCGCGCCGTCATCGCCGCCGAGCCCGGCTTGCGCCTCGATTTCCTCGAGGCTGCCGACGGCGCCACCCTGCTGCCGACTCCCGTCGCCGCCCCCGGCACGCTGTTCGCCGCTGCCGCCTTCGCCGGCGCGACCCGTCTCATTGACAACGCGCACATCGCCGCCGACGAGAGCTTTGTCCTGTGACGATTATTGGTTCTTGGTTGTGGGTTGTTGGTCCGGCTTCCAGCCGGCGGCGACGTTGGCTTCGGCCATCGGCAGCAGGACCGAGCTGGGCAGTGCCTGGACGCGGCTAACGGCGAGCGGGAAATCCAACCGGCCTGCGACGGCGTAGATGGCAGTGATGACCCCAGTCGGATTGCCCACGCCAAGTTGCGAGGCCATAAAAATTTTGGTTTTACTCAGCTGCGCTGGCGTGGTGCCGTCGGGCGCGTCGAGCGGCGCGGCCTCGTAGGTTTGCTCATATTCGGCCGCGCGCTGGTCCGCCAGGTCCAGAAGCCGGAGCAGCAGGGCATGGCTGGCGGCTTCGTCGCCAATCGCATGTTCGGCCTCGGCGAGCACTGCGCCAAAGTACCCGAGGTGGTTGTCTGCCAAAAAATTACTCTTGAGCATGGCGCTCGCATCCTGTGCCGCCTGCTCGGCCAGTTGAGGGTGCGTTTTGGCCAAGTCCTTGGCCATCACCGCCAGAGAGCGGAACCGGTCCAAGTCGCTCTTCTGGCCCGCGGCCATGGCCAACGCTCCCGGCGCGTCAGTCTTTGCCAGACTCTCGGCCTGGTACTCGGGCGGCACTCCCAGCCGGCGCTGATACTTGCCCTGGGCATTCTGATCCAGGTACTGTCGCGGCAGGGGCGGGTTATTGACCAGGCTGGGGTACTCAGCACTCAGTTCCTGCGCGCGGCTGGAGTCAAGGGCCCTGAGCTGCGCCATCAGCTTGGAAGCCGTCGGCAAAAACACGGGCGATGGATTGGGATTCTTGGCAATGGTTTCGATTATCGTGGTCAGGGCGCCCTCAAGTTGAGGGTCCAGGTCCGGAGCCATCGCGTGGCCCCCGGTCAGCGCTGCCTGCCACCCTTGGCTAAGGTCTCTCAGCGACCGCGCGCCTTCCGCTGCCGCTGCCGCGTAGCTGGCCCCAACCATGGCGTGCTGAACGATGGGGTCATCCTTGGCCCGCTTCGCGATGGCCATCGCGCCGTCGTAGGGGAAGCTGCCACTTTGCTTGCACTCGGCCACCAGAGCCTCCTGCTTTTCCACCGACCAGGCCGGGTCGGGCAGCACCAAAAGCCAGTTATAGAGGATTGCGCGGGAAACGTCCGCGGTGCGTGCCAGCGCCAGTGCGTCATCATCCTGATGGTGGCGCACAAGAATAATTACCGCACCCTCCTCGGAGTTTTGCTTGTCGTATGCCAGCCACTGGTTCGCCGCAGTCGGCGTAGGCAGGTTCAGCGCCATCTGGAACGTCAGCTTGTCGTCCGCCAGGGCCTGCTTGGGGAAGACGCCCAGCTCGAGTTGCACGATCCTCGACAGCACGACGGGCCGATCCTGTTCAGGGATCGGATCCAAGCTGGCTCTAGCTTGCTGGAACAGCAGTTGGCCCGGGTTGAGCGTGGCAGGTGGTGGTGGGGCGGCGGCCGGCGGCGGGATGGGTTTCGTTCTCGACACGTGCGCGGCGGCTCCTGGCGCCGTGGGCCTTGCCAGCGGCGGCGCGGCCGCCGGCCCGGGTGGTGCGGCCGGCGGGGCGGGCACAGTTGGTGGTGCCGTCGGCGGTGCGGGCGCGGGGGCGGGCGGTGCGGGCGGCGGCGGTAAGAAGGTCAAGTAGCGGGCGGCGTTGCGGCTCCAGGCAATGGCCCGCGCGACCGTCACGGACGGTTGGTGCTGCGTGGTGATCTGGCCGTTGGTGGTGAGCCAGGTGACAGTGCGGGCGGATGCGACCTCGACCCGGCCCTCGACCACCGAGACGCGCGAGCCCAGCACCGTGTGGGCCACGCCAAAGATCGTACCCTTCACCGCGACGCGGCAATCGGGCGTCTGGACATACAGGTGGCGCATCCAGCCTTGGTGCGCGGCTTCAATCAGCAGGCGCCCCTGATCCAGCGCGACGACCTCGGAACCCCAACGTTGGGTCAGGCGCACGTGGGTATTGCTGTCCAGCTCAAGTTGCGAGCCATCGGCGAGGCGCAACACGGCATCGCTGAAGGCGCCGGTGGCGAGGCCGGCGTTGCCGGAGCGATGCAGGCCACCGCGCACGGACTCGATTTGCACCCCTGCGTGCGGCGCGCCCGCCGCCCAGACCAGGGCCGCGGCCAGCGCTACGGCGGCCGCCGTAAGCGCCCGGCGCGTTCGATGTGGCCGCGGCGCTGGCGACGCTGCCGGCGCGACCACGCCCCAGCCCTCGGCATTGAGCCGCTCGAGCCGCAGCCGCACGCGCGTGGCGGCCGCCACGATTGCCTCGGCTCCCAGCGCCGGCTCCCCTTCGATGGCGATGATCGCCCTTTGCAACAACGTTGCCGTCATGGCCTGCCACCTCCTTTGGCAAAGCGCGCCAGCGCGCGCCTCAATTGCCGCTGCGCCCGATGCAGGATCACGGCGGTGTGCGCCCGGCTCAGGCCCGCCTGTGCCGCGATTTCACCGTGGTTCAGGCCCTCGAAATGCCGCAGCGCGAATACCACCGCCGCGCGCGGGCTTAAGCGCGCCAGCGCCAGCCGCAACGCCCGAGCCAGCTCGGCATCTGGCGCGGCGGCGGGGGGCGCGGCGACTTCCTCGAGCGGCACCCAGCGCTCGGCTTCGCGTCGCCGCAGCAAGTCGAGCGCGGCGTGCACCGCCGCCCGCCGCAGGTAGGCCTCCGGGTCGGCAATCGGCTCGGCCTCTGGCCCGCGCCGCAGCAGCCGCACAAACACCGTCTGCAACACGTCCTCGGCATCGGCCAGGGAGCCCGTGATGCGGTAGGCTGCGCGCAGCACCGCCGCCTGCCCTTGCGCGTAGAGCGGCTCCCAAGCCTGCCCCAGCCTGGCTCCGCCGCGCGCCCCATGGACGCCCGGCTCAGTCGGCTCAGTCTGTGACACCACGCCCATGCCTTCCTCTGTGAACATGACGGCCGCGGGCCAGCGGCATTACAACAAAATTTCAGGCCTGCTGCCGCTCGCGGGGCGCACGGCTATGCCGCCCATGGGCCCGCGCCAGGCAAACGAGGCAACTTGGACGCGCCCTGAGCAGAGCGGGCGCGCGTTGCCGCCAAGCGCATTATGGCCGCAGCCCCGGAGGCCCGGTTGAGCGCATTCCAGCGGGGCCCCCAAAGTGCTGGTGCCTTGGGGCGGGGACAGCGGCAGAGCGTCCAGTGAAGTGCGGCTGCGCCGCCCTTGGAATTCGGCGAACAACGCCGGATTCCCACATCCCAACACCACGACGACGACGGGCTGATCTTCAAAAAATGGGACATTTCTAAAGAGCGTTGACAAAGCCCCGAGGCCAAATATTGACACCGCGCCGACGGGCGAGCAGTCTTTATAGGAGTTATGGCACGCATCGGCAGGCGATGGTGGCGGCAGTGGCGGCGCGCGCCTGGATCGGCGCTGGGGCTGATGCTGGTGGTGACGTTGGGCGTGGGCGGGGCGACGGCGATGGCGGCGCTGGTGCGCCGGGTGCTCGTTAACCCGTTGGGGCTGCCGCGGCCGGGCGAGCTCATGGAGATTGATGGACCCGGTTCGCCCGAGGGCGCAGCCGCCTATGGGCAACTGCCGGCGTTTGTCGCCGCTGCCGGCTACTCGACCGGCGGATTGGCGGTCGCCGGCGGCGCCGCCAGTGGTTACGCAAACGTGGCGGCCGTGACCGTGGGCTTTTTTGATGTAGCCGGCGTGGCGCCCCGCGTTGGACGCGGGTTCAGTGCTGGCGAGGCGGTGGGGGCGGCGCCGGTGGCCGTGATCGGCTGGCTCCTGGCCCAGCGCGGCTTCGGCGGCGCGCCGCAGGCGCTGGGGCGGCGGTTGCAAATAGGCGGACTGCCGCTGACGGTCATCGGGGTCATGCCGGCCGGCTTCGGGTTTCCCTCCGGCACCGAGCTTTGGCTGCCGATGCAGACCGCCGACGCCCACCTGCTGCTCACCGGCGGTCCGGAAGCGGGCGAGGTCGGCAGTGATCTTCTCATCGCCCGACTGCAGGCGGGCGTGAGCTTTCGCCAGGCCTATGGCCAAATCGCCGCGCACCAGCGCGCCGAGGCGGACGCATGGGACCGCGCGCACCCGCATGGGCCGAAGATGGGGGTGAGCGACGCCCAAGGGGCCGGGTTACTGGCCGACTGGACGCGCGAATTCCAACCCATGGTGCAGTTGCTGGCCGGGGCGATGGGCCTGCTGTGGCTGGTGGTGTGCGCGAATCTGGGCGGGGTGCTGCTGGCGCGCGCCCTGCATGGGCAGCGGGAGCTGGCCATCCGCACCGCGCTCGGGGCCAGCCGCAGGCAGTTGGCGCGGCTGTGGTTGGCCGATGCCGCCGGACTGGTGGTGCCGGGGTCGGCGGCGGGCCTGGGCGTGACGGCGCTGCTGATGGACGGGCTGCGGTACTGGGCGCCAGCGAAACTGCCCGGCTTGGACCTGCTGTGGTTGGGCTGGTCCGACGTTGGGGTGCTGGCGGCCTGCGGCGCGCTCACGCTGCTCATCATTGCCCTGCCGCCGCTGGCCAGTCTGCTGCGCCGCGGCGCGCCCGCCGAGTTGATGCAGAACGCGTTCTATGGCAGCCGCGGCCGTGGGCGGGCTGCGGTTCTATGGCCGGTGCTGGTCGCAGTTGAACTCGCCGCCGCGCTGGTGCTCACCGCCGGTGCCGGGCTGCTAATGGTCAGCTTCGCCAAACTGGGGAGGGTGCCGCTCGGATTCACGACCCAGGGCGTGCTCACCCAGCAGTTCACCGTATTCCCGGCTCTCGCCGCGCTGCCGCGCAACGCACCCAGTGCCCAGGCGCAGCAGCGAGTGCTGGTGGCCGCCCTCAGCCGCGACCAACAAGTTCTCGACGCCGCCCGGCGGCTGCCGGGCGCGGTGGCGGCGATCAGCAACCAGCCGCCGCCGGGCCGCGTCCGCGGGCAGTTTCTCGCCGACGCCGCTGCCCCGCGCGGTTCGCGGGAGTGGCCCGCCGAGGTCAGCCAGATTGGCGGCGACTATTTCAAGCTGCTCGGCATCCCGCTCTTGCGCGGCCGCGCCTTCAATAGCGGCGACAGCCCCACCGCGCCGCTTGTCATCGTGGTCAGCCAGCACGTGGCGCAGACCCTTTGGCCCGGCCAGAACCCGCTCGGCCGGCAGGTTCAGTTCGGCGGTATGGGAACCGGCATGACCGTCGTTGGCGTGGTCGCCGATATCAAGCCTGCCGGCCCCGGTGGCCGCGGGCGCATGGGTGCCCTCCAAGCCTACATTCCCTATCAGCAACCCCACCGTGGCCGCCCGGCCGTCATCATGACCCTGCTCGTCCGCCAACCCGCCGCCTCCGCGCCGCCGCTGGCGCGGCTGGTGGGCGGAGTGGCGGGCGTGGCGGCGCTGCGAACCTCCTCTCTCGACGCGGCGCTGGCCGCCGTCACCGCCCAGCCGCGCTTTCTGCTGCTGGCCGGAGCGGTGTTCACGGCGCTGGCGCTGGGGCTGATCTGGCTCGGGGTGCTGGCGCTGCTGGCCAGTTGGGTCACGGCGCACCGGCAGGAGTTGGCGATCCGCCTGGCGCTGGGGGCCGCGCCCGCCGCGCTGGCGCGGCTGGTGGTGGTGCGGCTGGCGCTGATGCTGCTGGCGGCGCTGGCGCTGGCGGCGCTGGCGGTGCCGTCGGAGAGCCGCGTGCTCGCGCACCTGCTGTTCGGCGTGCAGCCGCTCAATGCCTCGATTTGGCTGGCCGCGCTCGCGCTCGTGGCGGTTGTGGCGCTGGGAGCGGCGGCGCTGCCGGCCCTGCGCGCCGCCCGCACCGACCCCGCCAGCGCCCTGCGCTGCGGCTGAGGCGCGCGACTGCCGTGGCCGCGCGCTAGCCCCAGCGCGACAAGGCAACGTGGACGCGCCCTGAGCAGAGCCGGTGCGCGTTGCCGCCAAGCGAATTGCGGCCGCCGCCCGACCAACGCGAGGGCGTCCAGAAGAGGGCGGCCGCGCCGCCTGCGCGGCTATGCCGCGCCGGGGCCCGCGCCAACTGCGCGCCGGCCCAGGCGACTACGGGTGCGCGGCCGTTGCGTAGGGCCGCAGCCACTGCTGGAAGATGGCCCGCTGCAAGGCGTCGGAGTCGGTGAGCGCCCGCAGGCTGTAAGCCCGCTTCTCCTTGGCCGTCACTGTGGCCTGCGCCTGGCGGAGGCCGCCGCCGCGCTCATAGGCGATGGTGATGGTGTCGCCGGGATGAGCGCTGGCCAGCACGGCGCTCAGGCTCAGGCTGGTCGCGGGCTGGCCGTTGAGCGTGAGCAGTTGGTCGCCCGCCCGTAAGCCGGCCGCCACCGCCGGCGACCCTGCCGCCACGCCGCTGACGAGCAGCCGTGCCGCGGGCGTGACCGCGGGCCCTCGAAACCGGTTTGGCGTGGGCGGGGGCGGCGCCGCCAACGGAGTCTCGGCCATATCGGTATCGAGGCCCACCGTCGTTCCCGGCGCCGGCTGGGCGGTGGCGGACACCCCCACGCCGGCATAGCCCAGGTACTTCGCGTAATCCACCGGCCGGGTGCTGGCGGCGTAGTCGAAGACCTCGGCCAGGGGCTGGCCCGCCTCCCGCTCGCACGCGGCCCGGAACTCGGCGTCGGTGAAGCCACGCTGGTCCTTCACGTAATAGGTCCGGTAGAGGTCGCGCATCACGTCGTCGAGCGAGTGGGCGTTGTGGCTGTCGTGGCGGATGGCGAGGTCGAGCATCGCGCCCAGCATGGCGCCATTGTCGTAGTAGGAGATGGTGACGTTGCGGTTGCCGCGTCCGCCATAAACGCTGTCCCAGGTGTGCAGGCTGGATTCGGTAGCGGACTCGTAGGGGCGGCCCGGCTCGTTCTCAAACGTATTGATCGCCTTCTGCAGCGTTTGCAGATAGTCGCTCGGGCTGATGAGTCCGGCCCGCACCAGCAGCAAATCTTCGTAGTACACCGTCAGGCCTTCCGAGACCCAGAGCATGTCGGTCAGATTTTCCTGCTCATAGTGGAACGGGCCGAGCGCCAGCGGCCGGATGCGCTTGACGTTGAAGTTGTGGAAGTACTCATGCGCCACGTAGCTCAGCCAGCCGGTGTAGCCGGCGGACGTGGTCAAGCTTTGGCCGTTGAAGTAGGAAGCCTGCGAGTTCAGGTGCTCGATGCCGCCATTGCCGCGGCCCACCAGCAGGAACGTGTACCGCCGATACGGCATCACTCCCATGAGCTGGGTGGCGGCGGTGACGATGCGCCGCAGGTCCGACACCATCTTCGCCCGGTTTACGCTGGCTGGAATATACTCCATCGCGATGGTGTGCTCCACCCCGCCGACGCGAAATTCCAGCGTCTCCTGATTGCCGAGCAGCCAGGGGCTGTCGAACAGCACGTCGAAGTTGGTTGCGGTGAACGTGTGCGGCTGCCCCAGCGCCGGAGCAAGTCCGGTGGCGATGTTGTGCCAAGCCGCCGGCAGTGCCACGGTGACCTCGACCGGCCGCGCCAGTTCGCCGGCGATGTAGAGGAACATCCCCGGCGGCGCAATGAAGGCCTGATCGTTGTCCATCGAGTTGTTCGCGGCGAATGGCCGGGTGGGGGCCACGTCATAGCTGACCTCAACCACTGGGGCATGGCCAGCCACGACGCGCCAACTGTTTTCCGTCACGCGCTCCCAGCCCAGCCGGCGTCCGCGGCTGTCGTGAGCGTCAAAGTGCGAGACCCGGCGCGCGTAATGCGTCAGCTCGTAGTAGCCCGGCATCCAGGCGGGCATGCTGAAGTCTTCGGTCTCGCCGTTGCCGCCGCTGCAGCGGAAGACCACATGAAAGTTGTGCGCCTCCGGTTGCGGCGTCACCGTGAAAGCCAGCTGCGGCGCCGCCTGCCCCCGCGCGCCCGCGGCTCCCAGATACAAGGCCACCACGAGCGCAAGCGGCGCGCTACCGCGGCGCCAGAATCCCGGACGAGCAGTCTTCATTTCACCCTCAGTTGGACGGGAAGCGAGTCTTCCGCCGACGCCCAGTATATCCTCGGTTCGCAGGAGTCGCGCCGTTTGTACTGCGCGCAATCGGCACCAAGAGCCGCGAACCGCGGCCCCCGGCACGCGCTTGCGTGCCGGGGTGCTGGTAAGCCCGAAGGGGTGTGAGCGTCCCAGTGCACACCGCTTCCGGCAAACGAAGCGGCGCGGCCCCCGGGCCGGCGCAACCGCGCCCAACGGGTGCGGAGACGGCTATGCCGCGCTGCGGCCCGCGCCCGGCAAGAGAAGGACGGACGCGCCGCGGGGGCGGACGCGCGCGCCAGCCGGACGCGCCGCGGTGCGAGCGTCTCTGCGGGCCCGCGCTCGGCCCCCGCCAGAATTCGCGGGGCGCACGGCGTAGCCGCGCTCTGGCCCGCGCCAACCATTGCGAGGCAAACTTGGACGGGTGAAGGAGCCGGTGGCGCCTTCACCGAGCAGAGCGGGCGCACGTTGCCGTCAAGCGACTTCCGGCCGCAGCCCGACCATCGGGGCCCCCAAGGCGCTTGCGCCGTGGGGTGGGAGCATCGGGAGGGCGTCCTGTTCGCGGGGGTCGCGCCGGCTTGGGCTCGCCGGGCCCCGGGCCGGCGCTCCACAGCCCTGCGAGTGCGGGCGCGGCGCAGCCGCGCAGGGACCCGCGCCCGGCAATAGAAAGGCGGCGTGCCGCCGTTATGCGGCGCGGCCCACGAGCGTGAGCGCCCGGCCCACGAGGGTTTCCAGTTGCGACGCGTCCACGGCCGCGCTGGGGTTGTTCCAGATCGCCGATGCCGCATACCAGGAGCCCGACTTCGAGCGCAGCAGGAAATTCAGACTCAATACGCCCGCCTCGCTGCCCCCCTTATACCCAACGTAGGCCCACGTTTCCTTAAGCTGCGCCAGCCCGGGGTTGATCGCCAGAAGGCCGCGCGCCTCGGCTCGCTCCGGCGACCGGTACCAGGCCATCGCCCGGCACAGGTCGCCCGCCGAGGCCAACCACTCGAGCCGGTCAATGTCGCGCGGCGCGGTGGTGGAGCTGCTGAGTTGAGCCGGCTCGGCGCTCCCGGGCATCTTGGCGAGGATTGCCTGCCGCGCGGCCGCATCGCCTGCCAGGTAGGCGGCGCGGCGCCCGGCATCGCCATACTTGAGCTGGAACATTTCGAGCGTGGTCAGGAAGGGCACGTTCCGCTCGGCGTGGCGATTGCCCAGCGCCGTCTGCGCCGCCTCGACCTTTGAGCGGCCGACCGTCAGCAGCAGATTATCGGCCGCGGTGTTGTCGCTGTTCGAGATCATCAGCCCGGCCAGCGTGTGGAGCGTCAGCGGCGACCCCAGAGGCCAGGTTTGTAATTGCCCGCTGGGAAACGAGTGCTCACGCAATCGAACCACTTCGTCCCAGTGCCGTTGGCCGCTAGCAACCTGCTCGACCAGCGCCCCCAGCACGTACAGCTTGAAGGCGGAACCAATCGCCAGCGCTTGGTCCGGATGCAGTGAGGCCACCACCCTCGGGGCGCCGGGGTGCAACTGTTCGATCTGGTAGCTGACTTCGCCCGGCAACGCCTCCAGCGCCTTCTGCACGGCGGCGAGGGAGTCGTTCGAGGGCTGCGGCGGCCCCAGCAACAGGCCGGTGATATTGTGGGCGTCATCGCCGTTGATGACAATATTGACGCGCGAGCGGTAACCCTTGGCGAAGTCAAAATCAAATACGCCCGCCTGCGGTCCGGTGGCGCTCACGAACGTCACCTGGCTGACCGCGCCAAGCTGGCTGTAAAGCTGCTGCATCAGCGCCTCGAGCTTCGCCTTCGGCACGGCCTGCAGAAACGAAGGCGCAAACAGCGCCGCGACGCCCGTGGCGTCGGCCTTGATGTAACTGGCCACGGCATTGGCCGCCTTCTCCAGTGGTGGCGGCGCGGCCGCGGGCTGCTGTGCCGCCAATCCCAGGGTGAACAGCAGTCCAGTCAGGAAGAAAGCAATGGCCCGCATAAGCTCGACACTCATTCTAACTTTACGCTGAGTCTCCGCCAGCATCAAGTGCAGGCGCCTTAGCTGATGTCCGCGAGGGGGTTGAGCCAGCGCAGCCCAGGAAAGCGGCTGAAGTCCTGATCGGTGCTGCACAGCAGCGCGCCATTTTCGATGGCGAGTGCGGCCAGGTGGGCGTCGCTGAGACGCGGCCCGCGGCATTGGCTTTCTACGGCAAGCCTCGAAAAGATTCCCCAATACCTGGGCCCGGGATGAGCGCCAGCAGTGTTCCAGTTTGGAACCACGCAGCGATTTCAGCGGTGGCCGCTGCGGTCGTCATGGGCGCTTCAAACGCCGCCCGATTGGTGGCAATCCGGACAAACGCCTGCAGCACCGCCCACGGAGCCGCGACGGCCTCGCTGCCATTCAGAACGGACTCGAGCCAGTCGCCCGCGGCCCGTTGCCGGCTGGAGGGCGCCGAATATGCGCACAGAAGCAGATTGACGTCGGCTGGTAGAAGTTCCGCGCCGCCTCCCCTTCGTGTTCCAACCGCGTTTCCTGCAATACCTCCCCGGTTCCCAGGGTCCAACGCCGCCACCTGCCGAAAACAGGAATGCAAATCACAACCTATTACAATCGCCATCTCGGCCTCCTGCGTCCCGAGCGGCTGTTTTTTTACGCACAACAACTCGACTCGGAACCCTGGGGGCCGGGGTCGTTATCAGATCAGGCATGCTGGCATGCCGCGGTGGTCGTAATTCCGAACGGGTGTGGACGTCTTGGTTGGCGCGGGCCTCTGCGCGGCTATGCCGTCCCCGCATCCGTTTGGCATGGTTGCGCCGGCCCGGGCCCGCGCACGCCAAAGCGGGCGCGAGCGGCACCAGCACGGCAGGGGCGGCCACGCCTCACGCCCGGGGGCTGCGCCAACTTTGTTTCCCCCGCCGCGCCAGCCCCAAGCGGATTAAAATGGGGGCTGGCCGCATGTCCTCGTTCTACCTGGAAAATTTCGGCTGCCGCGCCAACCAGGCCGAGGGCGCCGCCTTGGCCTCCAGGCTCGAGGGCGCCGGCCTGCGGCGCCAGGCCGCCCCCGAGGGCGCCGCCTGGCTCGTGGTCAACACCTGCACCGTCACCGCCGCCGCCGACTGCGCGGCCCGCCATGCGGTGCGGCGGCTGGCGCGCCGCCATCCCCAGGCCCGCATCGCCGTCACCGGCTGCTACGCCCAGCGTGCCCCAGCCGAACTCGCCGCCCTGCCCGGCGTGGCCGCCGTCTTGGGCCACCAGGAAAAATGGGGCCTACCCGCCCGCCTCGGCCCCCGCGCGGACGCCGCCACCGCCGCCGCCCGGCCACCATCCCCGGATTGGGTGCCGGCAGCCGAACTCGCCCCGCCCGCCAAGCTTGCCACCCTCGCCCGCCTCGCCCGCACCCGCCCCATCGTGAAAGTGCAGGAAGGCTGCTCCCGCCACTGCAGTTACTGCATCGTGCCCCAGGTGCGCGGCGCCAGCCGCTCGCGCCCGCTCGGAGCGGTGCTCGAAGAAATCACCGCCCTAGCCCGGGCCGGCGTCCAGGAGGTGGTGCTCAGCGGTATCAATCTCGGCCAGTGGGGACGCGAGCTCGACCGCCATCTCGAGCTGGCGGCCTTGGTCGAAGCCGTGCTGCGCCAGACGCCCATTCCGCGCCTCCGCCTCAGCTCGGTCGAGCCCATGGACTGGACCCCGGGCCTGACCACCCTGTTTGCCGCCGACCCGCGCCTGTGCCGCCACGCCCACCTCCCGCTGCAAAGTGGCTCGGACACCGTGCTCCACCGCATGCGGCGCCGCTATCGCGCCGCCCGCTACGCCGCCTGCGTCCGCGATTTGCATCAACGCTCCCCCGGCATCGCCATCGGCGCCGACGTGCTCGCCGGCTTCCCCGCCGAATCCGAGGCCGAGTTCGCCGAAACCTGCGCCCTCATCCAGGACCTGCCGCTCGCCTACCTGCACGTGTTCCCCTTTTCCGCTCGCCCCGGCACCGAGGCCGACCGGCAGTTGACCGGCGGCGCCTGGCCACCAGTCCCGCCCGCCACCATCGCGCGCCGCGCCGCCACGCTGCGCCAACTCGGCGCCGCCAAGCGCGCCGCCTTCCTCGAGTGCCAGTGCGGCGCCCGCCTCACCGCCGTCACGCTTGATGAGACCACCGCCGCGGGTGCCGCGTGGGCGCTCACCGGCAACTATTGCCGCGTGGCGCTTGATCGCCCGCTCCCCCCCAACCGCCTGGTCGAAGCCGAAATCACCGCCGCCGAGGCCGCCTCCCATCTGCGTGGCCGTGTCTGGAATAACGCAGCGGAGGTGGGCGCCTGAGAAGGCTGGCGCTGGTCCTGTTGCTTGCCGCCACGGCTGCCGCCGCGCAGACCTCCGCCCTGCCCGCTCCCGTCGCCACCCCCGCCTTCCCCGTGAAACGCGCGGCTTGGGCGGCGGTCGCGGGCGCCATCGCCGGCGCCGTCATTGGCACCCGCGCCATCTCCTTTGCCAACGTGCCCGGGCCCCGCGCCGGGCACGAGTTCCGCTCCGCCCTGGTCTATGGCGCCATCGGCGGCGTGGGCGCCTCCGCCCTGAGCGTGCGCCTCTCCCCCGCCGCTCACACCCCCGAACCCCACCGCTTCCTGCTCGACCGCTGGAATACGCCCCTGCTGACCGGCATGGCCGCCGTGCATATTCTCGACTTCGCCAGCACCCGCTACTTCCGCAATCGCGGTAAAAGCGAATGGCTGCTCACCAACGGCGTCGTGGATAACCGCGCCGCCTTTGCCCTCACCGAAGCCAGCGCGCTCGGCGCCGGCGTCGGCCTCATCTATCTGCTCCATCGCAGCGGCCACCACCGCATCGAACGCTGGGCCGCGGCCGGCTACATCGCCCTCGGCGTCGCCAGCGCCATCGCCAACTTCCGCTACCCCTCCACCGGCCACGGTTTGTATTGATGGTTGCCGGTTGTGGAGCCACGCCTTTTGCACCTCGGGCAAAGTAGGCGCGGAAGGCCGCGAAACTCCGCAGCGGTGGGCGCGTCTCACCGCACACCGCTCCCGGCAAATGACGCTGGCGCGGCCCCAAGTTTACCTGCCACTGGCGCGTCAACCACGGCGTAGCCGCACTAGGGCCCGCGCCAACAATTGCAGCCACGGCCCGAAGTCTTTTGCTTATCGCTTATTACTAATCGCTGCCCACATTGCGTGAGAGCGGCGCGGCCGCCCTTCTCAGGACACCCTCCCGTTGCCACCCCAGCGCGCCAGCGCGCCGGAGGCCCCTGCGTTGGTCGGGCTGCAGCCGGAATTCGCTTGGCGGCAACGCGCGCCCGCTCTGCTCAGGGCGCGTCCAAGTTGCCTCGTATTGCGGGCTGACCCCGGCGCCTGCCCGCCGTTCACCCACTCGGACTGGCACTTATCGAGCGCGGCATGGCGGCTACCGGGTCCGGCCGGGATAGCGTGGCCAAGCCCACCGGCTGCACTAGCGGCGGCCCCGTGCCGCCACCGCCGGTCACCGCCACCGCCTCACCGGCATTCAGCACCATAGGTGGCTGGCCGCCCGCGTACGTGCTGATCTGGCCGGAGATCGCGCCCACCCGCGAGCCGCCCGGCGCGACGTTGACGACCAAAACCGCCTGGCTGCTGGTGGGCCGAAACCTCTGCCCCTGCGGAGTGACCACCGCCAGCGGTCCCGCCACCAGCGCATTGCCCTGGTGAAGGGTGACCGCCCCGTCCGCCCCCACCGTCGCCGTCGCGCCCCCCGCGAGTTGTATGATCCCGCCGCTCGCGCTCGACGACGCCAGCACCAGCACCCCGCCCGCGGCCGTGTTCACGGTTTCACCCGCCAGCACCACCGTGCCCGCCAACAGCGGCTCGCCGTGCAGAAATGCTCCCCGCGTCCCCGGACCCGCGATCAGCCCCGCCTGTCGAGGCAACTTGGACGCGCCCTGAGCCGAGCGGGCGCGCGTTGCCGCCAAGCGAGTTCCGGCCGCAGCCCGACCAGCGGGAGGGCGTCCAGAGAAGGGCGGCCGCGCCGCACCCCACGCCGCCGCCAGCAGCACGAGCCCGATCAGTGCTCTCCCGGCGCCTCGCATCTCCCGGTTATCGGCCCCCCTGGCGGCCGCTTGACATATTCCTATAAAGGAATGTATAGTCTTGCTCATGGCCCGTGCCGCAACCACTTCCGACGCCTTCAATGCCGTGGCCGAGCCGCGGCGCCGCGACATTCTCGCCTTTCTCGCGCTCGACGAGCGCCCGGTGGGCGCGATCGTGGAGGCGCTGGAGATGGGGCAGCCGTCGGTGTCGAAGCATCTCAAGGTGCTGCGCGAGGTGGGCCTGGTCCGGGTCCGCCGCGACGGCCGGCATGTGTACTACCGCACCAACGCGCCCGCCATTCGCCCGCTGCACGAGTGGACCGGCCATTTCGAACGCCTCTGGCAGCACCAACTGCTGCGCGTCCAGGAACGCGCCGAACAAATGTCGGAAAAGGAAAGAGGAGAAAAATCATGACCACCGCACCCGTTTCCCTGTCAGACAACGCCATGAACATCGAACAAGAAATCCGCGTCAAGGCCTCGCTCGACGCCACCTTCGCCACGCTTTTGGAACAGCTCGGACCGGGGTTTGCAACTCCGGCCGGCGTTTCGTTGCAATCGAAAATCGAGCCCTGGCCCGGCGGGCGCTGGTTCCGCGACCTCGGCGACAACAATGGCCACTTCTGGGCCAACGTGCAGTCCATTAAACGGCCCACGCTGCTCGAGTTTTCAGGTCCGCTTATGATGTCGCTCGCCGTCGTCAACAATGTGCAGTACCGGCTGAGCGAGGAGGGCGGCGTCACCCTCATCAAGTTTCACCACTACGCCTTCGGCGCGATTCCGGAGAGTTTCCGCACCGGCATGCCGGAGGGCTGGGGGCTCCTGCTGCAGCAGATCAAAGTGCGCGCCGAGGCCAAGGACAAGCACTAGCCATGACCATTGCCGAAGCGTTGTTGGCGGAATTCGAACAACAGGCGCCGGTCACCCGGCGCTTCCTGGAGCGGCTGCCGGAGGGCAAGCTCGGCTGGCAGCCGCACCCGAAGTCCATGACGGCCGGTCAGTTGGCGCTGCACTTGGCCACGGTGCCGGGCGGCGCGGTGCGCAGCGCGGGGCAAGATCCGTCGCCCCTGCCCGACTTCATATTTCCAGCGCCGGCGAGCGTGGCCGCAATTCTCGGCGCCTTCGACGACAGCAATGCCACCGTGCGCGAGCTGCTGCCGAAATTCTCCGATGCCTCCATGAACGAGTCCTGGCGCCTTGTGGCCGCGGACGGGCGCGAGCTGAGGGCCATGCCACGCATGGCCTTTGTGCGCAACATCATGCTCAACCACTGGTATCAGCACCGCGGGCAGTTCAGCGTCTATCTGCGCCTGCTGGGCGTGGCGGTGCCGTCGAGCTGGGGTCCCAGCGCCGACGAGCCGATCTGACGTTTGGCGCGGCCGGTTGCGTGGCTTCGCCACGGTCGGTCGGTTGGCGCGGGCCCCAGCGTGTGCACGGCTGAGACGCACGCACCGCCGCCCCCGCACCCGACGAAGCAACTTGGACGCGCCCTGAGCAGAGCGGGCGCGCGTTGCCGCCAAGCGAATTCCGGCCGCAGCCCGCCCCCCCCGGGCCCCCGAGGCGCTGGCGCCTTGGGGTGGGAGCATCGGGAGGGCGTCCTGAGAAGGGCGGCCGCGCCGCCGTCTCTGTGTCGGCTTCTCGTCGATCTGCATCACTCCGGGCAAATTCGCTGTGCTGACCGGGAAGGCGGCGCCGGCGCGAAAATGAAAGGCCGGCCCTACCCCAGCTCAAGGCGCAAACCACGACCGATGCGTGTGCCGCGCGCGTTAGCGTTTGCAGCGTGACGGAGGCATTGCCAGGATCGTGGAGGCGATCCAGTGCCGCGCGGCTTGTGTGCATGCGCCCCGCCATCTCCACCTTGCTGATGTTGCCCTTCTCCATCGC
>JBOGKJ010000129.1:0-2796 GCA_050745565.1 Terriglobales bacterium | reverse complement strand
AAGCGCCGGTGGCGCTTTCACCCCTCCGGACTTTCGCAGACCTTGGCGTCGACTTTGCCCGCCGTGCCAACGGCGCGACTCCCGCGACCGGGGTATTATGCGGGCATGAGCCATTTCTGGCTGGCGCTCCGCGCCCTGCGGAGGCGGCCGGCGACGACCGCGCTCGCCGTCGGCGCCCTGGCGCTCGGTATTGGTGTCAACGCGGCGCTGTTCAGCGTCATCCGCGCGGTGCTGCTGCGGCCGCTGCCCTACCCCGAACCTTCCCGCATCGTCGAGGTCAATGTTCCCGATGCGGTCCGCATGGTGCTGCGGCCCAAGCCCGCCTTCGAGCCGGCCGGCTGGCTCAACCAACTGCACACGCTCGAACCGGTGGCCATCGTCGAGTCGGGCGAGATCAACTACGCCGGTGGTGGCACGCCGGCGCGGGTGGCGGCCGCCGAGGTCACGCCGGCATTTTTCAGCGTCATCGGCGTGCGTCCGCTGGGGCAGGCCTTGAATTCGGGCGACCACGATGCCGTGGTGGTGGGGAATGGTTTTGCGCAACATCTGGGCGGCGCGCGCGCTGCTCTCGGTCGGCGTCTGCGGCTGAATGGCCGCACCTTCACCGTCGTGGGGGTGATGCCACCGGGCGTCGCTTTCCCCGACGCCACCCGGATTTGGCTGCTGTTGCCCATGCCGCTGAGCCCGGCCGAAGACACCTTGGCTGCGGGAGTCTTCTCCTGGGAAACGTATGGCCGTCTGCGGCCCGGCGCCACCGTGGCCGAGGCGCAAGTCGAGCTGGCGGCCAGCGCAGCCCGCGGGCCCCACGATATCGCGCCCCAGCTGGGCAGCGCCCGCGTCACCCGGTGGCGAAGCGAGCAGTTGGAAGGCGTCGGCCGCATGCTTTGGCTGCTGCTCGCGGCCTCCGGACTGGTGCTGTTGATCGCCTGTGTTGACGTCGCCCATCTGCAACTCGCGCGCGCCGTGGACCGGCAGCGCGAAACCGCCATTCGCACCGCCCTGGGAGCGGGCCGGTGGCGGCTGCTGCGACACCATCTCTTCGAAAGCCTCCTGCTGGCGCTCGGCGGCGGCGCGGCCGGCTTGGCGCTGGCCTGGCTCTGCCTGCCCGCGTTGCGCCATTTTGTGCCGGCGCAGGTGCCGATCACCGGCGCGGTGACAGTGGACGGCGAGGTCGCGGTCTTCGCCGTCGCTATCGCTCTGCTGTGCGCTCTGATCTGCGGGTGTTTTCCGGTGGCGCAAGCCTGGAGCGTGGACCTGCGGCAGGCGATGGCGGCGGGCGCGGGCGGCGAGTCGGGACGCGGATGGCTCGCTTGGGTGCGCTCGGGTCTAGTGGTCGCCGAAGTCGCGCTGGCCATGTTCCTGCTCGCCGGCTCCGGACTGCTGCTGCAGAGCCTGGCGCGGATGATGGCGCAGCCGGTGGGCTTCCAGCCCGATCACGTGCTGACCGCGCGGGTCGAGCTCAGCGAGCCGCGCTACCGGAATCCAGGCCAGCGCCAGCAGTTTCTGCAGGCGACCCTTGATCACCTGCGTGCCCTCCCCGGCGTAACCCATGCCGCCTGGACCAGTGCACTGCCGATGACCCATCACGCTCAATTCGATCTCGTCACCCCCAAAGAGCCCAGCCCGGCGGCCCCGTCCGATTGTGTGCTTTATTCGGCGACAGTCAGCCCCGATTACTTTCGCGCCCTCGGCGTTCCCCTGCTGGCGGGCCGTGCCTTCAATGCCGGGGACCGCGATGGATCGCCGGGGACGGTGATCCTGAGCCGCGCTGCCGCCGGCCTGCTCTGGCCGGGCCAGAACCCCGTCGGCAAACATTTGAGCACCGCCGTGACTGCCGACCAAAAACCCGTGTGGCTGACCGTGGTGGGCGAAGTCGGAAATGTGCGCATTGGCCTCGATCCGGAAAAATTGGCCGGCATGCCGCCGCCCAACCGCGCGCTGTACTTTCCCCTGGCCCAGAACGAGCCCAACGGCGTCTACCTGGTGGCGCGCAGCCGTTCGCTCCTGCCCCCGGCCAGTGTGCGCCGCGCGATCCAGTCCGTCGATGCCGCCGAACCCGTCGCCGATTTCGCCAGCGAGGAGGCGCGGCTGCAGGGCATGACCGATGGGCCCCGCTTCCGCACCGCGCTGCTGAGTTTATTTGCCGCGCTGGCGCTGCTGCTGAGCGGGGCCGGCGTGTTTGGCGCTCTGGCCTATTGGGCGTCGCGCCGCCGCGCGGAGATTGGGGTGCGCATGGCGCTCGGCGCCTCGCGCAGCGCGATTGTGCGGCTGGTGCTGGGGCAGGGGCTGCGGCTCGTTTTGATCGGCATGGCCTTGGGCGTGACGGGCGCGGTGGTTGCCGGGCGCGTGCTGGCGTCATTCCTGTTCCAGGTGCAGCCGCTGGACCCGCCGGTCCTGGCCGGCGCCGCTCTGGTGATGGCGGCCGTGGCCACCGCCGCCGCGCTCGTGCCCGCGCGCCGCGCCGCGCGTCTGGATCCGCTCACCGCGTTGCGCGCCGAATAGTTTTTGCGGCGCGGCCGCCCTTCTATTGACGGGCGTGGGCCCCTGCCCCCGGCTCGCTGAGACGCTCGCAGCGCCGCGCCCGCACTCGAAGGGCGGCGCCGGCCCCGGCCCGGCGAGCCCAAGGGGGCGCGAGCGGCCTCTCGCTGCGGCAGAATTACGGTTGCTGTGGTCAACCGAACCGCCGCGGGGCGCCGGCCGGCGGCCGGCGCGCGGGTCAGCGACCCGCCGCACGGGAGGAAGGCCGCTAGTCCGCATTTCTCACAGTCAGGTCACGAAGCTCGCATCCAGGCGCGG
>JBOGKJ010000128.1:0-12021 GCA_050745565.1 Terriglobales bacterium | reverse complement strand
TCCCCGTAGTACATGCCAAAGCCGCCACGCAGCAATTGCGTGCCGTGACCGGTAAGGTCATAGGTAAAGCCGATGATCGGCGCTATATCGCCGAAGTCGGTTTTCGGCAGTACCGCATAGGGGCTGTTAATGGCTTTCAGGGCGAGATAGCCACGGCTTTTGGCCATGTCGTTCTGGCCATCGGTGTTGAAGTCCAACTCGTAACGCACGCCGAGATTCAGGGTGAGGCGCGGGGAGGCCTGCCAATCGTCTTCGGCGTAGAGGCCCCAATATTTTATGCCGTTGGTGGCGGTATAGTACGGATCGCCGGTGGCCAGGGACATCGAGGTGACGGCGCCGGGGGTGGCAAATCCGTCCGTGTAGGTGAAGCTGGGGTTGACGGTGGAAACGCCGTGGGCGGCGATGATGTCGGCCGTATCGGCGAAGCTAATCGAAGGCACCGCGTTGAATTCAAAGAAGCCGTTCATCTGCGGTTCCCAGGCGAAGTCCTCGCCGAACTTCAGCGCGTGGTTGCCACGGTTCATGGAGAAGTCGTCGCGGAACTCCCATTTCTTCTCCGCCAGGCCCTGCGGGACATTGCCGTTGGTGCCGAAGTTGGTGCCGTCGGGGAAACTGGCCGCGAACGGCGTATATTGGGCGGTGTCAATGAGGTTGCCCCAGTACTGGTAACCGACCGTCAGGGAGTTGACGGTGGTCGGGCTGATGACCGTGTTCCAGGTGAGCCCTCCCAGGATCATGTGGTTCTTGGTGAAGTTGTTTTCGGTAGCGTCGTCGGTGTTGCCGTCCTGGTCGTTCAGGCCGTAGTTGGTCTGATAGTTGAAATTCAGGCTCAAGTGGTTGGCGTCGTTGATGGTGTGGTCGAGCCGCATGGAGACGCGGGTGTCATGATAGGGCGTCGGAATCACCGAGACTGGCTTGGCGCCAATCGGCTCGGCGAGCGTCAACTCGGCTAGCGCGGCCGCGGTGACCGGGATTGACGTCTTTTCGTTGTCGCGGAAGAAGGCCAGGAAGAAAAAATCCTTGTTCTTACGGATGGGGCCGCCAACATCGGCGCCAAATTGCTGGCGGTCGAATTGGGGCGTGGACTGGCCGCTCTGCTTGGAGAAGTAGTCGTCGGCGTTGAGCGACGTATCGGTGAAGTAGTACTGGGCGCCGCCGTGGAACTTGTTGGTGCCGGACTTTTCGACCACGCTGATGGCTGCCCCTTCGCTGCGGCCGTTGGCGGCCGAGAAACGCGAGGGGGAGACGTTGAACTCCTGCACGGCGTTGAGCGGCAATTGCATGTCGGGACCGCCGACGCTGTTGTCCTTGTTTTCCACGCCGTCAACTGTAATGTTCACATTGCGGCCGTTGCCACCATCCACCGAGAAGGTGGCAACGCGGGTCTTGGTCGGGTCGTAGGAGGCGACGGGCTTCACGCCCGGCACCAGCACTGCCAGACTGCCAAAGTCGTTGCCGTTGGTGGGCAGGTTTTGCACTTCGGTGGGGCTGATGTTGCTCGCGACGCCGGTTTGAGCGGAGTTGACCAGCGGCGCCAGAGCGGTAACCTCAACCGTCTGGGCCTGGGAGCCAGGCTGCATATTGAAGTTCATTGCGATCGTTTGGCCGACCTGCACTGACGTAGGCAGGGAGTTCGCGGTGGCGAAGCCAGTCTTCGTGGCCGTGAGGATATAGGTTCCCGGACTCACCAGGGCAAAGTTGAAGGTGCCCGAGGAACTGCTGGGCGCGGTGCGCGAGGCGCCGGTTTCGACATTGGTAAGCTTGATTTGGGCGCCGACGATCAGGGCGCCGGTTTTGTCGGTGACGCGGCCCGCGAAGCTGCCGCTCGATGAGGCGGTTTGCGCCAGCAGCGGAGCGAATCCGACTAGGACAGCCGCCAGAGTTAGCAGCGTAAGCACGCGTCCGCGACGGTGCTGATACGGAAAGGATACAGACATCATTTCGCCTCCAGATCTAGGACTTCTCCGAGACTTGACTACGGGGGGCTTAGTGCGGATTATACACTGGCACGGGCTCGGTCCCTATATCATTCACGCTTCTTCCGCGCATCTGGGGGAGGAATCTCGCCTCCGTAGCCGGACTCACCCTTAATCGCCGCAGACCGCCACAGACCGCAGCACCGACCACTAACGAAGGTTGCTGATAGCCACACAGCCCCGGGCGGCGCCGTCTGCATCCAACTCTGGTTGAGCTGCCCCCAGGGGCCGCCTTGCAGCACGTTCGAATTGACAACCCGGAACTCTTGGTGACGCCGAAGACCGCGCTTCGGCGTCACGCCTTTTTCACCCCAGGAAGGCGGCCCGGCCCGGGGCCCGGCGAGCCCAAGATGGCGCGAGCGGCACTGTTCAGGGTGAGTTCGAGCACGGTGAGCGAGCTGAACCAGAAGATCTACGCCAAGATCGAAGAGTGGCGCAGCCGCCGGCGTTCGAGCGCCGCTGGCGCGGTCACGGCCGGGGCCCGCCCTGCTGAGCGCGGTAGGCGGCAGGCAGAAGGGGTGGTAGAGCCGCGCTGCTCCGCGGGCAAAAATGGGTCCTCCCAAACGCCTCGCTCGCAGCCCGGGGCTAATGCGGAATCGTAATCCCGCCCACATTGGGCGTGACACCCTGACCGGGACCGATGCGGGTTGGCAGGCCGGGGGTGCTGCCGGCCCCTCCCGCACGGAGCGTGCGGTCGGAGGCGTAGTTGTAGACAAACTGCCATTTGTTGGGGATGTCAAAGCCGTTGAACTCGTGCACGGCGGGTTTCTTGTTCGAGCTGGCCACCCCGATGATCGGTCCGCCGCCGATTCCAGCGCCGGGGCCCGAGGTCAGGCCCGTGCCGGGGCCCCCGCTGGCACCGGGACTCAGACCGGTGCCGGGGGCCGCGGCCAGGCCGGGCGCGAGGCCCTGCCCCACCCCGGCGCCGAAGGCGCCAGGGTTCGCGCCGCCTGACGGTTGCATCCCGCCAGCCATCGTCATGCCTCCGCCACCAGCCGACGTTCCCGACCCGCCGCTGAGGTTCGGGCCGTCGATGGACGAGCCGCTTTGCGACATTGCCGCCTGCGGCGGCTGGTCCACGATTTCCGCGGTAACCGCCTGGCCATAATGCAGAATTTCCCAGCCAGCCCCGGCGGCGCCTGAATCCGAACTGGAGGCATCAGCGGACTGGCTGAGATTGTCCGGCCACGCCTGGCGCAGGTAGCGGATGCCTTTGGCGTCCTTGTGCACTAGCGCGTCCATGCTCGGCGGGTAGCGCCCGTAGGAGTGAAAATAGCGCTGGATGGCGGTCCGGTACTCGCGTGCATGGTCAATCATGCGCGCTTCGTGCTCGCGCTGGATTTCGGTTTTCCAGGACGGCAGCGCCTGTGCCAGCGTTATTACCAAAACGCTGACCGCGAGCAGGATGACGAGCAACGCGTAGCCATCCTGGCGTCGCCGGCGGCGCGGAACCATAGTGGACTTCAGGTACACTGCAATGGACTCGCTGCAATAAAGAGCGGCCCGGCCGGCCTATTGATTCGATTTTGGTGGGTTGATGACCACGCCGCCTGTATTCTTCTTATTCTGGGCGGCGACCTCCGCCTTGCGGGCGGCGATTTCGTCGGCGGCATACTTGTTGGCGGTGGCGACGTCGGCCTGGTATTCGGCGGTGTTGCCGCAGGACAGATCACCCTTGTCGCGATAGAGCAAGTTGAGGTAGGTCATGGCGTCGGCGTAGCCAGGGCGAAGTTCGAGCGCTTTCTGGAGCTGCTGGATGCCGTCCTCCACTTTCGAGCCATCCTGTTGGGAGAGCGTAGTGCACTGGCTCAACTGGTCGCGGGTATGTTTCTTGCCGATCAGGGGTGCATTGAGGTCGGTGACGCCCAGGGTCTTGCGGGCGAGCTCGATGCCGCGGTGAGTTTCCTGGTAGTCAATGGCGCCAAGAGTGTAATAGGCGCTGGGATCGTTGGGCGAGATGGACAGCAGTTTGGTGTAGTAGTCGCGGGCGCCCTCGAGATCACCCATATCGTAGTTGAGGCGGGCGATGCCAGCGACGGCGTTGGCATTGCTGGGATCCTGATCGAGCACGACCTTGTACTCGTTCATCGCCTGCTCGGCCATGTGCATATTATCTTCCGACGGCGCGCCAGGAATGAACTGGGATTGATAGGCGGTGGCGAGATAGAGTTTGGCGTTGACCAGGGTGGGGTCGAGCCGGATGGCCGTCTGGAAGTTCTGGATCGCCTGGTTGAATTGAGCCGACTTGAAGGCTGCGACGCCGCGATTGAGCTGATCGCGGGCTTTAAGCTTGCTGCAGCCGGCGGCGCCCAACACCAGCACGCCAACCGCGACCAGCGTAAGCAATTTGACAGTGGATTTCATGAGTGTCGGCTCCCTTGGTAAGCGTTATTGACCGGCTTCCATCTTGGGCGTGAGGATGCCGACCATGATGGAAGGGTCCACGCCCTTGGCGATGTCAATAGCGTGTGCGATCAGGTAGAAGGGGATGTCGTCATCGCCCTTCACGAACATGACTTTTTGAGCGCGAGTTTTGTAAATGTTATCGAGCTGCGCCCCCAGCGTCTGCCAGGTGACGGTCTGGTCGTTGATCTTCAGCACATTGTGGTCCAGCACCTGAACGACGATGGCGCGGTTGTCGTCGTTCGACTGCTGTTTCTGGTGATTGGGCTGGGGGACCAAGGCTTTCAGTCCGCTGGGATGGAGCGGCTGAATCACCATGAAGATAATGATGAGCACCAACAGTACATCAATCAAGGGGGTGACGTTGATATCGTGGCTGGGGCCACCCTGGGCCCCGACAGACATTGCCATAGTATTCTCCTTGCCCTTTCCCTACTGGCCGGCCAGCGCGCCGGGCGGCAGTTGGGTGCGGTCAACCTTTTCCGTTTCCATCGCGATGGTATCCGAGCCGGCGTCGCGGATGGCGTCCACAACCGCAGCCACGGCTGAGAACGGGGCTGCGGCGTCGGCCTTGATATAGACAGTCTTGTCGAGCTTGTTGATGAGATCGTCGGACACCTTCTGCGTGATCGCGTTGGTGTCCATCATGTCGTTGCCGAGGTAGGTGCGGCCGTCGTGGCTGACGGCCACAATGATGGCATCGTCCTTGTCGGCGTTAACCAGCGGTGACGGGTTGACCGCCTGCGCCAGGGTGACGTTGACGCCCTTGGACATCATGGGAGTGATGACCATGAAGATGATCAGCAACACCAGCATCACGTCCACCAGCGGGGTGACGTTGATGTCGGAAGTAACGCTTACTGTCGGACGATGCCATGCCATAGCGAATCTCCTGAACCCGTTCGCACCCGGCCGTCCAAGACGGTCCGGGCGCGGGTGCGTTTACTTGCGCGCGGCGGCGCGGCCGGTCTGCTTGAGGAAGTAGTCCACCAGCTCGCTGCCGGAGTTGTCCATTTCGATGTCAAAGGCCTCGATCTTTCCGCTGAAGTAGTTGTAGGCCCAGACGGCGGGGATGGCGACGAACAGGCCGATGGCGGTGGTGACCAGGGCTTCAGAAATACCGCCGGCGACGGCGGTGAGGCCGGTGGTCTTCTGTGCGCTCATGCCGGCAAAGGCGTGAATGATGCCCAGCACGGTGCCGAACAGACCCACGAACGGGGCCGTAGCGCCGATGGTGGCCAGGGCGCCGAGGCCGCGCTTCAACTCGGCGTGCTCGATGGCTTGGGAGCGGGCCAGGGCGCGTTGGGAGGCCTCGATTTCGTCACCCGAGATCTCGGTGGTACCCTGATGCGCCTGGAATTCGGAAAGTCCGGCGGTGACCACCTTGGCCAAGTGGCTCCTCTTGTGGACCTCGCCCACCTTCATCGCTTCATCCAGGCGGCCTTGTTTGAGCGCGCCGGCGAATTTGGGGGCAAAGGCGCGGGACTCGCCCTTGGCCGCGCCGTAGACGATGGCACGGTCCACCATGACGGCGATGGAGTAGACGGACATGATGAACAGAACGATGACGACGGCGCGGGCCGACCATCCCATTTGGCGCCACATACTAAGGGGGTCGAAGGCAATCGCGCCGGTGTTGTCCTGCAGGAACATGAGAATCGCGAAAAACATTGGGGTTCAGGTCCTTTCGGGGTTTGGGAGATTCACACACATGCTGGCGGCCAGCGCACGGCCGTCAGCGGAATACTGGCTAGCCGGGCGCTCTATCCTCCGCCCAGGGTGAAGTTGATGGTGATTTCGGTGTCCACCTCCATGGCCTTGCCATTGAGGGTGAGGGGCTTGTAGCGCCACTGCTGTACGGCGCGCACAGCCGCGCCGGTCAGCATAGCGTTGCCGCTGATGACGGTGAGATTTTCAATCCGGCCGTCGGGGCTGATGATCGCGTGCAGCACGACCGTACCCTGGATGTGGGCCTGGCGGGCAATGGGCGGATACTCCGGGTGCGGGCAGTTGGCGCACATCGCGCTCATCACCGAGCCGCCGATCGGAATCGGCGCCGGCTTGGGCGGCGGGGGAGGCGCGGCCACCGGGGTCGCCAGGCCGCTGATCAGGCTGCTGGCCGAGGAGCTGGTGTTCATGGACACTGGCGGCGGCGGGGCGCTCTCGACGATGCGGGCGATGCCCTGCGGAATCTTGCGGGGCGCGACCAACTGGTTTTGGGTGTTGACTTCGCTCGCGATGCGATGCACCACAAACTTGGGCGTTGGCGGCGGCGGCGGCGGGGGTGGTGGTGGTGGCGGCGGCGCGCTCAGGAAGGCTGTCATCGAAGAGGCGGGCAGGATGTTGTAGTAGATCAGCGGAACGATCGCCACGATGGCGATCACCGCCACCTGCACCAGCAGCGATACGATCATCGTCATCGGCTTGCGGGTGCCAACCTTCCGCCCTGTTTCAACCAGGCTTTGCTCAAACATCGTTCCCCTCTCCCCCTTATACCTTCACCTTCTCGCTCCGCTCGGCCCTGTTCCGCAGAGCGGCACTCCCCTTGCCGGCCGCCGTCGCCCGCAGCGGGCGTTGGCGGCGGTTGCGCCATTCAATATAAGCCACCATCATCGGCGCCGCAACCGCAATCGAAGAATACGTGCCCACGCAAATTCCGAACGTCATCGCAAAGCTGAAGCCGCGCAGCGCCTCCCCACCCAGCACCAGCAGCGACAGCACGGCCAGAAACGTCAGCCCCGAGGTCAACACCGTCCGGCTTAGGGTTTGATTGATGCTCTTGTTCACAATCACCGGCAGCTTGTCGCGGCGCATGATGGGCAGGTTTTCCCGGACCCGGTCAAACACCACGATTGTGTCGTTCATCGAATAACCAATCAGGGTGAGGAAGGCCGCTACCACCGTCAGATCAATTGGCAACCGCACCAGCGCAAACATGCCCAGGGTGATGAGCACGTCATGGAAGACGGCCACCACTGCAGCAAGACCATAAATGAACTCGAAGCGGAATGCAATATAAATTAGCATTGCCACCAGCGAATACAGCACCGCGCGCAGCGCCTGGCTGCGCAACTGGTTGCCCACCTCGGGGCCGATGATGCTGGTGGAGCGCACCGAGAAGGGGCCGATGAAGAAATCCTGGCTGGCCAACTGGGCAATTTGTGGGGTTCCGGGCGCGGTGGCGAGGTCCTGGAACGAGGAGAACGCGCCGCTGTCGGTTTGGTCCCGCCGCACTTTGATCAACGCGTCGGCCAGCGCATTGTAGCGCTGGGTGGCGACGTCCTGACCGAGGCCCATGTAGCCCAAGGGATCTTTCTGCATCAGCCAGTTCGCGAAGGAGGGAACGCCCACGTTGTTCAGGTCCAGCTTGCCGGAGGCTTGCACGCCCAGGACTTGATAGAGCACGCCTACGATCTGGTTCTTGCTCTTTTCCAGGTCCGACTGGCTGAGGGCCGACAGGGGCGAGGAGATCAGGACCTCGTTGGAATTGCGGCCGCCGATGGGCTGGATGGAGATATCACCCAGCTTGGCGGCCTCGAGGCGGCTGCGGATTTGCTCGACGGGGACAGTGCGGTTGAACTTGACATCCAACTGCGTGCCGCCAGTGAAATCAATGCCCATGTCCGGTCCGTGGTGGACGGCCAGCGCGACCATGCCGATCACGAACAGGACCATGGTCACGGTCAGGAAGTACCACTTCTTCCCGAGGAAATCTATGTCGGTATCGCGAAAAAATTCCATTCCAGCCCTTTACCTGCACTAAACATTTGCCCGTATGGCCCGGGGCTGGTCGGGCACTTCTCTACCCGTAGACCCCGCACCCTTCCAATTTGTTCCCAGCCCGTCGGTCGGGGCCGCCGGAGCCCTAGCCGATGCTCAGCTTGGCCCCCCTGATGCCCTGCTGCCGCTGCAGCACGTAGTCGAAGATGACGCGGGAGACGAACACCGCGGTGAACAGGTTCGCCAGCAGGCCGACGATCAGGGTGACGGCAAAGCCCTTGATGTCGGGCGTCCCGAATAAGAACAGGAACAGGGCGCTGACGATGGTGGTGACGTGGGTGTCCAAAATCGTAATGAAGGCCTGCCGGAAGCCGATATCCACGGACGCGGGGACACTTTTGCCGTGGCGCATCTCCTCCCGTATTCGCTCAAAGATGAGGACGTTGGCGTCCACCGCCATACCGACGGTCAAAATGATGCCGGCAATGCCGGGCAGAGTGAGCGTGGCCCCGACCACCGCCATGAAGGCCATCAGAATAACCAAGTTCAGGACCAGCGCGAGTACGGCGTTGATGCCGGCGCCGTGGTAATAAACCAACATGAAGCCGGCGACCAGCAGGAAGCCAATGACGGCGGCGGAAATGCCCTCGCGGATGGAATCGGCGCCGAGCGTGGGGCCGACTTCCTCATCCTGACGGTAGGAGATGGAGGCGGGCAGCGCACCGCTGCGCAGCACCAAGGCCAGCGTGGAGGCCTGCTGTTGCGAGAAGGCGCCGGTGATTTCGCCGGTATCGTCGATGCGGCTTTGAATGTTGGCGTACTCCTGGACACGGTTGTCGAGCACCACGGCCAGGGGCTGGCCGATGTGGGCGGCGGTAAACGTGCCAAAGCGCTGGCCGGCGTTCTGGGTGAGAGTGAACTGCACTTGCAGTGCGCCGTTGTTGTCGGTCTGGGGTTCGGCGTCCCGCAGATCCTGGCCGCTGACCACCGAAGAGCGCGAGACGACGTAATACTCACCGCCGCCGGCGGCGGACGCGCCGCCAATGTTCTTGCCTGGAAGAATGACGCTGTCCTCGGGCAGAATGCCGCCGTACTGGGCGCGGGCCGCCACCTCTGACGAGAACGGCCCGGCCTTGCCCAGGCGGAATTGCAATTGGGCAGTGTCCTGCATGACTTGCCGCACCTGGGCCGGGTCGGTGACGCCGGGTAGCTCGACCAGCATTTGGTACTGCCCCAACCCGTAGGCCTGCACGGTGGGCTGGGTGACGCCGAGGGCGTTGATGCGGTTGCTAATGGTCTCAATGGACTGGGTCAGCGCCCGATCCTTGATGGCGGTCACCTGGGTGGGGCTGAGGACGAGATCGAAATTGCCCGGGCTGATGGCATTCAGGGTATAGTTCGCACCCATGTCGTTGTCCGAGGCGGTTTTAAAATCGCCCACGCGGGCCACGGCAACGCCGCGCACGGCAACCAGTTGAGGTTGATTCTTGGGATCGGGCGTCGAGATCGAACCAAAGCCGATGCCTTTGCTGGTGAGATCGGCGCGCAGCCGCTCGGCGTCTTGCGAGGTCTGGCCGGCTACAGCCTCCCCGGCATTCACCTGGAGAATCAAATAGGTGCCGCCCTGCAGGTCGAGACCGAGGTGGATATTGCCGATGGTGGATTCTTTCCAGGCCTGCCAGCCCAGGCCCTTGGGGATGCCGGTGATCGCCAGCAGGCAGCAGAGGACGACGACAATGATAAAGAGCGATTTGTAGAGGAGATTGCGCTTCATGGAGACTGGGGGCCTATTTCTGGTTGCTGGCGCTGGCGGCCTCGTCTTGGATCACGTGCGCCACGGCAGAGCGGATGAACTCCAGTTTTAGTTGATCGGGGGCAACACGCAACTGCAGGGAGTCATCTTTCAAACTGACGATGATGCCGCGCATGCCTCCCGACGTAATGACGCGGTCGCCGGTTTTGAGTTCGCGCAGCATCTTCTGCATGCGCTTCTGCCGGCGCTGGGCGGGCAGGATCAGCAGCACGTAAAAGATCGCGAAGATGCCAAGAATCAGCAGCAGCCCGAGGTTCGAGCTGCCGGCGGGGGCGGCTTGGATCCAGATGAACTGATACAACAGGGGGGCGGCCACTCCGATTACGGTACTCCCATTTTACAAGATTTTTGGACAGGGCTCAGCTCAGCGCCCTTCCGGCACCGAACCGATCTCCCGGGGTGCGGCGGTGCAGCCACCGCATTTAACCTCGATAGCATGACGGAGTTGGCGCATGGTGTCAAGGTAGTGGTGGAGGTTGTGGAGGGTATTGAGCTGGCAGGCCAGAATCTCGCCGGCCATGAACAGGTGGCGGAGGTAGGCCCGGGAGTAGCGCTTGCAAACTCGGCAGGCGCAAGCGGGGTCGAGCGGGCCGGCGTCGTTGCGGTAGCGGGCATTCTTGATGGATATTGGCCCTTGGGAGGTGAACAGGAGGCCGTTGCGGGCGTTACGAGTGGGCAGCACGCAATCCATCATGTCCACTCCCAATCGCGCATACTTCACCAGCTCCTCTGGTGTACCGACGCCCATGAGATAGCGCGGTTTGTCGGCCGGCAATTCGGCGATGGCCGCCGCGACGGCCTCCTCGCTTAACTCGCGCGGCTCGCCCACGGAGACGCCGCCCATGGCGTAGCCGGGCAAGTCAAGCGCCATCAGGCGCTGGGCAGCTTCGCGGCGCAATTCGGGGTGGAAGCCGCCCTGAACAATTCCAAACAACGTCGAGCGGGCCGGGGCGGCGTGCCAGACAGCGCGGCAGCGTTCGGCCCAGCGTTCAGTGCGTTCGAGCGAGGTTCGCGCCTCGGCTAAAGTGGCGGGGAAGGGGGTGCACTCATCAAAGGCCATGATGATATCGGCGCCGAGTGCGAGTTGAATTTCGATGGCCAATTCGGGCGTCAGCAGGTGGGCGCTGCCGTCCAGGTGGGAGCGGAAGTGGACGCCCTCCTCACCGATCTGGCGCAAGGCGCCGAGGGAAAACACCTGAAAGCCGCCGCTGTCGGTCAGGATGGGATGCGGCCAGGCCGCAAACTGGTGCAGGCCGCCGAGACCGCGGATCAGTTCATGGCCGGGCCGCAAAAAGAGGTGGTAGGTGTTGGCGAGGATGATTTCGGCGCCGAGCGCCTCGAGTTCGTCCTGGCTGATGGCCTTGACCGTCGCCCGCGTGCCCACGGGCATGAAGCAGGGCGTCTCGACCGTGCCATGAGGTAGCGTCAGCCTGCCGCGGCGCGCCCCGCCATTCTCGCCCAGCACCTCGAACCGGAAAGCCTGCACTGAAGCATTGTACGCCGCAAGAAAACGGGGCGGCCTTGCGGCCGCCCCGGCTAATCGCCAATTGCAAACTGCTAATTGCTTTTAGAAGGTGATGCGGGCCTGGAACTCGATCACGCGGCCGCCAGGGTCCTGGGTCGAGGTGAAGTCCTGGTACCCGCTGGTGATGCGCATGAACGTGCTCTGGGTGATGTTGGCGGCGTTGCCGCTCGGGGCCTGGAAGTTCACATTGTTGAACACATCAAGCGCGTTGGCGCGCAGGGTGAGCTTCATGCCCTCGGTCAACTGCGTGTCCTTCACCAGACCCCAGTCAGACTTGAAGAAGCCGGGGCCAATCAGGAAAGGCTGCTGACAGAAGGAGCCGGGCGTGTCGCAGGGCGCCAGGATGGAAGTGTTGGACTTCTGCTGGCCGGTGCCCAGCAGGCCGTTAGGGGCGTAGTAGACCGAGCCCGCAGTACCAGCGGAGTTGGTCTGCTTCGAGACCGCGAGCTGATCCTGGATGCTCTGCACGTCGGTGCCGAGTACCATCACGCCGCCGGAGCTGCCGTTCACGGTCGAGGCACTGCTGCTCGTGATTGCAATTCGGTTGCCTGTCTGGAGGCGGTTGATCGTGTCCCAACCCCAGC
>JBOGKJ010000127.1:0-7248 GCA_050745565.1 Terriglobales bacterium | reverse complement strand
AGCGCAGGTTGCCGCCGGCGGCGGTGGCGGCCTTGGCGGCGGCGAGCGCCTGCTGCGGGCTGGGGTCAATGGGGTTGGGCGGCTTGGGCATGTCGGAGGCGTTGAAGCGCGGGAGCTGGTTGGGGGCGTTGGCCAGGGCGAAGGCCATGGCGGCGATTTCGGCGGCGCCCTCGCGCAGGTCCTCGGGCACGAGGCGCTCGTAGTCGTCGAGGTTGGTGTGCCAGGAGTAGGGCTGGTATTCGATCGGGTCCTGCTCGAAGTTCACCCCCGGCAGCCCGGCCTGGTTGAACGAGGTGGAGTCGGTGCCGCCGGTGCGGCGGCTGGTGTCGGCGGTGGCGCCCATGAAGCCCCAGTCGTGGAAGGGCGCCAGCGTCTGGCGGAAGAAGTCGGCCGCGGCCGGCGGGCCGAACACGCGCGCCGCGCGCGGTTTGCTGGTGCCGTCGTCAATGTTCAGGTACGCCGTCAGATCCTTGAACTCCGGCTTCTGGTGCTCGTAGCTGCCAAAGTGCGCATCCACGTAGGCGAGCGAGCCCAGCAGGCCCTCCTCTTCGCCGCCCCAAAGGGCCACTCGGATGGTGCGCCGCGGGCGCACGTGCATGGCCAGCAGGATGCGCGCGGCCTCCATCATCATGGCGCTGCCGGCGGCGTTGTCGGTGGCGCCGGTGGAGTTGTTCCAACTGTCGAGGTGGCCGCCGAGCATGATCACCTGGTCCTTGAGGTCGGTGCCGGGGATCTCGCCGACGGCGTCGTGGAAGGCTCGGCCGGCGGGGTAGGTTGTGTTCTCGATATTGAAGCGCAGCGTGACCTTGATGTTGTCCGCCAGCAGGCGGGCGATGCGGCCGTAACTGTCGCTCTGCATGACGACGGTCGGCACGGCGGTGGAGACGTCATAGCTGGGGTTGTTGTAGGCCACGATCACGCCGTGGGCCTTGTGGGCGTCATTGATGCGGACCTTGACGCCGTTTTTCAGCAGGAAGGCGTCCAGTTGCGCCGAGATCTGGCGCGAGGTGAGCTTGGTCGGATCGGGCTTGGGCGGCGTGCGGCGGCGGAAGTTGCCGCGGCCACGGCCGAACGCCTGGCATTCCGGGCTGTCGGCGGCGAGCACGCCCAGGGTGCAATTCCACTGCGTGTCGCTGCGGCGCAGCGCGGGCGGGTCGAAGTTCACCGGAACCATCTGGTAGTCGCCCACCAGCACGATCTTGCCGCTCACCACGGGCGCGTACTTGGCGAACCAGGCGTCCAGGTCCTGCTGGGTCGGCATCGGCACCGGCGCGGCTCCGCGGCCGGCGGGGCGGATCAGGCCCGGCGGCATCGGAATCAGCACCGCCTCGGCGGTGGTCGGCCCGTGGGTGCCCGGCGTCCAGTGCAACGGGCGCACCACCAACTGGTCATGGAACGGGGTGATGGCGTTGGCCTGCAGCAACAGATTCTCCCAGCCCGGCACGGTGTGATTCAGCCGCTCGGGCACGAACGGGTAGGCTTCGAGGTGCGTGTTCACCATGCCCCAACTGGCTTCGGTCTTGATCACCCAGTTGTCGGCCGCGAGCAGGTTCGGGTCGCCGGTGAGGCGCGGACCATACACGTCGGCCAGCTCGTGCATGATCCACATGATCTTGGAGTTCTGCGCCGTCTCCGCCTCGCGCGCCTGCTGGTCCACTTGTTCCTGCGTCGGGTTGGTGTCCTGCAGCGCGGTGGGCTTGGGACGGGTGAAGAAGAACCCGGCGGAGAGGCCGCCGAAGATGATGGCCGCGACAAGTGCGAGTCTGGTGCGCATGGGGCTCACTCTACCTGAGTGGGTATCAGGTTTCAAGTGACCTAGAATGGCGCGGGCCCCTGCGCGGCCTGGCCGCGCATCCGGCTTATCCCTGCTCGCGCCGGCGCTGGGCGCGCCGCCGCTCGCATGAGAGGGTTGGGCGACGTCTTCACGCGGCGGCTGCGCCGTCGCCGGTGCGGGGCGCGGTCCCCTGCGCCTCCCGCGGCGAGGTCGCGTGGCGCCGCGTCAGTGGAAGATCGCCTTGGGCATCAGCACTTCGACGCCGACACTTTTGTCCACCAGCTCGGTGTCATGCACGTTGCCGGCGACGCTGATGAGCATGTAGGCGTCATCGCGGGTCATGCCCTTGTGCTGCACCAGGAAGTCAATCATCTGCTCGATGGCCTGCTGGGTGGCGAGCTTGAGGTCGGGGTTGAAGCCGAGGCTGATGTATTGGGTGGGCGTTTCCGCGCGCGGCCACTGCAGGCCGGTGTGCTTGATGAGCTGGAAGCGGAAGGTGCCTTCGAGGGAGGTCTCGATGGCGGTGATATCGGCCTCGCCGTCGCCCTGGCCGGCGTGGCCGTCGCCGGCGTAGAAGAGGGCGCCGGGGGTGAAGACGGGGAAGTAGATGGTGGCGCCGGCGACCAGATCCTTGTCGTCCATGTTGCCGCCGATCAGGCCGGGGGGCACGGAGCTGTACTTGCCCATGGCGGCGGGCGGCGCCACCCCCGTGCTGCCGAAGAAGGGGTGCATGGGCAGGTCAATGCCGGGCGCGAAGTGGGCGGTCATGGTGGTCCAGTCGAGGGGGATGATGCGCATTTTGTGCAGGCCGGGCATGGAGAGGAAGCCGCTGGTGGGGCCGAAGGAGTTGTAGGCATAGTTGATGCGGCCGGTGATTTTTTCGATGTGGACGGCGAGGGTGTCGCCGGGCTCGGCGCCGCGGATAAAGATGGGGCCGGTGAGGATGTGGCCGCCGGGGCCGCGGTCGGCGCGGGGCACCTGGGCGTAGACGGCCTTCAGGCTGGCCTCGATCTGGGCGTCGGCGACGCCGGCACGCGCCAGCCCGCGCGGGCTGTTGGTCAGCAGCGTATCCATGACCACGGTTTGGCCGGGGCTGATAGTGAGTACCGGCTTGTCACAGGCACAGTAATGGCCCCAGGTCACAGTCCTGGGAGTTACCTCGATCTTTAGCGGAGCGGTTTGAGCGGCCAGGGGGACGAGGCCGGCCAGCAAGGCGCCGGCGGCCAAAACGAGAAAGCGGGTGCGCATGCCAGCAGCATACCCCAGGCGGCGGCGCGGCCGCCCTTCTGGGGACGCCCTCCCGTTGCTCCCACCCCAAGGCGCAAGCGCCTTGGGGGCCCCGGGGGCGGGGCTGCGGCCGGAATGCGCTGGGCGGCAACGCGCGCCCGCTCGGCTCGGTGAACGCGCCACCGGCGCCTTCCCCCGTCCAAGTTGCCTCGACTGGACGCCCTCCGGCTGGCCCCAACCCAGGGCGCAAGCGCCTTGGGGGCCTCGGGGGCCGGGCTGCGGCCGAAATGCGCAGGGCGGCAACGCGCGCCCGCTCGGCTAGGTGAACGCGTCACCGGCGCCTTCCCCCGTCCAAGTTGCCTCGTAAAGTGGTACGCTAACGGTTGCTCTCGATGGTGCCCCCGGACCAGCGAAGCCCGCTCAGGCTCCGACCGGATCCGCCATCCCCGAGGGGGCGCGTGCAAGCCATGGCGGGTGTAAAGACCAACTGGACAACTGCCGATTACCTTGATATCGAGGCAAGCGCCGATAGCGCTGGGCCCCGCTACGAGCTCAGTCAGGGGGAGTTGATCGTGTCTGCCGCCACGAGCTTCAGTCACAACGAGATCCGCGACCGCCTCAACGCCCGATTGCGGTCCTTCGTCGAGCCGCGGCGGCTGGGACTGGTGGCGGGCCTCACCGAATTTCAGATCGGCCCCTCGACCGTGCGGCGCCCGGAGGTGGCCTTCGTGCAGGCGGTGCGCTGGCGACGCGAGTACGCCAGCCAGGTGCCGGTGCCGATCGCGCCCGACCTGTGCTTCGATGTGGTGGCGCCGCACGAGCGCACGGGCGCGCTCATGATCAAGATCGGCCAGTACCTAGCGGCGGGGACGCAGGCGGTGTGGCTAATTTATCCCGAGCGCCAGGAGGCGCTGCGCTACAGCGAGGACTGGCTGCAGCCGGAGGCGCGGCAGGAAATCGAGGAACCGCGGCTGCTGCCGCTGTTCACGCTGCCGCTGCGCGAGATTCTGCCGGCGATTGCGGAACCATCGCGGGCAGGCTAACGTAACTCCAGGCGTGTTTTTCCGGAACCTGAAATTCGGTTTGCGCCTGCTGGGGCGCGCGCCCGGGGCGACCGCGATTGCGATGCTGGCGCTGGGGCTGGGGGTGGGCGCCAACACGGCGATATTCAGCATCGCCAACGGAATTCTGCTCCACCCGCTCCCCTACCAGCACCTGAACCGGCTGCTCGATATCTCCGAAATCGCGCCCCACGATCCGCCGACCTCGACCAACAGCGTTTCGCCTTACAACTACCTGACGTGGAAGCAGCAGGCGCGCACGCTGGAGGCGGTCACGGCCTACCACTACCTCGACTACAACCTCAGCGGCCAGGGCGCGCCAACCATGGTGCTGGGCGGAGCGGTGCCGGCGAACTTCTTCGCGGTGCTGCCCTCCAAGCCATTGTTGGGGCGGACGTTCCTGCCAGTCGAGGAGCAGGTGGGCCATGAGCACGAGGTGGTCCTTTCGCAGGCGCTGTGGCAGCATCAGTACGCCAGCGATCCGCGGATCGTGGGCCGCAGCATTCAGGTCAACCAGCAGCCCTACACCGTCATTGGGGTGCTGGGCGAAAGCGCGGTGATGCCGGCCGGCGCCGAACTGTGGACGCCGCTGGCGCTTTCCCCGACCGATCGCGACACACGCGACAACCATTACCTGCGCGTCGTGGGCGAGCTGGCGCCGGGGGCGACGCTCGACCAGGCCGCAGCCGAGCTTCACGCGATCGTCGGCCGCACGGACGCGCGCTATCCCGCCACCAACGCCGATTGGGGCGTGCATGTGCAAACGCTGGCGGATCGCACCATCGGCAACGAGACGGCCAGCTACGTCTTCCTGCTGATGGGCGCGGTCGGGTTCCTGCTGCTGATCGCCTGCGCCAACGTTGCCAACCTGCAGTTTGCCCGCACGCTGGGCCGCAACCATGAGCTTGCCATCCGCACCGCGCTGGGCGCCGGCCGCGGCCGCATCGTGGGGCAACTGCTGACCGAGAGCCTGCTGCTCGGGTTGGGCGGCGCCGTCGTGGGCGCGGCGTTTGCCTTCGTCTCGATCCGCATGATTTTGGCCTACATGCCGGCGGAGGTGGCCCGGTTCATTGGCGGCTGGCAGTATGTGCGGCTCGACCCGACGGCGCTTGCCTACACGCTTGGCATTGCGATCGCCGCCGGCGTGCTCGCCGGCATTGCGCCCGCCTGGCACGCCGCGCGACCGGACCTCAACGCCACCTTGAAGGAAGGCGGACGCGGCGCCATTGGCCATGCCCGGCGGCGGCTGCGTTCGGCGCTGGTGGTGGTGCAGGTGGCGCTGGCGCTGGTGCTGCTGGTGGGCGCGGCGCTGATGGTCGAGGGCTTCAACGCCAACCTCAGTGGCGAAAAGCAATTTCAGGCCGCACGCACGCTGACCGCTCAAATGCGCCTGCCGCAGCTTCCCGTATACGACGCCGCCAGCGCCCGCCTGGCCTTCTTCCAGCGGGCGCTCGACCGGCTGGCGGCGCTGCCGGGGGTGCAGGGAGCGGCGATGGTCAGCTACCTGCCGCTCGGCGGCAACTATAGCGAGGACTCGTTCAGCATCGAGGGCCAGCCGGTCCAGAACGCCAGCCAGCGCCGCTACGCGGTGGCCCAGATCATCACCCCGAATTTCTTCTCCCTGCTGCATATCCCGCTGCTCTCGGGCCGGGCCTTCACCGCGGCCGACGGCACCGGCGCGCCGGCGGTGGTGGTCATCAGCCAAGGGCTGGCGCAGCGCTGGTTCGCGGGTAAAAACCCGATTGGGCAAGTGATCAAGGATGGCGACGACGACTCGACCAGCTCGTGGATGACGATCGTGGGCGTGGTGTCCGACGTCAAAATGGATTTCTACAGCCAGACCACGCCGCCGGCGTTCTACCTGCCCGCGGCACAATCGTCGCCGCATGGGGCGTTCTTTCTGCTGCGCGGCTCCGGGAGCGGTGACGTCACGGCCCTGGCGCCGGCGGCGCGGCAGGCGGTGATGGCGGTGGATGCGACCATTCCGTTGTCGGCGGTGATGTCGCTGGCGAAATCCATCCACAACGCCACCATCGGCATCGCCTACGTTTCAGTGATGCTGACAGTGGCCGGGCTATTGGCGCTGATCCTGGCTGCCATTGGCGTATACGGCGTCATGGCCTACCTGGTGGGCGAGCGCATACACGAGTTCGGGATCCGGCGGGCGCTGGGGGCCTCGAGCGGCGCCTTGATTGGGCTGGTGCTGCGCCGCGGGCTGGTGATGCTCGCCTGGGGGCTGGCGATCGGGTTGCCGGTGGCGCTGTTTCTGGCCCGCGGGATACAGAGCCTCATCGTCGGCATCAGTGCCAGCGACATTCCGACCTACCTCGGGGTCAGCGTGGTACTGGCCGCCATGGTGGCGCTGGCCTGCTACATCCCCGCCCGCGCCGCCACCCGCGTCGATCCGCTCACCGCGCTGCGCGAACCCTGAAGCCGGCGGCGCGACCCCGGAGCGATTTGCTACCAGTGCTACCCTACTCGCGATGCCAGCCATGCCGTTCCCGGGGGTGGCCTACCGCGAGGCCGGCCACGACGACGTGGCCGCTATGGCGGCGCTGCGCACGCGTGAGTTGGGCAACCAGTCGGGCTGGGAACAGAACATCGAGCGCTACCTGGCGCGCGAGCAGCACCCGTCGCAGGCGCTGCTGCCGCGCATCGCCTACGTCGCCGAAGCTGAGGGCGAGGTGATGGGATTCGCCGCCGCCCACCTCACCGGGCGTTACGGCTGCCAGGGCGAGTTGCAGTGGCTCAACGTCGCTCCGGCGCAGCGGCGGCAGGGGGTGGGCACGGCGCTGCTGCGCCTGGTGGCGCGCTGGTTCGAGTTGCAGCAGGCGCTGCGGGTGTGCGTGGACTGCGACCCCGCCAACGCGGGCGCGCGCGCCTTCTACCACCACCACGGTGCGGTGGAGTTGAACCCGAACTGGCTGGTCTGGGACGACATCACGAGTCTGCTGCGGCGGCACTGAGGCCGCTGGGAGCAAAAACAGCGTTGGCGCAGCTATAGCAGAAACAGGGATGCTGAATCCGCGCCAAGCGCGGGGCCTGGCCGGCCGGCGGCCGGCTAGGAGCGTGCGCGGCAGAAGGGGCGGAGGGTCCCCCGGCGGGAGATGGCGGGCACGAGATGGGCGGGAGACGGTGGAAGCGCGGCCGCGTGAGTGGTGGCGCGGTCAACGCGGCGCTATGCGT
>JBOGKJ010000126.1:0-5261 GCA_050745565.1 Terriglobales bacterium | reverse complement strand
CGACGGCGAGGAACAGCAATACCATCAGGGCAGCGGCGGAGATGGCCCAGCGTGCGCGGCGGGGGGGGGAGGAGGAAGTGGGGAGTGGGAAGTGGGGAGTGGGAAGCGGGGAGTGGGAAGCGGGGAGTGGGGCAGCGGCCATGGCGGCTGCCGCGGATGCAAAGCGGTGGGCGGGGTCGGCGGCGAGGGTGGCGGCGAAGAAGGGCTCCCAGGCGGGGTCGAGGCCAGCATCGGCGGCGTTTGGCGTCAAGCCGGCGATATGCTGCAGCCAGCCGCCAAAGGGGCCGGGGCCGGAGAGCGCGCGCTTGCCGGTAAGCATCTCGAAGGCCACGAGGCCGAAGCCGTAGATGTCGGTCGCGGCGGTAAGTTCGCCGCCCTGCCACTGCTCCGGCGCCATGTAGGCGAGGGTGCCGATGGCCTGCGTGCCGCTGGCCTCGAGCTCGCCCGAGGCGGGCTGCAGCCAGCGGGCCAAGCCAAAGTCCATGATCACCGGCAGGAGCGCGGCGCCGCACGCATCGGACGGGGGCGCAGGGGGTCCCCCTGGCGGAGCCGCGCCGGGGCCCGCGCCAATTGAAGACCGCAGCAGGATGTTGGCGGGCTTGAGGTCGCGGTGGAGGACGCCGGCGGCGTGGGCGGCGTCGAGGCCGGTGGCAATCGCCTCCAGCCAGCGGCGGGCGACGGCGACGGGCGGCGGGCCGTGGGCGGCGAGCCAGGCGGCGAGCGATTCGCCCTCGATGAGCTCCATGCTGAGGCAGTAGACCGGCGGCAGGCCGCTGGCGACGACGAGGTCGTGAACGCGGCAGACGTTGGGGTGGCTGATCTGGCGAGCGGTGAGCGCCTCGCGCTTGAAACGGGCGAGCATGCGCGGATCGGCGGCGAGGTTTTGGCGGATGACTTTGAGTGCGACGCGGCTCGAGAGCTCGCGGTCGAGGGCGGCGTAGATTTCGCCCATGCCGCCGCGGCCCAGCAGGCGCTCGATTTCGTAGCGGCCGGCGAGGAGCGTGCCCGCGGGCCACTGCGGGTCGGGCTCGGCCGCGGCGATGTCCTCGCCGGCGCTGGCGGGGTCAAGCGCGGGTGGCTCGGCGAGAAAGCCGCTGGCGTCGGCATCGCTGGCGAGCAGAGCCTCGACGGCGGTGATCAGGTCGCGGTCGCGGCCGCAGAGCCGGGCGAGCAGGCGCGGGCGCTCACCGGGCGCGGCGGCCTGGGCGGCCTCGAAGACCTCGGTGACGCGCTGCCAGCGCTCGGGCGTCATGGCTAGGCGCCGGCCGGGGCGGCACGGCCGCGGGGCCGCAACTCGGCGTGGAGGAAGGCGCGGGCGATGCGCCAGTCGCGCTTGACGGTGCGGCTGGAGATGCCGAATACGGCGGCGATTTCGCCTTCGCTCAGGCCGGCGAAGTAGCGCATCTCGACCACCTGCGCCTGGCGCGGGCTGAGCGCCGCCAGCCGGGCAAGGGCTTGGTCGAGCTCGAGCAGGAAAGACGGACGCTGGGGCCCCTGGATCAACTCCTCGTCGAAGGCAACCTCCTCGGCGCCGCCGCCGCGCTTCGCCGCGAGGCGGGCGCGGGCATGGTCCACCAGAATCTGGCGCATGAGGTGGGCGGCGATGCCAAAAAAATGCGTCCTGTTCTGGAACGTCTGCCCGGGCTGCGCCACCAGGCGCAAGTAGGCTTCATGCACCAGTGCGGTGGGCTGCAGCGTGTGGCCGACGCGCTCGCGGCGCATGTAAGCCGCGGCCAGCTTGTGCAGTTCGCCGTAGACTAGCGGCGCCAGCTCGCCGGCCGCGCCAGCGTCGCCCGCCGCCGCCGCGGACAGCAGCGTGGTGACGCCCTTGGTCTGGGCTGGCATAGGGACATTTATACGCAATTACGGAGGGGATTGCCATAGCATGTCCCCGTTGCCGGACGGAAGACGCATATATGCCCGCCGGTCTGCGCCTGCCTCGCCCTTTGCCCTGCCGCCCTAGGCGGACGCGATGTGCCATCCGCCAAGCGGCGCGGCCGCCCTTTTCTGGACGCCCTCCCGATGCTCCCACCCCAAGGCGCCGGCGCCTTGGGCCCCGGTGGTCGAGCTACGGCCGGATTTCGCCTAGCGGCAACTGGCGCCCGCTCTGCTCGGGGCGCGTCCAAGTTGCCTCGACAGGTCATTGCCATGGCGCGCTGCTGCTGGCGGGGCGCCAGCGGAGCTGTGGAGCGGTGGCGCGCGCGCACGGACGCGACGTGTGCGGCCAGCTGCGGAGCGGCGCGGCCGCCCTTTTCAGGTCGCCTCCCGCTGGCCCCACCCCAAGGCGCCGGCGCCTTGGGTCCCGACGGTCGAGCTGCGCTCGAAGTTCGCCTGGCGGCAACCGGCGCCCGCTCTGCTCGGCGAACGCGCGACTGGCGCTTTCACCTGTCTACCCTCGCCAGGGAAAGGCGAGCGGCGCGACTGCTGGTAGGCTAAGGCCATGCAGTTGGCGGCCTCGATTGTGCTGATCGGCGGGCTGGTGTTTCTGGCCCACCTGTTCGAGCACATTTTCAGCCGGACGCGCATCCCGGACGTGCTCTGGCTGCTGCTGATCGGGGTGGCGCTGGGGCCGGTGTCGCACCGCCTGTTGCCGGAGAAGTTTGGCGTGGTGGGGCCGGCGTTTGTGGCCATCACGCTGGTGCTGATTCTGTTCGAGAGCGGACTGTCGCTGAAGTTCAGCCGGCTGCGGCGGGCACTGCCGGGCACGGTGGCGCTCTCGAGCGCGAGCTTTGTGGGTGAAGCGGCGATTGTGGCGCTCGCGACCTGGCATTTCACGGCGCTGGGCGCGTGGCGAGCGGCGCTGCTGGGCGTCATCATTGCGGGCAACTCGCCGACGGTGATCGTGCCCCTGGCGAAGGGGCTGCGGATGGGCGACAAGACGCGCGACATCCTGTTTTTGGAGTCGGCGCTGGGGGATGTCATCAGCATCGTGCTGGCGCTGGCGCTGTTGAATTTTCACGTCCATGGCTGGGGGGCATGGCTGGCGACGACCGGGCAGTTTGCGCTGGGCTTTGGCGGAGCGGTGGTGCTGGGAGTGGTGGGCGGGCTGGCGTGGTCGATGGCGCTGCGCAAGACGCGCGGGCTCGAGAACCCCATGTTCACCACGCCGGCGTTCGTGTTTATGGTGTATGGCGGAGCGGAACTGCTGCATGCCAATGGCGCCATCGCCGTGCTGGCGCTGGGCATCGTGTTGGGGAACGTGGAGCACACGCCGCTGGTGCGGGAGGCGCTGCCGGCGGTGGGGCTGAACCCGGCCGAGATGGGGTTTCTGGGCGAGATCATCTTCCTGCTGAAGACGTTCTTTTTCGTCTACATCGGGCTCTCGGTGAAGTTCAGCGACATGCGCTGGCTGCTGTTTGGGGGATTGCTGACGGTGCTGCTGCTGGTGCCGCGCGTGCCCTCGGTGCGGTGGACGCTACGGCGGCGGGCGCCGATCCGCGACGCCTCGTTGGCCGCCTGCATGGTGCCCAAAGGTCTGGCGGCGGCGGTGCTGGCGGCGCTGCTCGCCGAACAGAGCGTGGCCGGCGCCGAGACCTTGCAGGCCGTTATCTACGCGATGATCTTTTTTGGCGTGGTCGTGACCTCCATCCTGGTGTTTGTCGTGAACCAGGGCTGGGGCGGGCAGGCCATGGCCTGGCTGCTGGGGCGGGCGGACGAGCCCGAACCGGAGGCGCAAGTGCCGGTGCGGGCGCAGTAGCATAATGCGGAAAGGGGCAAAACCGCCGCTTGAAGCTACCCAATGACTGGCGCGGGGCCTGCCGTGGCTGCGCCATCCCCGCACCCCAAGACTCGGTTACCGTCGACGAGGCCCGCACCGCCGTTCGCACGGCGCAGACAGTTCTGGTGTGGGCGCGCGCCGTCGTTGATCAGGGCTCGGGCTAAACGTTGGCTGCCGGGCAGGGACTCGAACCCCGATAGGCAGATCCAGAGTCTGCTGTCCTACCATTGAACGACCCGGCATCGACGCTTTTTGATTGTAGCAGCAGCGGCGAATTGACTGGCGCGGGCCCCTGCCTGGCTGCACCGCGCCCGCACTCGAAGGGCTATGGAGCGCCGGCCCGGGGCTTAGCGAGCCCAAGCCGGCGCGAGCCGCGAAAGGCCGGGCGTGGCGCATCTGCGTGGGGGGCGAGCGGCATCCCAATCTTCATGGGCAGGCGAAACCAGAGCGCGGCGGTGTGGATGATGAGCGGCATTGCCATTGGCGTGGGAGTGGGGTGGTTGACGGCGCCGCGGCGGGGCGATTGGCTCCGCAACCAGATCGAGCAGAAACTCATCCGTTGGCGCAAGCGCGGACTCCGGCGGCTGTACAAGCGTGGGCGCGATCTGCAGAACCGGGTGTGGGGGAGTGTGGCGGAAGTCAAAGAGATGTGGGCCGGGCGGGAGCACTACGTGGATGCGAACACGCTGGTGGACCAGGTGCGCAGCGAGCTGGGTCGGGCGTTCGCCGCCACGCTCGCGCGGGTGAACCTGAACGCGATCGGCCACACGATTTATCTCCACGGCTGCGTGGAATCGGGCGCGGAGCGGGATGAATTGACCGCGGCGATCAGCGCGATCGAGGGGGTCGAGGCGGTGGACGCCAGCCGTTTGCAGGTGCCGGCGGAATCCAATCCCGCGGGCGAGCCCCGTCCAGCGCATGCGGACGAGTCGGCCGCGCCCGAGCCTGCGGGCTTTCAGCCAACCTCCGACGCGCGCGAGTCGAGCGCGCCGGCGGCGGCTCAGCCGCGTTCGCGCCGGCCGCGCCGCAGCGTCAGTTGACGAGCGCCACACCCGCCGCGGCGGCCGCCGCTTGATGCCGGTGTGGGGCGGGTCGCCGACCCGCTGTGGCCGGCCGCCGGCCGGCCCTTCCTGCGTGGATGCGGCGTGGCCGCCCTTTTCTGGACGCCCTCCCGATGGTCGGGCTGCGGCCGGAATTCGCTTGGCGGCAACGCGCGCCCGCTCTGCTCGGGGCGCGTCCAGGTTGCCTCGATGCGATTACGCGCCGCCATGTGTGAGAAATCCGGGCTACGGCAGAATCACAGTTGCTGTAGTTACCCGAACTGCCGCGTGGCGCCGGCCGGCGGCCGGCGCGCAGGTCGGCGACCCGCCACCGCATGCAGGTTGTTCCTCACCTGCGTCCGCATCCGCACCACCAGGTGCCGGTGCAGGATCAGGTGCCGCAGATCGCACCGCTTCGGCTCCGGTACCCAGATGTCCGGAAACCGGCCGCTGGCCACCACCCTGGCCAGCAACAGCGCGTCGCGCCGGTCGGTCTTCTGCCG
>JBOGKJ010000125.1:0-1736 GCA_050745565.1 Terriglobales bacterium | reverse complement strand
GGGCTGAGCGCGGTGACGGTGGCGGCGGGCACGGGGTTTTTTCGGGTGCAGAAGGTGGGCGAGCGCTGGACGTTTGTGGATCCGCTGGGGCATCCCTACTGGATGCTGGGCGTGTTTGCGGTCGATCTGAACACGGACACGGCGGCGGGGGCAACCTACACGTTGGGCAAGTATGGCAGCCGCGCGGCCTGGGGCCTGCAGGCGGTGCGGCGGCTGCGGGCGTGGGGCTTCAACGCCACCGCGGAGTACTCCTCCGCCTATGTGGTGCCGGTGAATAGCGACGGCAGCTACGAGACCAGCGAACCCATGCCCTGGGTGGCGATCACGCGTCCGTCGTATTACAGCCTGCGCGACAGCGGCCAGTACGCGCCGGGGCCGGTGAAGGATCTGGTGGCGGGTCTGGACAACGTCTATACGAACTACCGGGGCGACACCCTGCCGGATGTATTCGATCCCAACTTTGCCACCTACACCAACGCGGCGCTGGCGGCGCAGACCAGCGCCGCCGAGGCCGCCTCGGGCTGGCTGGTGGGCACCGCCATGGACGATCTCGACGACCTGTGGGGCTTCGGGCCGAGTCCGGACCTGCCGGCCGCACGTTCCTCATCGAATATCGGCTGGCTCGCCCTGTGCACCGATTTCCAGCAAGCCGGCAATCCCGCCCTGGGGCAGGCGGCATATGCCGACGGTAAGGTGTACACCAAGTACGCGCTCGCCAGTTGGCTGCAGGCCGAGTATGGCAACATCGGAGCGCTCGACGCTGCCTGGGGCGCCGCCTACACCAGCTTCGGCGATGACGGCGGCTATGGCGCCGGCACCGGGCTGCTGGACGAGGACGGGCGTGACCCGTGGGTGGGGGCCGACGACGTGGGGCTGAGCGGGGCCAGCGCGGCGGTGCGCGCCGACCTGAATGGCTTCCTGGCGGTGTTTGCGCAGAAATATTTTTCCATCGTCAGCGGCGCGCTGCGCCACTATCGGCCGCAGCAGTTGGTGTTCGGGCCTTGCACGCTGAACGGCTGGAATGGGATCAGCCGCGGTGCGATTCTGGCCGCGGCCGGTCAGTATACCGACGTGATCCAGGCGAGCATGGCGACGCAGCAGGTCTACGACCTCAGCCTGCAGGAGGCCGGCGATCATCCGTTCGTGACCTGGACCGGAATGCCTGCCAACCCGGCATCGGACCTCTCCGCCTTTGCCAATCCCGACAGTCCGGACGTGTACCCGACGCAGGAGGCGCGCGGCGCCGCCTATGCGGCGCAAGTCGAGGCCGCCGCGGCGATGACCGGCTCGACGGCGGCCGGGGGCGCGGCGGGCAGCCAGAATGTGATCGGCAGCAAGTTCTGGGCGTGGACGGACTCGTGGGGCGAGAAGACCAACTGGGGATTGGTGACGTTTCTCGACAATCCCTACGACGGCGCCGCCGACACCCTGGCTCCGGGCACCGACGCCTGGGGCTACGCCACCGGGGGTGAAATCGGAAGTTACGGCAACTTTCTGGGGGCGGCGACGAGCGCCAACGCGGCGGTCATCGCCTCACTGGCGGCCGCTCTGGGCCGGTGAGTCGGGCTGCGCGGGCGGGCTGGAAGGCCGCAGGCAGCGCAGCAGCAGATCGTGGCGGCGCTGCGCGCCAAAGCGGCGCAGCAGATTGGAGACGTGGAATTTGACGGTGCGCTCGGAAATGCCGGCGGCGGCGGCGATTTCCTTGTTGCGGCGCTGCCCCAGGATGCCGTCGAGCA
>JBOGKJ010000124.1:0-19667 GCA_050745565.1 Terriglobales bacterium | reverse complement strand
AGCAGAAGCTGCTGGCGAACGCGAACTTCGTGGAGAAGGCGGCGGAGCGGGTGGTTGACGCGGAGCGCTCGAAACTCCAGGAATTGGAACAGGCGCTGGCAGCGCTGGGCTGGTGCTGAATCAGACTTGGTGTATCCGGCTCGGCGAGATGGCGTGCGGTTTTTCCTGGTGTCAAAGCCGCAGGGGCTTTGGTCCGTCAGGCTACAGCCTGACTGATTCCGCTCTAAGGTAGAAGAGGGCTTAGCGGGCGACGGGTCCGGGATCTTGGGTGACTTTGGCGGTGCTGCCGCGCGGGGTCACGGTAGCGCCGTGGGTTGTCACGCGAGCGCCGTCCATCGCGCGCGTTTCGCGGTAGGTGTGGCGGATGCGCTGGATCACGGTGACATTGCTGAGCACGGCGATGACCCACAAGCAGGGGGCCATGCGGTTGAACAGGGCGCCGATGATCACCAGCACCACGCGCTCGGGACGCTCCATGAAGCCCACCTTGCAACTGGGGATGGTGTTCTCGGCGCGCGCCCGGGCATAGCTGACCATCACCGAGCCGGTCATCACCACCGCCACCAGCACCACGTAGAACTCGCGGTTGATGCGGGCGTAATACACCAGCAGGCCGAAATAGAGCGCGAGGTCGGAGTAGCGGTCGAGCACCGAATCGAAAAAGCCGCCGAAGTGGCTGACGGTGTTGGTGTAGCGCGCCACGCGGCCGTCCACCATATCGAAGATACCGGCGGCGATGATCACCAGGCCGGCGGCGAAGAACCAGCCATAGCCGAACAGCGCCGCGGCGATGATGTTGATCAGCAGGCCGATGAAGGTGAGGACGTTGGGATTGATGCGGGTGAGCGCGAGCGAGCGCACGATCGCATCCAGTACGAATTTGCAGCCGGCGCCAATGGCGCGGGTGTAGGTCACAGCTCGGCTTCTCCCGCCTCGGCGCGGTCGTAGATGGTCTTCAGTTCGCGCACCTCGAACTCCTTGGTCCCATTCGGGGTTTGGATGCGCACCTCATCGCCGGGCCGTTTGCCCATCAGCCCGCGGCCAATGGGCGAAGCAGTGGAGATGCGGCCGTGGGCCACATCGGCCTCCTCGCTGGTCACCAGGCGATACTCGAGCTCCTCGCCCTTGTCGAGGTCGAGCAGGCGGACGATGGAGCCGTAGGCGGCGCGGTCACGCGGAATTTCGTCGAGGTTCACCAGCGCCAACTCCGCCAGACGCTTGCGCAACTGCCCCAGGCGGGCGTTGACGAACTCCTGGCGCTGCTTGGCCATGTGGTACTCGGCGTTTTCGCTCAGGTCGCCCAGCGCCACGGCGCGTTTCAGCTCGGCTGGCAGCTCCACGGTCAGCTCGTGCTCGAACTGCTGAATTTCCTTCTCAATCTTTCCCCGGATGTTGACCGCCATGAACGCTGACTCCTTGATTGCCGCCGGCCCCCCGCGCCGCGCCCGGCGTGCGAGTATGGCCCTTCGTCACATTGAAGTGCTTCCCGCCATTTTGTCATACTGGAGAAGCTAGGGCGATAATGCGAATGGCCGCGTCGTTTCGAGTGGGTGACAAGGTGGTTTACCCCAACCACGGGGTAGGCATCATTGAGCACATCAGCGCCGCCGACGAGGACCGCGCCCTGCCGCAGTTTTACCAGCTCCGCATCGAGGCCAGCAACCTGCGCGTGATGGTGCCGTTCGGCAACGCCGAGAGCGTGGGCCTGCGCCCGCCCACCCCAGCCGCGGAGTTGGCTGTGATCCTGGCTTACCTGGAGCAGAGCGAAGCGTTCGAGGCCTCCAGCGACTGGAAAGGGCGCTTCCGCGTCAACTCGGAAAAGATGCGCCAGGGGGTGCTGGAGCAGGTGGCCGAAGTGCTGAAGTCGCTGGCCCAGTTGAATCAGGCCAAACCGCTGTCATTTCGGGAAAAAAAGATGCTCGACCGGGCGGCGTTTCTGCTGGCGGCCGAGCTGGCCTGCGCCCGGAAGGTGGGGCCTGAACAAGCGCTGGCCGAGGTGCAATCGAGCCTGGCCAAGGCTGGTGTGGTGCTGCCGCCGGCAGACGAGGAAGACGGCCATTCTTAAGCCGCGATAAGCGATAAGCCATAAGCCCCAGCGCGCCGCGATCGCAGGGTAGGGCAAGGTGCGGCGGTCGTGCGCCCCGGGCGACGGGGGTTGAGGAGGGATGCGTCATGGGGGAGGAGGGTGCGGGACGATAGAGCGCCAACGGTCATGCCTCCGCCCGCAGAGCGTGTGGGGCCGGTCTCCAACCGGCGCGCGGGGTGCGGTCGTCTCCGGGAGCGCGGCCGACCGGAGGCCGGCCATGCGGGTCGGAGACCCGCCCCGACAGCTTACGGACGGTGGTCGGGTTTGCCCTGCTGCTTGCGCACCGCGTCCAGCTTTTTCTCGATGGCGTTGGCTTGGTGCGAGCCCACATCGGCGGCGGGGTTGAGCTTGAGGTCGGTCAGCGCCTGCTGCCAGTTCGACTCCGCCTGGCTGAGATCGCCGTTGCGGTCATAGGCTTGGGCCAAGTGGTCCAGAATGACCGGATCATGCCGCTGCAGGTCGGCCGCCTTTTGCAGGTTGGTCACCGCCTGCGGCAGCCGGCCCATTTTGAGATATATCCAGCCCTGGGTGTCGAGGTAGTTGGCGTTGCCCGGGTCTTGCGCCAGGGCGCGCTCGACATCCTTGAGCGCCTCAGGCAGGCGGGTGCCGCGGTCGGCCAACAGATAGCCCAGGCCATTGAGCGCCTCGGCGTCGCCCGGCGCGAGCTGCAGCGCATGCTGATAGCTGGTCTCGGCGGCGGCGAACTGTTTCTGCTTTTCGAGGATGCTGCCCAATTGAACCGCAACGCGGGCGTGCTCAGCGGGCGTGGCGGCGAGCTGGTCGGCACGGCGGATGTTGGCATCCGCCAGGGGCCACTGCTCGGCCGCGGCCTCGATCTGGCCGAGCGCCAGGTAGAGATCCCAATCGGCGGCGGAAGTGTGCATCAGCGAGCGGACGGCGGTTTCGGCCTGCGCGGTGGCGCCGGTGGCGGCCAGCAGGTTGGCATAGGTCAACTGCAGGGAACGCGAGTCGGGCTCACTGGCCATCGCCGCCCGGGCCGCCTGCAGCGCCTGCGGGAAGTTGCGCTGGTCGCTGTATAGCTCGATGTCGAGCGTGTGGGCGCGACCCTGGAAGGAGGGGCCGAGGGCGCTCAACTGCGCGATGCTGGCGGTGGCGGCGTCATAGTCGCCCGCACGCATATCGGCGTGCGCCAGTTGCGCCAGAAAAATGCCCTGCGTCGCCGGGTTGCTCTTGCGCGCCACGAGCGCCTGCAGTTCGCTCCGGGCGCGGGTGTTGTTGCCCTGGCTTTCGTCCAGCAGGGCGCCGGCGTAGGCGACCTCGAGATCGTCGTTGCCGAGCAGATCGCGGGCGGTTTTGAGGTTGCCGCTGGCCGCCGCGAACTGGCCCAACTGCATCTGCAACTGCGCCAGGCGCAGCGCCGCCTCGCCGTCGTTGGGCGAGGACTGCAGCAGGCGCTGGTAGGCGGTCAGAGCCTGCTGGTAGTCGCCGCCATCCATCAAGGCCTTGGCCAACGCGCTCTGGAATTGCGGCACATCCGGGCGCGCCTCGACCGCCTGGCGGTAGGCGTCGGCAGCATCGCTGTAGCGGTGCTGGGCGGAAAAGGCGTCACCCAGGGCGGCGTAGACCTGGCCGTTGCGCGCCACCGGCGGCAGCGCCGCCACCAGTTTCCGGGCCTCGTCCAGGCGGTCCTGGCTGGCCAGCGACTGTATCAAGCTGGCCGCGGCATCCAGGTCGGTGGGCGAGAGCACCAGCGCCTGCCGGAACTGCTGCTCGGCGGCCACGGCGTTCCCCTCGGCGCCGTAGAGCTTGCCCAGCACCACCACATTGTCGGCATTGCCGGGATCGAGCTGGATCAGCGTCTTGTATTCCTCGACCGCCTTGGACATGGTGTCGCCGGCGCTCGCGGGGATGGGCTGGCGCAGGCGGCTCAACTCGCGCAGGTAGATTCGGCCCAGCGTCTGGTGTGCCACCAAGCTCGAGGGATGCGCCTGGACCGTGGCCTGCGCCAATGTTAGCGCGTCCTGGTCGCGGCCCAGGCGCGACAGCAGGTCGGCTTTCTGCGCAGCAAGAAAGGCCGATTGCGGGTCTGCCGCCATGGCCGCCGTGTAGTGCTGCAATGCTTGCTCGACATAGGCGCTGCCGCCATCGGCTTCCGCCCGCATCTCCGCCCATTTGCCCAACTCGAACTCGGCATAGGCCGCGACCGGAGCGACGGCTTGCGCCGCGGGTGGGGTGGCGACAGGCGCCGCCGGGTGGGATTGTGCCGCCAGCGGTAGCATCCCTGCAGTGGCAGCCAGTACAACGGCAAGAAAGCGGGCGCGCAGCAGCGACATCTTACCCGTAGCTTAATGCATTTGCCCCGTCTCACGCCAGTCGCATGCGGCAAGCTGCGGGGGATGGTTGGCGTTTGGTGGATGGCTAGCGGCTATTGGATATCCGCGGGTGCTTAAGTGGCGGCGCAACTGGTAGGATGAAAAAGGCATGCCGCCGCGCTCACCCGGTTCGACGCCCGCCGGCCCCCGGTCGGTGCTGGGGCAGATCTACGCCCGGCGGCGGGAGCAGGTGGCCGCCGCCCAGCGGCGCGTGCCGCTCGCGGCGCTGAAAGAGCGCGCGCTCGACAACGAGGGTGAACGCCGGGATTTCCTGGCGCCGCTGCGGTTCGGGCCGCGGCCGGCCGTCATTGCCGAGTTGAAGTGGCGCTCGCCCTCGGCCGGGCGGCTGCGGGAGACGTTCGAGGTGGGGGCGCTGGCGGCCAGCTACCAATGGGCCGGAGCGGCGGCGCTCTCAGTGCTGACCGAGCCGGACGACTTTGAAGGCCGGCTGGAGTATCTGGAACAGGCCCGGGAGGCGACCCGGCTGCCGATCCTGCGCAAGGACTTTCTGTTTTGCGACTACCAGATATGGGAATCGGCCGCCGCCGGCGCCGACGCCGTGCTGCTGATCGCCGCCATGCTCGATCAGGCGCGCCTGCAGCAACTGCTCGCCACCTGCGAGCGCGCTGGGGTTGCGGCGCTGTGCGAGGTGCATGACGCCGGGGAAATGCAGCGCGTTATCGCCGCCGGAGCGGACTGCATTGGGGTGAACAACCGCAACCTGCATACGCTGAAGGTGGACTTTGAGACCGGGTTGGCGCTGGCCGGCGAGCTGCCGCCGGCGGCGGTGGGGGTGGCCGAAAGCGGGCTGCGCCAGGCCGGCGACCTAGCGCGCTTTTCCGCGGCGGGGTATCACGCGTTTTTGATCGGCGAGCAGTTCATGCGGGCCCCGGATCCGGGCGCGGCGCTGGCCGGGCTGCTGAACGCCTGCCGCCGTCCGCTGGTGAAGGTGTGCGGGATCACGCGGCTGGAGGACGCCGAGCAGGCCACGCGCGCCGGCGCCGACGCCATCGGCTTCGTGTTTGCGCCCTCGCCGCGGCGCATCAGCCGGGAGCGTGCGCGGGACATCAGCCCGATGCTGCCCGCCCAGACGCTGCGCGTGGGGGTGTTTGCCGGGGCCTCGACCACCGAAATCCGCAACCTGGTGCAGTTGTGCGGCCTGCACGCGGTGCAGTTGCACGGGCCATCCTACATGCCGCTCGATGCGCAGCGCCTGGCGCCGCACGTGGCTGTCTGGCGCGCCGTCGGCATGCCGCGGGATGCGCGTGCCGCCCTGCAGTTTGCGCCCTATGTCGAGCGTTTCGTGCTGGACTCCGCCCACGCCGAGCTGGCCGGCGGCAGCGGGCGGAGCTTCCACTGGGAGGCGGCGCGGGAGTTTGCCGCCGCCCTGGCGGCGGCGGGCGGCGCACAACCCGAGCTGATCGTGGCCGGGGGCTTGAACGCCACCAACGTGGCCGAGGCCTTGCGCCGTTCGGGCGCGGCGGGCGCCGACGCCGCCAGCGGGGTCGAGAGCGCGCCCGGCGTCAAGGACCCGGCGGCGGTGGCCGCCTTCATTCTGGCCGCCCACGCCGTGTTCCGCGCCGAGCCCGAGGCCGAGGCCCCGGCCCGCGCCGGAGGTGCGCGGTGAGCGGCACCGCGGACACAGCCGTCAGCGGACGATTCGGCCGCTACGGCGGGCGCTATGTGCCCGAGACGCTGGTGGCGCCGCTCGATGAACTGACCGCGGCCTATGCGGCGGCGCAGAGCGACGGCGCCTTCCAGGCTGAGCTTGCCGAGCTGCTGCGCACCTATGCCGGCCGACCGACGCCGCTGTTCTTCGCCCGGCGGCTGAGCCAGAAGCTGGGCGGGGCGCGCCTCTATCTGAAGCGCGAGGACCTGCTGCACACCGGCGCCCACAAGATCAACAACTGCCTGGGACAGGCACTGCTGGCGCGCCGCATGGGCAAGCGCCGCATCATCGCCGAAACCGGCGCCGGCCAGCACGGCGTCGCCACCGCCACCGTGTGCGCCCTGTTCGGGCTGGAGTGCGTAGTCTACATGGGCGCGGTTGATATGGAGCGCCAGGCGTTGAACGTGGCGCGCATGCGGCTGCTGGGAGCCGAGGTGCGCGCGGTCGAGGCCGGCAGCCGTACGCTGAAGGACGCCATCAGCGCGGCCATGCGCGACTGGGTCGCGCACTGCGACACCACCCACTACCTGCTGGGTTCGGTGCTGGGCGCCGATCCCTACCCGCGCATGGTGCGCGACTTTCACGCCTGCATTGGACAAGAGGCGCGCGCGCAGATCCTGGCCGCCGAGGGTCGGCTGCCGCGAATGCTGATCGCCTGCGTGGGCGGCGGCTCCAACGCCATGGGGCTGTTCCATGCGTTTCTCGGCGACGCCGGCGTGGCCTTGGTCGGAGTCGAGGCCGGCGGCAAGGGCAGCGAGCTGGGGCTGCACGCGGCGCGCTTTCAGGGCGGACGGCCGGGCGTGCTGCAGGGCACGTTTTCCTACGTGCTGCAGGATGCAGCCGGGCAGATCGCGGCCACGCACTCGGTGTCGGCCGGGCTCGACTATCCCTCGGTGGGTCCGGAGCATGCGCAACTCCACGACGCCGGCCGGGCCGAGTACGTCAGTTGCGACGACGGGTCGGCGCTCGACGCCTGCCGCGAGTTGGCGCGCACCGAAGGCATCATCCCGGCGCTGGAGTCGGCACACGCGGTGGCCGAGGCGCAGCGGCGCGCGCCCATGCTGCCGGCGGAGGCCGCCGTGATCGTCAACATCTCCGGGCGCGGGGACAAGGACATGGACATTCTCCGCCGCGAGCTGGCGCTTTGAGCCGACTGGGCGAGGCGTTTCGCGCCAGCCGCGCCGCCGGCCGCGCCGCGCTCATCCCCTACATCACCGCCGGCGACCCCTCGCTCGAGGCCACGGTGGCGGCGGCGCTGGCGCTGGCCGAGGCCGGGGCCGACATCATCGAACTGGGCGTGCCCTTCAGCGACCCGGTGGCCGATGGACCGGTGATCCAAGCCGCGAGCGAGCGCGCGCTGGCGCGGGGCGTGCGGCTTGAGGACGTGCTCGCCGCCGCCGGCGTCATCCGGCGGCAGTGCGGGGCGGGGCTGCTGATGTTCAGCTACTTCAACCCCGTGCTGCAGTTCGGGGTGGAGCGCTTCGCGGCCGCCGCCGCCGCCGCCGGCTGCGACGGCGCACTGATCACCGACCTGATTCCGGAGGAAGCCGGCGCCTACCGCGCCGCCATGGCCGCGGCCGGGCTGGACACGGTCTTTCTGGCCGCACCCACCTCGACCGACGCCCGACTCGAGGCCATCGCCCGAGCCAGCAGCGGGTTCATCTACGCCGTGGCCCGGCTGGGCGTGACCGGATCGCTTTCGGCCGCCGGCGGCGCCGAAACGCTGGTCGGAAACCTGCGCCGGCACACGCGCTTGCCGGTCGCGGTCGGCTTCGGCCTGGCACGGGCCGAGCAGGTGCGCGCAGTGGCGAAATTTGCCGACGGCGCCGTGGTGGGCAGCGCGCTGGTGGCGGCCATGGCCGCGGCCGCCAGCGGCGGCGGCGACCCCGCCGCGGCCGCCGGGCAGTTCCTGCGGGGCCTGCAATGAAGGAGATCGCCGACTGGCGCCGCGCCATTGACCGGCTCGACCGGCAGATGGTGAAGCTGCTGAGCCGCCGCGCGCGCTGCGCGCAGGCGTTGTCCGAACTCAAGCAGCGCCAGGGGCGGCCGGTGGCCGAGCCCCGGCGCGAGGCCGCCGTGCTCACCAACACCGCCCGCGCCAACCCGGGGCCGCTCTCGCCGGCCGCCCTGCGCCGCATTTACCGCCAGATCATCGCCGAGTGCCGCGAGCTGCAACGCCACCGCCCAAAGTCAGGCAACTGAGCTAGAGTAAGTACATGCAGGTTTCCAACTGGCGTTACTGGGCGGCGCCGATGCTGGCGCTCGCGGCTCTCTCGCTAACTTCCGCTGCGGCACTGGCCCAAGGCGCCGCCGCCGCCGCGCCCGACCAGGCGGAAAAGACCGCCGAACAGGTCTTCAAGAACATCCAGGTCTTCAATGGCAAGCCCGCCAATGAGCTGCGGCCCACCATGAGCTTCATCGCCAGCTCGCTGGGCGTGAACTGCAGCTTCTGCCACGCGCAGCCCTTCAGCGCTGACACCAAGCCCACCAAGCAGACCGCGCGCAAAATGATCCGCATGGTCTACGCCATTAACAAGGACAACTTCGGGGGACGCAACCAGATCAATTGCTACACCTGCCACCAAGGCCATTCCCGCCCCACCAGTACGCTCGCAATCGCCGCCGATGAACCGGCCAGCGCCGCACCCGGCGGCCGCGGCGGGCCCGGCGGGCCCGGCGAAGGCGGCCGTGGCGGGCGCGGACCCGGCGCCGGGCAGGCGGCCGGCGCCAATCGGCCCGCCATGCCCAGCGCGCAATCGGTGGTGGACAAGTATTGGAACGCCATTGGCGGCGCCGCGGCGCTGACGGCCATACACGGTGAGACCGTCACCGCCCAACGCATCGCTTATGGACGCACGACGCCCGAGACGCTGACCCTTGATGGCAACAAGCTCGAGATGACTGCCGGCCGGGAAAAATCCGGCTACGACGGCACGCAGTACTGGACCATGCGTGGAAGCGCCAAAACCGAAGCCGCAAGCGATGAGGTGGGCATCATCCAAACCGCCGGCGAGCTCTACCCCGGCGCGGCGCTGGCGTCGGCCGACCTCAGCCGCGCACGCGTGTTCGGCATTCAGCCCGTCGGAGGCGCCCAGGCGTATGTGCTGGCCGTGCGCACACCCCAGGGCGGCGGACGCTACTATTTCGACACCCAAAGCGGGCTGCTGCTGCGCTATGTCACCAGCACCCCGACGTTCCTCGGTTCGCTGCCGCTGCAGGTGGACTACAGCGACTACCGCGACGTCAACGGCGTCAAGCTGCCCTTTGACCGCAACTGGAGCACGCACGAGCGGCAGTGGGAAACAAAAGTCTCGCAGGTATCCATTAGCCGCTAGCGTTAGAGCAAAATCGGGCGGGCTCTTTCAAGTCGGCGACGGGCGTTGTGGGGCGGGTCGCCGACCCGCACGCCGGCCGCCGGCCGGCGCACTGTCGGCACCGCCCCCCATGGCGCGGGGATGGACGCAAAGGCCGACGCGGCGGCATGCTGGCTTCATGCGCGTCCGCCCTGGGGCGGCCGATATTCATCACCTGACGCCTCCATGGCAGCCTGCCGCGGCATCGCTACCTCCCCGCCAGCACCACGAACGCCGGTATCGTGTTCGCCGCCACGGACCGGCGGCTCAAGCGCCTGCGCTGATATGCCACACCGCGGCACGGCGGATGTGTGCGCGAACGGGCTGAAGATTACCGCTGGTCGAGCGCCGCCGGCCGGCGGCCAGCGGGCGGGTCGGCGACCCGCCCCACGAGCTAACCGCCGGTTGGCGCCTGCGCTGATCCGAGCAGCCCGAACGGCCGAAGTCGAGGGCGGCGCTGCGGGCGTCGTCGGGGGTGATGCCGACGGCCCCATTTCGAGCTCATTCCAGTCGCGTTCCTGATGCGCAGAGAGTTGCAGGGCGCGCCGCCGGCCGGCGCGCGCCTGCCGGTTGGCTTTTATATAACATCACTGCTTCTGCAACAGGCGACCTCCCCGAGCAGGTGCCGCGCCGCAACGGTGCTCTCGCCGGCTGAGCCGGCGAGTGAAGCGGGCGCCCAGCACCGTCATGCGAGTGCGGGAATGGGCTCATTCCCGCGCGAGCAGGGGTAAGCGGGTGTCTGGGCGCAGCCCAGACACCCGCGCCAACTAAAGCGCCGCCATCTGGTCCGGGCGCATGAAGTCACGCACGGTCGGATCGGTGGAAGCATCGAGCTCGGCGACGGTCCCGAAAAAACTTACCCGGCGCTCGGAGAGCAGCACCAGGCGGCTGGCCAGCCGCCGCGCCAGATGAGTGTCGTGCGTCACCACCACGCCGGTGAGCCGCGTCTGCTGCTGGACGCGTGCGATCAAGTTGCCGATGCGATGCGACATCAGCGGGTCCACCATGGTGGTGGGCTCATCGTATAAGATGGCTTCGGGTTTCGCCGCCAGCGCCCGGCCAATCGCCACCGCGCGCTTCAGTCCGGTGGGCAGGCTGGCCGGGTAGATGTCGCGCTCGGGCGTCAAATCCAGCATGTCCATGATGCGGCCGACCTCGCTCTCGATCGCGGCCTCGTTCATGGCGTCGCGCTCGCGCAGCGGGAAAGCGATGTTTTCGGCCACGGTCAGGGAGTCGAACAGCGCTCCGGACTGGAAGACCATGGTGATCTTCTTGTGCATCTCGGTCAGCTCGGATTCGCTGAGTGCGGCAACGTCGAGGCCGCCAGCCAGGATCTGACCCGCGTCCGGGCGCAGAAAACCCATGATGAGCTTCAGCATCACCGACTTACCGACGCCGCTGCGCCCCATCACGCAGACGCACTCGCCGCGGTTGACCTCGAAGCTGACATCTTCAAGGATCTCGCGCTCCCCGAACGCCTTGTAGACGTGGCAGAATTCGAAGTAGGGGCGGTCGGTCGCGCTCACGCTCTCCATGCTATCAGGGGCGGGCGCACACCAGCCCATCAACCGCGCAGGTTGATGGGTGAGCTCAGCCGGATGACGATGGGCGTGCCGGCGGGCAGGTCGAGCGCGCCGTTGCGGCTGGCCAGCACCACGCCCAGCCCCGCACCCACCAGTCCGCCAATGCCCGCGCCCTTGCCCCCGCCGGCAATGGCGCCAATGAGCGCGCCTACTGCGCCGCCAGCCGCGGCCGTGCCCACGGTGTTGCGCGTCTGCGACTGCTGCACACCACCCTCGTTGGTGGCCGAAGGCGTGCCGGTAATCACACTACCCACGCCCTGCTGGGGCGAGACTTGGCTCACTTCGGCGCGCAGCGGCAGGCTCGAGCCGTCGGGCAGGCGCAGGCGCTGGAAGTTGAGCTGGAGTTGCGATTCACCGCTGACGCCGCCGCTGGAGCGCACCGAAGCCACCGTGCCCTCGACCGTGCTGCCGGCGGGCACCAACACTTGTTGCCCACTCTGACTATAGACCGGCGCGGTGACCGTGGCCGTGAAGTTGTCGCCCTGGTGGCTGCTGCGCGAGCTGAGGGTGTTGTTCAGCTTCAAATACAGCGCGGTGCCGGCCGGCAGCGCGCCGTTCGCATCGGCGTTTGTAGGGCGCGAAGGCTCGTAATTGGGTTGAGGGGACTGGGACTGATTCCGCGCCGACGGGTTCGAGGCTGGCGGCGTGTAGTTGCGCTGACGCTGCGCGCCCTGGTCGTTGTTGCGCCCATAGAAGCCGTCGTCGTAGCCGGCTTCGTAGCCGCTGCGGAAATCCATGGCGTAGGTCTGCTGGTTCACTCCCGACGCCTGGTTGTAGCCCTGGTCGGCTTGCTTGTAGGTGGGATGGCTTTGAAAATCGTATGGCGCGTGGTTGCGGTAGTCGGTGACGCCATCGCGGAAACCGGCGTTGTAGCCGGCCAGCCGCGTGGCGTTGGTTTGCGGGTTGGAGCTGCTGGCTGTCTGCTGGGCGCTGGGTGAGCCGTTTGGCTGCGCGAACGTTTGCTGGCTCAGCCACACCGGCAGCATGGCCACCGCCACCACGGCGCAACTCGCCTTCCAGTTGAATCGCATGACAAACCTCCGAAGGGCGGTTGGATGCCGCGGCGAGCGAGCATCGCCGCATGAGCTATGCTGGCCTTTTCCACTTTTGCACAGCCTTTTGGTTTCTCAGAGTGGTGCACATATTTGCGCACATTGGAAAATTAGTTCCCGCCGAGGGTATCGCGGAACGGTGCAAGTGATTGATTTATCGTGACCGGAGGATGGCACTCTGGTTGCAGCAGCACTAGGCATGGGTGCCCACGAAGCGGCTAGGCATGGCGAGCAGACGGTGAGTTGTCCTGTCTGCCAAGGCAGTGGACGGCTTGAGCTTTCCGTACGCTCGCTGGGAGGCGATGGATGCCCGGCCTGCCAGTCGAGCGGCAGAGTTGCCGCCGACGTGGAGCCATATTTGAAGCGGCGGCAGCAGGCGCAGCTCAGCCCGACGCTTGCAAACAAAGTCTCCTAAAGTCTCCGGACCAATTTGCCGATAACCGACCCGCGTCGAAGCGCGGGCCGGCATGGGCCGTCGCGCGATAGGCGCGAAAGTGAGGCGGCAATGCTGGAGATGGTAGCGGCAGGGGTGGTGATGGCGGTTTCGATCCTGTGGGCGCTGGGGCTGAGCCTGGTGGTGCTGGGCGCGATCGTGGGCTATTGCCTGGGCGAGGTGGAACCGCGCGAGCTGACCGGTGAGCACTGGCAGTTTTGGAGGTTTAGCGCGCGGCGCCGTGCCGCCGCCGCCGAGGCGTTGGTCGGCCCGGAAGCGAAGCTGCGCTCGCCACTGGCCTGACGAGCGCGGGGCTATGGCACACTGAGTAGCTATGAGTGTGCGCAACGCGCGCTTAACGTCTGGTCTCCGGCTATTGCAGGGGGCCATTTTTGTCGTGATCGGCGTCAATGGCTTCCATCCCTACCTGCCCCAGCCAAACTCGGTGCCGCCCGCCGCGCTGGCGTTTGCGGGCGCGATGGCGCAAACCGGCTACTTCCTGCAATTGCTGTTTGGCGTGCAGGTGGCCGCCGGCATCCTGCTGCTGGCCGACCGGTGGGTGCCGCTGGCACTGACACTGCTGGCGCCGGTGATTGTGAACATTATCCTGTTCCATTCGTTCTTGTGGCGGGGCGGAACGCTGGCGGCAGGCATCTTGGTGCTGGCGCTGGAGATCTACCTGGCCTGGGCCTACTGGGAGAGCTTCCGCCCCCTGCTGGCGCAGCGGGCGCGGCCCAGGTAAGGCGGCGCGGCCGCCCTCCTCAGGACGCCCTCCCGGGGGTCGGGCTGCGGCCGGAATTCGCTTGGCGGCAACGCGCGCCCGCTCGGCTCAGGGCGCGTCCAAGTTGCCTCGTTCGGCGCCCAGCCCATGGCGGGCGTTGTCGCGCGTCATGGGGCGGCAGGCTCGAAGGGCCCACGCCACCGCCCCGTCCGCCGGCGAACCGTTTGGCGGTTGGCAGCCCACGAGCCACGAACGGAGGGCGGGCCTGCCCGCGGCGCGGCCGCCCTTTTCTGGACGCCCTCCCGCTGCTCCCACCTCATGGCGCAAGAGCCTTGGGGGCCCCAGGCGTCGGGCTGCGGCCGGAATTCGCTTGGCGGCAATGCGCGCCGGCGCTGCTCAGGGCGCGTCCAAGTTGGCTCGTAAGGATCGTCGCCCCTGAGACGTTCGCTCCGCCGCGGCCGCGGCGGGACTTTCAGCCTTCCCATGCCCGCCTGAACTGTGGCCAGCGGGCGGCGTGGGCGGGAGCCGCGCCACTTTAACGCTGCTTTTCGATCTGGATGTGGGTGGCGTTTTCGCCCGGCGTGACCGCGACGACGGCGTAGCCGAGCGCATTGAGATTGAGACCGGCAAAGACGGGCTCGCCTTCGCCCAGCAGCACCGGCGAGAGCGCCAGATGGAGCTCATCCAGGCTGCCGCAGGCGAGGTACTGGCGCAGCGTGGCGACGCCGCCCCCGATGCGGACATCGCGGTCGCCGGCCGCGGCGCGGGCGCGGTCGAGGGCCGCTTCGGCGCCGTCGGCCACGAAATGGAAGGTGGTGCCCCCGGCCATGGCCAGCGGCGCGCGCCGGTGGTGGGTCAGCACGAACACCGGCGCATGATACGGCGGTTCCTCGCCCCACCAGCCGCGCCAGCGCTCGTCGGGCCAGGGTCCGCGCACGGGACCGAACATGTTGCGGCCGAGAATCCAGGCACGGACATCATTGAAGCCGCGCTCGGCGAAGGCGTCGTCGCACCCGGTCGAGCCGCCGGCGTGGCCGTGCATGCGGGTCCAGGTTCGGGTGGCGAAGAACCAGGACATAAGCTCGGTCCCGCGCACGCCCAAGGGGTGGTCGAGATCCTGGCGCGCTCCGGCGCCGTAGCCGTCGAGCGCAATGGAAAACGTCGCCCGTACCTGGCCCATGAATCGCATTGTAGAACAGAATCCGCGAACCCCCGACTTGGAGTGGCTACGCGGACCTCGAGTTGCTGCCGGAGCAGTCGTGCATGAAGAGCAGAGCGAGGCAACTTGGGCACGCCCGAGCAGGGCGGGCGCGCGTTGCCGCCGAGCCGAATTTCGGCCGCAGCCCGACCCACGGGGCGCCCCAAGGCGCAAGCGCCTGGGGGTGGAGCCAACGGGAGGTCGTCCAGAAAAGGGCGGCCGCGCCGCTCCAGCTTAGGCCTGTGGGCACTGGGCAACGATGTTCGGCTTTTCCGGCAATGTGAGCCCGGATGCTGAGGGCCGCCGGCGGCGACACGATTCTAAACGCGATCTAATTTTCAGCCTCCGCTTTACGGCCCCGCGATTGCACGGTGGGTGATGGCCCGGCAACTTGCGAGGTGAGCTTTGACCACGGCTTTGAACCAACAAGAACTAACCGAAATGCAGGCCATCCGGTGGTTTCACCGGATCCAACTGACTGAGGGGGTGCATACGCCGGGCGAATGCCCCCACACCGCCGCCGAGGCCACCACACGCTTCGGCCTACCCGACGACCTGAGGGGCAAGACCGTGCTCGACATTGGCGCCTGGGACGGGCTGTTCTCATTCGAAGCCGAACGCCGCGGTGCACGCGTCACCGCCATTGATACGGACGCCAAAAACGGCGGCAACTGGGGCGGCACCCGCGGCTTCAACTTCGCCCGCCGGAAGCTCGCATCCAAAGTCGAGTTCCAACCCCTGAGTGTGTACGATCTCGATCCGGCGCGCCACGGCAAGTTCGACTGCGTTTTCTTCTTCGGCGTCCTCTATCACCTCACCAACCCGATCGAGGCGCTGCGCCGTGTCGCCTCCGTCACCCGCGAATGCTGTCTGATCGAGACCGCCTACTGCACGCACCCCGACGGCCTGAAACTTGGCCTGTGGGAGTTCGCGCATGGGCGCGACAACGATCCGACCAATTACTGGTACCCCACCATGCGCGGGCTCGCCAATGCGCTGCAGCTCGTTGGCTTCAACGTCGCCGACGTGATTTACGCCCAGCATGCCCGCATGACCGTGCGGGCGGAATTCCAACGCAGCCAGCCGGTGGCGTAGCCGGGCCATTGCTCCTCGCGACGGGATGTAAAGAGGCGCGCCCCGCGGGCGGGCTTGAACGATTGCCGGGCGCGGGCCCCTGCCCCTGCTCGCTCAGACGCTCGCAGCGCCGTGCCCGCACTCGAAGGGCTGTGGAGCGCCGGCCCGGGGCCCGGCGAGCCCAAGCCGGCGCGAGCCTCGCGGGGCGACTACCGCAGCGCTCGCTTCAGCAGCGCGACGATTCTGGCCTCTTCTGCGGAGGTCAACTCCTTGAGCGCGAAGTAGGTCGGCCACATGCGCCCGTCGTCGAGGCGCGCCTTGTCACTGAACCCGAGCGTGGCGTAGCGGGCTTTGAACTTGTGGGCGCTTTGGAAAAAGCAGACTACGTTGCCGTCTTGGGCGTAGGCGGGCATGCCGTACCAGGTTTTGGGCGCGAGCGCCGGGGCGTTGGCCTTGATGAGCGCGTGCAGCCGCTCACCCAGGGTGCGGTCCGCCGGCGGCATCGCGGCGAGGGCCTCGCGCACCGCGGCTTCTCCCGCCGACTTGTCCTCGCCCTGGCGGATTTCCTTGAGCCGTTCCCGCATCGCGGCCCGCTCGTCCGCCGAGAACCCCGCGGCCGGCTTTCCAGTTGTGCGTTTCCTGGGAGTTGCCATGGCCCCGATTATCCCACGCCCCCGCCCCAGGCACCGCCGCCCCCGACGCGCCCGGAACCCGGCGCGATCTTCAGACGCAGGCGCGGGTTGTCAGGCGGCGGTCGGCGTTCCCCGAATTGAGACTGGGCGTCTCCGACCTGGCGCGGGAGCGCCAGAGGCAGGCTCAGGAGAGGCCGGGGGATTGTCGAGATGCCAGGGGGCGGAAGAACAGCGCCGCAACACTTACCCCGATTGGCGAGCCGATCCCGCTGCACGGGTCCGGTCCCACCGCCGCGTTGTAATAACCGTTGCCGCCCTGTGTGACGTCGTTGAACGCTTTCTGGTTCTTCCAGAACACCGGCGCTACAAACCCCAACTTGGTACCGAAGGCCGCAAAGAGTCCCGCATATAGCGGCGCCACGGCGCTGGTTCCCCCCACCACCGTGCTCGATCCATGCACAAAAATGTCGTACCCCGTATTCGGATCCGCGTCCGCGCAAGCATCTGGCACCATTCGTCCCGAACCGTACTTCGAGTTCGCGGGCGCAGGCGGCGCACCAATCTGGAAGGTTTGCACCCCAAAGATCGTCGAGTAGCCTCCCCCGGTGCCCTCGCCGTCGGTCTGGCCGGGGTTATCGTTCCACACCGCCTCCTCGCTCGTGGTCTTATAGGTACCTCCGCAACCCACGACATGCGGGCACGAAGATGGGCAATCCACATTGGCCGGCGTCGGGCCGCCATCGCTCGAATCGTTGTCGCCCGACGCGGCGAAGACGATCATGCCCGCGGTCACCGCCGACGCGGCCGCCGACTCCATTTGCTGCGCGGCCGTCGTGCCCCACACTGCCTCGTCCGCGCCCCACGATATGGAGCACACGTCGCAGCCGTCTGCGGTCGCCTTCTCCACGGCTGCGGCGATGTCCTGCGACCAGTACATGCGAATCGTTGCCGCCTTGCCCGTCGCAGCGTAATAAGAGGCCGCGGCCACCTGAATATCGAGCGCAACCTCGATGTCATCATCGCCCGCGGAGCCACCCTGGTTTGGCAAGTTGTGCGTGCCGTCTACCGATACGTCGGTGATGGAGGGGACCGGTTGGCCCACAGACTGAAAGAATGCAGTCATGTCCGGCATGACCCATCCGCCGCCGAGCTCCACAATCGCGATCAAGCCGCCGCCCGCCAACCCACTCGGCCAGTTATAGGCCTTGCAGAGGTTCGGCACGGTCCACGGGGCTGCTAAAGCCGCTCCCGGCCGCAGCCGTTCGATTCGCTTTACCTGGGAGCGCAGTTTGAAATAGGTATGGCATTTCACGCGGGGTGCTTTGTGCTTGGCCATCGGAAGAACCCACCTAGCGGCGAGTATGCCACACCGCATGGGCGGCGGCCAGGTGAATACCTAACGTGAGCGGGCCGCCATTGCGCATAACCCGGCCGTCCGGGAAGACGACTTACGCGAAGCGGTTAGCGCTCGTTGAGCACCGCCTGGATGTGCGCTTCGAGGTCGTGCGGATCCACCAGGCCGGCTCGGTAAGTGGCGGCGATGCGGCCGTGGCGGTCAATGAGGAACGTATTTGGCATGTTGCCGATGCCGTAGGCCTTTTGCCTGGCAGCGTCGGCGAGCACCATCCTATAGTCGGGTTTAATCTTTGCCAAAAACGGCCTCACGACGTTCCATCCGGTGTCGACCGACGCGCCGACCACGACCAGACCCTGAGGACCGTAGGTCGTCTGTAGGGCAGAAAAGACCGGCAGTTCCTCTTTGCAGCCGGCACACCAGGTCGCCCAGAAGTCGAGCACGACGACCCTGCCTTTTAAGCCGGCAAGCCGGATCATACGGCCCTTGGCGTCCGTCGCCGTGAAGGCCGGCGCCGGCCTCCTGTTGCTGGCCGGCTGCAACAGCGTTTGCATCGTCTTGGGCTTGGGCGCGGCGCCCGGCTGGACCACAGGAGCAATGTGCAGCCCCGCCATCCTCCCGTCCGCACCCAGCGCGAAAATCAGATTGAGGCTGCTCCTGGCGAACTTACAAGTGACGATTACGTTATGGACCCCACGCGCATCAACCGTCCGCACCGCAGTGATGGACTCAAGCGCCCCCTCCTGCGCTACCAGCGTTCGATTCCAGACTTCCGCTAACCGTCCCGCCGGCAGCTTTGCCGCAAGCTGGGAGGTATACCGCCCCTCCACCTTGGCGAATTGGCCCACCGCCATTTGCTCCACCAACGCCCGGCCCATGGCGGAATAATCGCGCGCCGGCGCTTGGGCTGCCAGCAGCCCGGCCCCAATGCCAAGTGCCATGACCCACTGCCGCATGCCGCGCCCCGAAGCGCGAACGACGCGTCCCCTCCATTGGTGCAAGTCGAACAGGACTCCCCATGTTGTCTCACGACGCATGCGCCGATCGACCGAAAGCGCGCGAACGGAACGAAGGTTCATCGCATAGCCTCGCGGAGGAAGGTCCGGCTCACCGTGGGACGGAAAAGGCGCATCCCCAGGATTGCTGGCAGCGCGACCAGAACTATCACCCGAATCAACGGAAGCGCCAACGAATAAAAAACAACGGGCATGGCGCCGGTTTGTACCGAGTATGGATACGGCATGGCCGCATACCAAGCTACTCCCAACGTCAACGGCAGGAGAAACATCGAAGCGCTCATCCAGCGGCCGAAAGCGCCGCCTGGCGCAAGCAGACCCAGCACAGAACCTGCAAGGCAAGACCATAGCGCCAGAAGACATGAACCCATGATCATGGCCTCGACCCCGTGGGCCATCGTATGGCCGATCTGTCGAAGAATCGTTGGGGCAATGTCTAGGCGGTTGCGAAAGATCCAAAGGTATAGATCATAGGTGAAACCCAGTCGCATCGCTGCGGAATTCAGGGCCCAGCCGGCGGCAAAGGCAACGGTGCCGACAGCGCCAACGCGCGCTAGCGATTCCCCCCGTTCGCACCAACCTGTGATTTGGCGAAGTACGACTAAACCCATGATGTGACGCAACCCTTGGCCGCCGATCTCGCCCGCCTCCGCCAAGTCTCCGAGAACCGCTTCGCGCTCGTCAGGTTTCAATGCGCGCGCCATGACCTGAGCCATGCGCCAGCAGAAGCGCTTCATGCGCCCCCTGCGTTCTGGCCGGCCTCCCAGGGTACGCGGCGGGTGGCGCGCCGGATTTCAGCATAAAAATCCGAGGCCTCCCGCACCCCCTGCGGCGTGAGGTGGACCATGCGCCTGGCGCGCCCGCCCCGCTGCGGCGTAGGATCGCCCATCTGCGTCCGGACGAAGCCCTTCGCCTCTAGCCGGTCCAGCGTTATGTAGATCGAGCCGATCGAGCAGCGCCGCCACGTCGCGGATTCGATCTCCTTGCGGATTGCCGCACCGTAGGCACCCCCACCGAGGCGCGCCGCCGCCGCAAGCAAGACGTATTCAAAATTCCCCAACGCCATTTAAACTACATTGTAGTTGAAATTGAGCGCTGGCTGGTCAGATTTATTTTTGTTGGCGTCCCCGACGGGATTCGAACCCGTGTTATCGCCGTGAAAG
>JBOGKJ010000123.1:0-11533 GCA_050745565.1 Terriglobales bacterium | reverse complement strand
GCCGCGGTGCGCTGGCTGCACCGCGAGGGCGAAGTCCCAGCCCACGCCTGGTGTCGCGGCCGCGGCTGGTGGCTGGGCTAAGGGCGGGCCGGGCGGCCGACGCTATGCATAGCTTTTCGCCGCGGCGTCAATTGTTCACCTCGCGCTGACGCTCGCCGAAGTGCTGGTCAAGGCGGTCGGTTGCGGCCAGACCGCGCTCGCGGATCGGTGTGAGCGCGCGAATCGCGCCGCCGCGGCCGTGCTGCCATTAGAGGCCGGCCACGCCCGCCGGTGGCGCCGGCCGGAAGGCGGCTCGTTTTGCCAGTGGCGGTTTCACCCCGTTGGAAATCCGCGGCCCTGCGCGCCGATTTTGCCCGCCCTCAAACGGCGCGACTCCCGTGATCGGCTCACACGGATTTGGTTGTCACCGCCGATGCCGCCCTGGCGCGCCACACCGTCGAGGGCGGCCAATTCATCGTGACCCTCGATCGGGCGCCGCTCCAGGCCGCTACGACGCCGGGAGGAGCCCTCGAAGATGGATCAGCGTTTGCGGGCGGCGAAGCGCACCATGATGGCCGACACGCCCCACACCGTAGGCTGCTTGTCCGCGGTGTCGTGCAAGACGGCAAAGCCGGCAAACGGCGCGATTAAATCGGCCCGGTTCATGAAGGTGTAGTGCAACGCGCCATCGGGCGACACCGTGCCTGGCTCGCGGGTGGAAACGTCCTGGACAATGACCATGCCGCCGGGCTTGAGGGCGGCGGCAATCTTGGGCAAAAGAGTCTGGTAGGGGAAAGGGAAGTCAATCAGCAGCACGAGATTGAAGCGGTTGCGGCCGAAGTCGAACTGGTTGATGTCCTGGCGCACGGTGGTGACCGCCAGGCCACCCGATTTGGCCTGCTGGGCGGTCAACGCCAGGCCGATGCTCGACAGGTCCACGGCGGTGACCGCATAGCCGCGCCGGGCGAGGTAGAGCGTGTTGCGGCCGCTGCCGCTGCCGATGTCGAGCGCCGCGGGCGTCACGCTGCGCTGGCGCGCGGCATGCCGCAGCATCGCGACCAGGAAGGGGCTGGGCGCGGTCAGCAGGGGGCCGTGGGCGATGGCGTAATCGAGGTCGTACTCGTGCGCGACGGCGGCATTGCCGCGCGCCGTGCAGCCGGCCGCCGTGAGGGCGAGGATCAGCGTAGCCGCCAGCGCCCAGGCGCCGGCCTGGGAGCGCACCAGCATGGTTTCAGTATGCATGGCGGAGCCGGGGGTTGTCCCGGCCGTGGCGGACTTCGCCCCGGCGGCAGGCGCCGCGAGGCGGGGTAGCTGGCGCTGGCGCGGGCCAGTTTGCTACACTCTAGGCGTTTCTCCGGAGGTTGTCTGTGCGCTCACTCCTGGTCCGTTCCGCCGTCGGCCTGCTGGCCGTCGCCGCCTGCCTCGCGCTCGCCGTCGCTCAAACGCCCAATACCTATGCCGGCATGCACTGGCGCGACATTGGCCCCACCCGCGCCGGGCGCGCGCGCGCCGTCAGCGGCGTGGCGAGCGAGCCCAACGTCGCCTATATCGGCTTCGACAACGGCGGGGTGTGGCGCACCACCGATTACGGCTCGACCTGGCACCCGCTGTTTGATGCCGAGGGCACGGGCTCGGTCGGCGCCATCGCTGTCGCCCCCTCCGATCCGAACGTAATTTATGTCGGCAGCGGCGCCGGCATCATCCGCCCCGACCTTTCCGTCGGCGACGGCGTCTACAAATCCACCGACGCCGGCAAGACCTGGACCCACCTCGGCGACCTGCGGGACACCCAGATGATTGCCAACATCGCCGTGGACCCGCACAACCCCAACCGCGTCTTCGTGGCGGCTCTGTGACATCCCTACGGGCCCAACGCCGAGCGCGGCATCTTCCGCTCCACCGACGGCGGCGCCAGCTTCCAGAAAGTCCTGTTCAAGGACGACTACACCAGCGCCAACGACGTTGCCATTGACCCGCAGGACCCCAACGTGGTCTATGCCGCGCTCTGGCAGCAGCAGCAGGGCTTTTACGAAAATGGCGAGTACGGCGGCAGCGGCGGCGGCATCTTCAAGTCCACCGACGGCGGCACCACCTGGAACCAGCTGGGGGGCGGCCTGCCGGCGATCATCGAGGCCAACCTCGCCGTGGCACCTTCGAACCCGCAAACCATTTACGCCACTGTCGCACCTGGTGCCGCTCCCGGCGCGGCGGCGGCGGCGGGCGGGCGCGGCCGGCGCGGCGGCGCGATCGCCTTCTACAAGTCCACCGATGGCGGCGCCACCTGGCAGATCTCGGGCCATGACCCCCGCCCCATGGGCCGAATCGGCGGCGGCGACCTGCCGACCATCACCGTAGACCCGAAGAACCCGGAGGTGGTTTATGACTGCTCGACGGTGTTCTATCGCACCGAAAACGGCGGCGAGACGTGGTCGCCGGTGCGCGGCTCGCCCGGCGGCGACGACTACCAGAAGAGCTGGGTCAACCCCGACAACGACAACGTCATCCTGCTGGTGGCCGACCAGGGCGGCGTGGTCTCGGCCAACCGCGGCGTGAGCTGGAGCAATTGGTACACACAGAACACCGCCGCGATGTACCACGTCACCGCCGATGACGCCTTCCCCTACCGGCTGTGCGGCGGTCAGCAGGACTCGGGCTCGGCCTGCGTGCAGAGCCGCTCGACCGATGGCGAGATCACCTTCCACAACTGGCATCCGGTCAACATCGAAGAGTACGGCGAGGCGGCGCCCGACCCCGCCAACCCCGACCTGGTTTTCGGCGGCAAGGTGAGCGAGTATAACCGCAAGACCGGCCAGACCGCGCGCGTGGCGCCGCCGGGCGCCGGCCGCGGCAGCGCCTACGGCCGCACCGTGCGCACCCAGCCCATCATCTGGTCCACGGTGCCGCACGCGCACATCCTCTACTTCGGCACCAACGTCATCTGGAAGACGCTCGATGACGCCCGCAACTGGACCCGCATCAGCCCCGACCTCACCCGCGGCGCCCACTGGACCACGCCCGCCAACGCCGGCAAGTACGCCAGCGAGGTGCGGCCGGCGGCGCTCGGAACCGTGACGGCGATTGCGCCCTCGCCCATAACCAACAGCGTGATCTGGGCCGGCACCGGCGACGGCAACATCCAGGTCACGAACGACGGCGGCCTGCACTGGTCCAACGTCACCCCGCCCGAGATCAAGCCTTGGACGCGCATCTTCAACATGGACGCCGGCCACTTCGACACCAAGACCGCCTACGCCGCCGCCAACACGCTGCGTCTTGACGACATGAACCCGCACTTCTGGCGCACCCACGACGGGGGCAAGACCTGGACCGAAATTGACAACGGCATCGCGGGCGGCGCGGTCGCCAACTCGATCCGCGAGGATCCGCGGGTCAAGGGGCTGCTCTACGCTGCCACCGACACCCAGGTGTGGGTTTCGTTCGACGACGGGGACAACTGGCACTCGCTGCGGCAGAACATGCCGGCGGTGTCGGTGCGCGACATCGCGGTGAAGGACGACGCCTCCTGCCTGTGCGCCGATCTGGTCGCGGGCACGCACGGCCGCGGCTTCTGGATTCTCGACGACGTCACCCCGCTGCGGCAGGAGGCCGAGGCGGCCCGGGCGCAGTCGGCCTACCTGTACAAGCCCGAAACCGGCATCCGCATCCGCTTTGCCACCAACGACCCGACCCCGTGGCCGCCCGAGCTGCCGCACGGCATTAATCCGCCGGCGGGCCCCGTCATTGACTACTACCTGGCGCAGGACGCCAGCGGGCCGGTCCAGATCCAGATCTGGGGCCCGGCGGCGACTCCGGGCGGTCCGCGGCAACTGGTGCGCAGCTACACCAGCGCCGACAACTCCAGCGGCCCCAACCCCGCCGACGACCCGGTGGCCTACAACGCGTTGTGCGAGCAGAATCCCGCGCTCGCGCACTGCAACATGACCATGTACTGGCCGGCGCCGCCCATGAACCTCTCGACTCAGGCCGGCGAGCACCGCATCTGGTGGGACATGCACTACGACGCCATCGCGGGCGTCGGCGGCGGCCGGGGCGGCTCGACCGGCGCCGTGCCGCACCGCACCGAAACGCTGCCGGCGACGCCGATGGCGCCTCCGGGCAACTACACGGTCAAAATGATCGTGGACGGCAAGACCTACTCCCAGCCGCTGGTGTTCAAGAACGATCCGCGGGTGACGCCGGGCGCCTCGCTCGATGAGGCCTTCACGCTCACGCGCGAGCTCTACTACGGCGCGGTGGCCACGCATGCGGCCTATGATGCGGCCCGCGCGGCGCTGGCGGGCGCAACCGACGCCGCGCTGCGGCAGCAGATCACCAAGCTGGCGCCCGCCCCGCCGCGCGGCGGCGGCGGCCGCGGCGGGTTCGGAGGCTTCGGTGGCCGTGGAGGCTTCGGCGGACCGCCGCAGCCGGCCTCGCTCACCAGCGCCACCACGGCGCAGTTGACCGCGGCCGACGCGCTCGCGGCCAGCGACCTTCCGCCCACCGCCGACGCGCTCGCCAGCGCCCGCAGCGCCCAGGCCCAGGCCCGCGCCGTGCTGGCCCAGTGGAATGCGCTGAAGGCCAAGCTGCCCGGAGCGTAGCGGCGGGGGCAGCTTGGGTGCAACGCCACAACCTGCGGTGACCGGACAGGCTGATGCCGCACGACGGCTGCTCGGCCATTACCGTGCCCGACTGTTGGACCTGAGCGCTCGCAACCCACTAGTCAATTTCCGACACGGGCCCCGCTCGCGGAGCCATGTGCGCGTTGTTGGCACGTCGTTGGAGTCGACTTTCCAGTGCTTGAGCCGGGGAAAAGTTCTCGACTTCGAACCCCTCCCCGAGCCCGAGCGCAAGATACCGGACGACGAGCGCACGGCGCGCTTTGAGCACGAACTCGCGCAGTCCAAAACCCAGGATCAAACCTATGCCGAGGACTTACTGGACTTCGGCCCGAATCCCTCCCCGCGTCAGCTCAGGCGGGCTGAAAACGCACTCCGCGACCGGATCCGCACTGCCCTGCGACTGCCGCCGTTGGAGTTTAGCCTGGAGCCCGCCGAGTGCGCCACGAAGGCCGGCATCAGTCCCGATTATGAGCTCCCGGAGACCGGCCAGGGTGCCCGGACCGCGCTGCACGCGCTCTATTTTCCTGATCAACTGGACCGGAAGCTGAGTGCAATCAAGGCCGCCGCCGAGAGCTTAGAGCGCGATGGTGGAATTGGCTGCCTCTATGCCGCGTTCGGGTTCCTGGAGTATTACCCGGCCGCGGGCGCGGAGGCGAGGCAGCTCGCTCCACTACTCCTGTTGCCAGTCACGCTTGAGCGGACTAGGCAGCGGCATCAATACGCCTTCAGCCTGAGCGCGACCGGCGGCGACTCGCAACTGAACATCGTCCTGCGGAAGCTCTTGCGTGAGTACCGCCCGGCGTTGGAGCTTCCAGATCTCGGGCAGGAGAGCGAGCCGGAAAGCGCCGTCTCCGAATACCTGGCGTCGGTTCGAGCAATGGCTGGCACGCAACCCGACTGGCGTGTCCGAAACTATTTGACAGTTGGGATTTTCACATTCGCGAATGCGGTCATCTACGACGACCTGGATCCGGACAAGCCCGCACCGGCCGCCGGCGCCCCCTTGGTGCAACAATTGCTTCTCGGCACCGCTGCGCAGGATTCCACACCGGCCATCAGCGAGGACTGCCTCGACGCGCTGCCAGAAGGCGACCCCGCTGATGTGCTCATCACGGAGGCCGATTCGTCCCAGCACCGCGTCGTCGCCGAGGTGGCTGGTGGGCGGAGCTTGGTCGTCCAGGGGCCGCCTGGCACGGGCAAGTCACAGACGATCGTCAACATAATCGGGGCGAGCCTGGCGCAGGGTAAGTCCATCCTCTTCGTGGCAGAAAAAATTGCGGCCCTGGAGGTGGTGCAACGTCGCCTCGAGGAGGCCGGTCTGGGCCCGTTCTGCCTACAAGTACATGCGGCGAAGGCTTCCCGTGAGGGGCTACTGGAGGCATTGCGAGCGCGTTTGGCGTGGCAATCAGTCCCCCCGCGCGCGGGCGCGGACTTGGCCGAACTGCGCAGGCAACGCAGTGAACTGACCTGCTATGTTCGGCGCCTGCACGAGCAGGCCGGGGACACTGGCCTCACCGTGCGCGAGCTGTTCAATGGCTGTAGTGCACGCGCTGAGCAATGGCAGCGGTGGCCACCGGCGCTGGCCGCCGTAGTCCTGCCGGATGCGCTGCAGTTTTCCCGCGTGCGATGCCAGGAGTGCGTACTTTGCATGAAGCGCCTGGAGTATGCGCAGCAGGCTCTACATCTGAGTCTACCGCTGGCACACTACCCGTGGCGCTTAGTCCGGGCTGCGGATCTCTCCGAGATGCAGCAGGCGGAACTCCTGGACAGGCTCACGGCCTGGCACGCCGCGCTGCGAACCATGCGGGAGTCGGCCGCCGTCCTCGCAGAGGCCTGCCATTTGCCATCGGCACGAACTCGGGCAACGCTGGCGGGCTTGGCGGGTGCGGTAGGGGAAATGAGGTTGACTCCCTCGGACGCCGAGGCGCGCCTGCTGGCCGCCTCGTTTGAAGATGACGGGGCCACCCTGGATGCGCTGCTCGATGCTGCAACCATGCTGGTGCGGGAAGCGGCGCAACTGGCCGCCGCCGACGTTGATGCTGGGTTGGCGGGAGCCGCCGACGCCGGCGAGCTGGCACGGGCGGCGAGCAGCCTGCGGGGGGCCGGGGTGGTTGACTTGCCGGCGGCGAGAACTCTGCTGGGGCGGCACCGGCGGACGGTGCAGGAATGCGATGCGGCGGCGCCGGCCGCGGCCGCCATGGCCGAGATCTTCGGGTTGGGCCCTGCGGCGGGCGACGTGCGCGCGGCCCTGTGCGGTTTGCGGTACTTGCGCGGGCTGCCGGTCCGGCTTTGGCCGTTCCGCCACCACGCCACAGGCGCGGCCCTGGAGGGTTTGGAGGCGCTCCGAGACAGGAAAAGCTCGATTCGGCAGGCGCGACTCGATCTGGAGCGCGAAATAGACCTAGCCCTCCTGCCGGGCCCCGCCGAACTCAGGGAGGCCGCGGCCGCGCTACGCCGGGCGAACTGGTTTAGCGCCATCTGCCTTCCCGCGTGCCGACGCGCCCGCGCACTCTGCCGCGCGGCACTCCGGCAACGGGTGCGGACCAGCCGCGCAGCGCAGGCGCGGTTGCTCGCGGACTGCGCCTCCCAACTCGATCGGGAGCAGGCCTTCAACGAACTGACGGAAGGACCTGGGGTCTGCGGCTGTTTCTGGGGCGGCTTGGCAACTCCGTTCGATGATCTACTCGCAGCCGCCGGGTGGGTGCGCGGCGTGACGGCACAATTGGGGCCGGCGTCGCCGGCAGCACTGTCCTCGACACGAGATGTTCTGCTCTCGGGCGGGCGCGAGCGCCTCGAGAGTGCCCTTGCCTGGTTGTCGTCGTCTGCGAGCGACGCGCTGGATTCGGTGCTAAGGACGGATTTCGACGCCGGCGCGACGTTAGGCGATATTCAGAACGAAAGCGCTAGATCGCGCGACTGCATCACCGCAGCCCTACTGACGTTGGAGGCGCTGCTCCCGAAAGACGCCACGCTCGAGCAGGCAGGCCAGGTTGCCGCGGCCCTCGTTCGCTTTCAGGCCGCCAAGGTCGAGTGGGAGCATCTCGCGCCTCCCTGGCTGGGGAAGGGCGCGGCGGCCGAGCTTGCGGTAGGGCGCCTGGAACCCCTCGCGCGCTGCAGCGCAGCCCTGCGCGAGCTCGCACTCCCGCGCGCGGAGCTGGAGGCGTTTTCGAAAAGCACGGCGGCTGTTGAGGCTTTCCGCAGCCTCGATTTCTCGGCCGCCACGGCCAAGGAGGCCTCCGCGCTTGGGTCGCTCCAGGAATTGGTGGGACTTGATCCCGCGTGCCTGGAAATTCCCATCGGACCGCTCGAGGCGCAGGTTTCGACTGCGCTGGGCCTCGGTGCCGAGCTCCCCGCGTACCTGCACCTTCTCCAGTGCGAGCGGGATGCCGGCGATGTGGGCTGCGCCGGCCTGCTTGCAGCCTTTACCGCCGCCGGCGCTGATTACCATGAGATGGGTGATGCCTTCATGTGCGCGTGGTTCCGCACAGCCGCTGATGACCTCCTGGCCGGCGACGCGATCCTCCGGCGGCACGTCGGGGCCTCGCACGAAGATCTGCGGAAGATGTTCCAGGAGAACGACCGGGCCTGCCTGCGGCTTCGGCGGGCCAGCGTCGCAGAGATCGCGGCCGCACGGCTCGTGCCCGGCGGAGTAGACCGGGGCCAAACACGAGAGCTCACCGAACGTGCGCTGCTGGACCGCCTCCTGGGTCAGCAACGCCCGCGCACGGCGATGAGGGAGATAGTGAAACGCGCATCCGGGGCGCTGCGGGCGCTGATGCCCTGTTGGCTCATGAGTCCAATGACGGTGGCGCAGTTCCTTTCACGCGACGTCACCGAATTCGACCTGCTGATCATGGATGAGGCCTCGCAGATCCGGCCGGAAATGGCGTTCGGCGCACTGGCCCGATGCCGCCAGGTGGTCGTCGCCGGCGACAGCCTGCAGTTGCCCCCCACGTCGTTCTTTGAGCACCGTGAGCGCGGCGAGGTCGCCGAAACCGAGGAGGAGATCGATGCGGACGACGCCGATGCCGAATCGGTGCTGGACATGGCCGCCGGTCGGTTCCGCTCCTGGCGGCTGCAGTGGCATTATCGCTCTCGCCACCCCACGCTGATCGCCTTTTCCAACCACGAGTTTTACCAAAATGGCCTCATCGTGTTCCCCGCGCCCTGCGAGCGCGACAGCGAACACGGGGTCCAGGTCGTGCATGTCGATGGGGTTTACCGATCGAGCAGGAACCTGAAGGAGGCCGAAGCAATCGTCGAGGCCACCTTAGCGCATGCCGGCAGCTCTCCCAGTTTGTCGCTTGGTGTGGTCGCCGTCAATTTACCGCAGGCGGAGTTGATTCGCGAGCTGATCGAGAAGCGCGCCGACGCCGAGCATGAGCTTGGGGCCTTTCGTGAGCGGTGGTCTTCAACACGCGAACCCCTGATTGTGAAGAACTTGGAGAGTATCCAGGGTGATGAGCGCGACGCAATATTCATTTCGACCGTGTACGGAAAGGACCAGGAAGGGAACTTCTATCAGCGCTTTGGCCCGATCAACGGCAAACATGGGCATCGCCGCTTAAATGTGCTCTTCACACGCGCCAAGCACCGCACGGTTGTGTTTACCTCGATGGAGCCGTCCTCGATCGTCGCCGGAGCGGGCCAGGCGTGGGGGGTCAGGGTGATGCGGGATTATCTGGTATATGCAATGCATGGCCGCCTTCCACACGACAGCGGGAGCCAGGGGCCACCCGACAGCGAGTTCGAATGCTGGGTCATGCAGGGGATTTCGGCTCGTGGCTTTGCGGCGGTTCCGCAGTACGGCGTCGCCGGGTATCGCATAGACATTGCGGTTTGCGATCCGTCGCGCCCGGGCCGGTATCTTTGCGGCATCGAGTGCGACGGCGCGACCTACCACAGCGCCCGCTCGGCCCGGGACCGCGACCGGCTGCGGCAGGAAATCCTGGAGAGTCTCGGCTGGAGGCTCTACCGGATATGGTCCACCGATTGGTATCGCAACCCAAAGCGCGAACTCGGCAAGCTAATCCAGCACCTTCAGGATCTGGCTGGCCCGCAGCGAGTGCCGCAGGCCGGCCTCAGCGACTCCGGTCCGCGTGGCGCAATCCAGCTGCCCGGCTGAACTCGGCTGTGTTCGCCGTGACCAGCGTCATGCACCGCTCCGGCACTTGGCCCGCGATCAGAGCGTCATAGGGGCCGATCGGGGTGCCGAGCTTCGCCAAGGCTGCGTGCAGCTCGCCAGCGCGGCGCGTGTCCTCGCGCGTGTGGATAAGGTCGTGCGGCTGTGCTTGTTGCAGAACCGCATCCGGGACGCTGCCAGGTTGCTGCAGCGGGGCTGCTTTTGCCCTAAGGCCAGAGCTGGTCGAGTTCGGCACGGTCGCCGGCCGGCGGCTGCTCTTCGGCCGCGGCGGCAAAATCCCGGTCGAGTGGCCGGCTCAACTCGTCGAGCCACGCCCAGCCCTCGGCCAGCGGTTCTGACAGCACACCGCTTCCGACACGGCTCACCCGCAGCTCGCGTCCCGGCAAGCGAGATTGCTTGGGGAGGCGGGCGGCTTGCGAGCGGCCCGTCCAGAATACCTTCGCTCGGGCGCTCGGTTTGCTATCCATTGTTGATATATACCACGGATCTTGCGCGCGGCCGCTTGGCGGCATCCCTGCCTGAGGCTCGATTCCGGGTCCGACTGCTCGCGCGGCAGGCTGCCGGCCCGCCCAGGCACCTGGTTGGCACGCATCCGAGTGTTGCTGGAATGGCAGCGTCCGATGGAGACGCTCGCCGCCCTTCTAAGGACGCCCTCCCGCTGCCCCTACCCCAAGGCGCGGGCGCCTTGGGGGCTCCTCCAGTCGGGCTGCGGCCATATCTCGATTGGCGGCAGCGCGCGCCCGCTCTGCTCGGTGAACGCGCGACCGGCGCCTTCATCCGTCCAAGTTGCCCCTTCGGGTTAGTGTCGAGCGCGCTCACGGGCGGCGCCCGACCCAGCGTGAGTGGAATGCGCTGAAGGCCAAGCTGCCCGGAGCGTAGCGGCGGGGGACGAAATTTAGCGTGAGGCGCCTGCCGGGCCGAGCTACCGCTCAGTCGGCAGCGCGCGCGCGGGCGGCGGGGCAGCGGACTGCAACTTGCGTTCCTTGCGCCACCATCTTAAGCACGCGATAGCAATGACGACCGCCATAATGGAGGCGAATTCCTCGACCTCGTGCGCCGTGTTCCAGATGCCGCGGCGCCGGAGCGCGATAGCGGCCAGCCAGGCCGCGAGGCCCTCGCTTGCGCCGCGCCGGAGCGCAGCGGGCAGAGTTTGGGGAGCGAGGCGCCGGCTGCCGCCAAGTGGCGTCACTGGGATGCCCATGGCTTGAATCGCCGCGCGCAGGTCGCCGTCATTTCCCACTCTTGCGGGGATTATGATGCGGCGCGCCCGATCCGCGCCGGGGATCACCAGGGCGCCCGAGGGCAGCCACGAAATGCAGGTGATCTCGCCGCGCTTCAGTGTGAGAGTGGCGCCGACAGGGAGAGTGCGCGAGCGCATTTGGCGCGCCCCGAATCCGGCGAGGAGGCCGAACAATCCGAAGCCGAGACCGAGGCTGGTCAGGAGAGGGCTCCAGCGGCCGTGTGTCAAAACCGCGGCTGCGATCAGGCCAAGCGCGAGCCCAAATGCAGCCAGCGCGCGTTGACCGGCGGTGAAGCCGTCAGCGTCCACGCGGTTCATACTATGCCGCCCCACTTCGCTGGGCGTAACCGTGAACTCGAAAAGAACTGCGCCTTCCGGTAGATCAGCGACGGTGTGGCGCAGCCGGCGCCAACGCAATGCTGCCGCTAGTCCGCATTTCTCACAGTCAGGTCACGAAGCTCGCATCCAGGCGCGGCGCGCCCTAAAAAATGGGCGGCGATATCGAACGGCGAGCAGGAGGCGCTGTCTGGAGGACGATGGCACCAGGGCAGG
>JBOGKJ010000122.1:0-13447 GCA_050745565.1 Terriglobales bacterium | reverse complement strand
GCGGGGAATTTCAAGAGCTTTGCCTGCATTTGGGCGTATTGATCCAGACCTGCGTGAGCAGGTCTGGTGGGCGGGGCGCCCGCCGGATAAAGCGCTCGGGCGCTGGGAGCAGCAGGCAGCGCCAACTTTCCGCGGCCCAACTCGCCCGCCTCCCCGCCGGAGCCCGCACCCACTTGCGGCAGAATTTCGAAGCTGCTGCAACATCAGCCGGCTTCCGCTGCGAAAGGCCGCTCGCGCCCCCTTGGGCTCGCCGGGCCCGGGCCGGCGCTCCACAGCCCTTCGAGTGCAGGCGCGGCGCTGCGAGCGTCTCAGCGAGCAGGGCCAGATGCCCGCGCCAGTCAATGCCAGCGCACGACCCGCAAGGGGGTGAACTCGGCAATCCGGTCGTAGTCCCGGTCGCGATGCCAGAGCGAAACCTGATTGGCGATGGCTATGGCGGAGATCAGGCAGTCCACCGAGGAGCGAATGGTCAGGCCCCGCTCTCTTCCCTGGCGATAAATGGCGGCGGCATCCAGGAAAACGGCGCGCGGCAGCGGATCGCTGAGGACGGGGAAGGCCAGCAGGTCGGCTTTGAGTTGGCGCGCGTTCGGTCCGTGCCCCAGGCCCTGCAGCAATTCCTGTAGTACTGGCCCGCAGGTGGCGAACGTCGCCAGCGTCTCCCCGAGCTGCCCGGGCCGCCCGGACCGAATCAAGTCAATCCAGACCGATGTGTCGACCAGGGTCAACGGCTTCGCCGACGACGCGAACCGGCGCGTTGCCCGGCGGGCGCGTCCTCGCGCATCTCCGACAAGTCGCCCTCCCACAGACCGCTTCCGAAAAAGGTTGAAACGTCCCGGATGCGGTGATAGCGAATGGCTTCGGCGAGGGCCAGATTGACGGTTGCGGAATAGGTTTTTGCGCCCAACTCGCGACGGGCCTCCTCGAGCAACTTGGGGTCAAGCACAAGATTTGTGCGCTTCATGCGCACAGTATAGCAAGCGCAGGCACGCCGCCCGCGCCGCCGCTCACGCCAACCCGGCGCGCCGCACGGTTTTGATGGTGACGTTGCGCAATTCGCAGGGCGCGCGGCGAAGCCGGCTGGAGCCCGCGCCAACTAAGTTCCGCGCAGCCCGTTACGGTGGCGGGCGCGCGGCTCAGCGCCGGCCGCCACCAGAGACGTCGGCGGGAGCGCTCAGTAACTTGCCGTTCTGGTCCACAACCGTATAGCCAGCCGGGATCGCGAACAGATCGGGGGACGGCTCGCCCACCTGCAGGTCCTGAAATTCGGTCGTGGTGACGCCCTTGCGGGGGTCGTTGTTGACAGTCTTTAGCATCATGCCGAGATCGGGCGAGCGCCAGGTCTCACGCACCACGGTGAGCGGATCGCGGTTGCCAACCGCGCCCGCGGCATAAACCTCGGTCATGCGCGTTCCGGTCGCGCTCACCCCGTCCACCTCCTGCGTGCCCAGGGAAGTGGTGGTGGTGACGGGCCGATTCTGCAGGACGAACGTAGGCTGCGGGCCGGGCAGCGGCGGCAATTTGACACCGTTCACGACCTGGCCCACACCGGCTGCGGCGATGTCCATCGAGCGTTCGATGGCGAATTTACGCTGCGGATACACTTGGATAATCACCCGGGCGACCGGATCGAAGATGGAGTACACCCGTTCCCGCAGATTGAGGTTCGCCGACTCCGAGTAGGTGCGCCCTTGCGCGTCGCGGGCCATGCGCCTGGAGTAGCTGGTTTCAACGACGTTGCCGTCAACCAGCGTTTCTACGGTGCTGGTCACCTGAATGCCGTCATACGCCCGCAGCCCGTTGGGCGTGTCCGGCGCCGGCGAAATCGGCGGTAGGGGCGGCGGCGCGGCAACGCTCGACGGTAAGAAGTTTACGCCCAGGTAGAGCTCGTGCTGGATGCCCACGTTGGGGTTGCTCGATATCGGCCCGAATCTGGAAAAGTTCGGAAGCCGCGACTGCACCACCTTCACCAAGGCCGGGTCGGCGTACCCCACGAGTTCCGATTCAGTGATGATGCTGGCCGCATCCGTGCTGACGTGCATCAACACCTGCTGGGGCGCGTGCGAGGCCGCGCCGGGGGGCAGCCCCCATGTGACCCAGCGCACCACCGGGCTTTGCATGGAGCTGCCGCGCGCCAGGGGCGCAGGGGCTGGGGCGATGGCTTGCAGTGGGGTGACGCTGTCCACCTGAATGCTGAGCACCACCACGCCGCCTTCGTTCACGGCGATGCTGCGCGGCAGCCGGTGGCCTTGAAATAATGAGCCCCCGCTGTAACCGTAGCTGTAGTACACGCCGGGCACGGGCGACCATTCCAGCAGCAGCGACGATTGGCTGTCGAAACAGAATTCCTTCTCCACCTCCGCCCGGCCCAGGGGGGGCAGCGTGGCTTTGGCCCCGGCAAACAGATAGCACACCACCGGCGTGCCTTGCCACCTGGCCTTTGCCGATCGGATCGATCCGCCGGCCGCCCCCGGCGCCTCGCCCGCGCGGGTCAGCGCCAGCCGGACCATCTTCACCCGCAACGGTATTGGCGCGGCGGGGTTCGTCGTCCGCGCGCCGTTATAGCGGTCCACCACCGCCCCGCCCAACGTTGCCTTCCACATCCAGTCGGCGCCGTCGATCCAGTCTTCCTCGAGCGTGCCCGCGCCGGTATAGGGCAGGTTGCCGCCGGCCTGGAAGCTCGCCTTGAGCGAAAAGCCCGGCATGCCGTTGCGGCGCAGGTCCAGGTCTTGCTGCGCCCCCTGAAGAAATGCGAGCGCCGTGGTGCGCAGGTCCGGCGCCTGGAGCACGTCCGGTAACCCTTGCACTGGATCGGGCACAGGCGTTTGCGCTCCGGCAGCTACGCCCAACCCGCAGGCCAAGGCCGCGATCGCCATCCATCGCCCCTGCATCGGTCGCCGCATAGTCCGGTCCTTTCTGCCACCGACCCTGCAAATTGGAGCCAAGGACATCCCGAACACCGCCAGTATACACTGCGGTATTGTCAGGACTATCCAGAACAACATACGCGGGAGTCGCGCCGTTTGCACTGCGGGCAAAATCGGCGCGAAGGGCCGCCGAGCTCCAACGCGGTAAACGCATGCGTTTGCGCTCCCGGCAAACGAAGCGGCGCGGCCCCCTCCCAAGTCATGCCGCTCGCGCCGGCTTGGGCTCGCCGGGCCCGGGGCCGGCGCTCCCAGCCCTTCGAGTGCGGGCACGGCGCTGCGAGCGTCTCAGCGAGCAGGGGCAGGGGCCGGCGCCCGACAATAGTTGGATACGCTCAAGGCAGCGCCAGCGCGGCGCGGCGCAGGTTGGCTGCGCGGCTACTGCACGGTCTTGATGGTGACGCTGCGCAAGACGTTGGGGTAGGTGGGAATGTCCCTGGCGCCACCCTTGCGCGGCCCCTGCGAGAGCGTGGCGGCAACGTCGAGGCCGTCCACGATCTGGCCGATGATGAGGAAGCCCTGGGTGTCGAGCGCCGGCACCGGCTTCAGGGTGAAGAACACCTGCGCGCCGCGCGAGGTGGGGTCGCCCTGCGCCTGGGCGAGCGCCATGCGGCCGGGCTGGTCAAACTTCAGGGTGTTTTTCTCGTAGGGGATGGTGTAGCCGAGCGAGCCAGTGCCGTTGTTCAGCGCGTCGCCCACCTGGATCATATAGTCAGGCACCGTGCGGAAAAACAGCAGGTTCTGGTAGAACTTCGCGGTCGAGAGGTTGCCCATGACCGGATCTTTGTAGGGCCGGGTGCCCTGGGCCAGGCCCACGAAGTTTGCGACCGCCTTGGGCGCGAGCTTGGGATAAAGCTGGGCGGTGAAGCTGCCCTTGTTGGTGCTGAAGATGGCATACTCGCCCGGGCCCATCTTGAAGGGGGCGGTGGCGTGGCTGGCGGCCTTCTTGGGCGCGGGTTTCTGCTGGGCGGCAAGACCGATGGAACACACGGCGGCTGCGAGCAGCGCCGCGAGGGAACGGGGCAGGGAACGGCTCGACATGCTCAGAATTATACTCACCCGTTGCGGGCCGGGCAATCAGGCGGCATTCAGTCGACTGGCAGCGTATCGAGACTGTAGCCGGACGGGCTGATGCGGATCAGCAGGCGGCTAAGCGGGAAGCCGGCGGCAATCTCCTTGCGGACCACCGGCTGCAGAATCTGCATGAACTCCTCATCGTCGGCTCCGAAGGTCACCAGGAAGTTGCGGTTGGGGATGGCGACGCCGAACTCTTCGGTGCGCAGCAGCTCCGCGGCGCGGTCGTGAAACTGCGGCGCGAGGATGAATGCCGCCTTGTGTCCCTGAGTGACCTCGATATGGAAGGCGCGGATCTGATCCTGGATGGTCCAGGCCACCACGGTGGCATCGTTCCACAGCCGCTCCAGGTTTTCCATGCCCGCCGCCAGGGCGCATTCCTCGGGCATGTCCCAGGCGTCGAGGTGGTCGGCGGTCAGCCAGACGTCGAAATCGCCGCAGGTGAGCACATAGCCGAGCTCGCCGGCCAGGCCGTAAAACAGCGGACGCTGCTGGCGTCGCACCAGGCCGCTGGTGATGAGCTTGGGGTAGATCAGGGGGCGGGCGGTGTCCCAGTCGGTGGGTACGCGCTGTTCGATCGTGCCCACCACGCGGGTCAGATAGGTGTCCATGTCAAAACGCTCGCCGTTCTGGCAAAACGCCGCCCAAGCCCGCGCCAAGCGCAAGCGATGCGCGGCGGGGCGGCCCGAGGGTCCGCGGAGGATGGCAATTTCGAGCTGCCCGGCCTTCAGAAACCTCGCTTGCGGATACAACCGCTGCAACCGCAAAAGCGCCCGGGCTTCGAACTCCTCGCGCGTCATTGATTTGATAATACACTCGCTCGAAGCGCCAGCGGACGGTCCAGCTTCACGGTCAGAATGCTGCCTGGATTTAGTTCCAAATGCCGATGCCGCACCAGCCAGATCCCCACTCCGACGACCGCGCCCACGCCCGCGCCGAGCGCCGCTCCGCTACCGCCCGCGAGCAGGGCGCCGCCGACAGCACCGCCAGCGGCACCGGCTTCGGTATGGTGCAGATCGGTGGTCATCAGGCCGCGCGGCTCGTGCAGCATGCCTTCCTGGTCCACTTTGGCTTCATCTTGGGGGTCGCTTTGCACCACTTCGGCGCTAATGACGTAGCGCTGGCCGTTGGGCAAGGTCAACAGGTCGGGCTTGAGCATCAGTTCCGAATCGGCGCGCACCGGCCGCTCATCGCGCACCCGCATCACGTGGCCCTCGAGAATCGAGCCCTCCGGGATGATCTCGCGCCCCTGGAAAAACACCGCCGTCATTACCCGCGCCGCAAACCCGTCGCCGTACTTGTTGTCGCGCGTGCTGAGGTGGGTTTCCAGTTGCAGCCGGATGGGGGTTTGGGCCGGCAGCGTCAGGCCGCCCGGGGCGGCGCCGGGGCGCCGCGCCGGGGCCTGCGCCATGGCCAGGATGGTGAACAGCAAAACGGCGGAGCTGGAAAGCAGCCTCATGCGCCCAGCATAGCGCCGCTCGCGGAGCCGCGCGAGCGCCGGCTCAACTTTTTTCCCGCCGTCACTGCCCGGTCACCCCCCTGCCGCGATCCGCGATTCGCGGGAGTCGCGCCGCTTGCACTGCGGGCAGAATCGGCGCGAAGGGCCGGGGAATTACAACGGGGTGAAAGCAGCCGTGGCGCTTTCGCCGCTCCCGGCGAACGAAGCGGCGCGGCCCGACCTCTAGACGAGGCAACTTGGACGCGCCCTGAGCAGCGCGGGCGCGCGTTGCCGCCAAGCGAATTCTGGCCGCAGCCCGACCACAGGGAGGGCGTCCTGAGAAGGGCGGCCGTGCCGCCGAAAGGCCGCTCGCGCCCGCTCGGGCTCGCCGGGCCCCGGGCCGGCGCTCCACAGACCTTCGAGTGCGGGTACGGCATAGCCGGGCAGGGGCCCGCGCCCGGCAATCGTCAGCTTGAAACTCGAAACTGAAAACCGGAACTGCTATCCTGACCCTTCGGTCTTTTTCAACCCAAGGAGACGCTCGTGTCCTCTATAGACGTTCCGCTCAAGGCGCTCAACAAACGCGGCTTCGGGCAAACCACGCGGCCCGACCTGTGGTGGGTGAACCCGCTGCTGGTGTTTCTCGGCCTGGGCGCGTTCGTGGTCTACTCGACCTGGGCGGCGTTTCAGGGCGATTTCTATCGCTTTGGTCCTTACCTCTCGCCCATGTACTCTCCCGTGCTGGTGACCTCGCGGCCGGAATGGTGGCCGGCGTTCATCCCCTTCTCGGCGGCGCTACTGATTCTGTGGGCGCCGGGCGGTTTCCGCGTCACCTGCTACTACTACCGCGGCGCCTATTACAAGGCCTTCTGGGGCGATCCGCCGGCGTGCGCCGTGGGCGAGCCGCGCAAATCCTATTGGGGCGAACGCAAGTTCCCGCTGCTCTTGCAGAACATCCATCGCTATTTCCTCTACATCGCGCTGTTCTTTCTGGTGCTGCTCGCACACGACGCCTGGAACTCCTTGTGGTGGACCGTCAACGGCCACAGGATCTTCGAGCTGCGCGTCGGTACGATCATCATGATCATTGACCCCATTCTGCTCGGTGGGTACACGCTGGGCTGCCATTCACTGCGCCACGTCATCGGCGGACGCAGGGATGAAATTCCGCCCGGCCGAAAAAAGGCCTACAACTGCGTCAGTTGCCTCAATGGGCGGCACATGACTTGGGCGTGGTTCAGCCTGTTTTTCGTGATGTTCACAGATATTTACGTGCGCTTGTGCGCGATGGGCATCTGGCACGACTGGAGAATCCACTAATGCCCGGCTATCGAACCCATGAATACGACGTCTTGGTCGTCGGCGCCGGCGGCGCCGGACTGCGCGCCGCCATCGAGGCTTCGGCCGCCGGCGCCAAAGTCGGCGTGGTCACCAAATCGCTGCTGGGCAAAGCCCACACCGTCATGGCGGAAGGCGGGATGGCGGCGGCCATGGGACATGTGGACGACCGCGACAACTGGCGCGTGCACTTCGCCGATACGATGCGCGGCGGCCAATATCTGAACAATTGGCGTATGGCTGAACTCCACGCCAAGGAGGCGCCGGAACGCGTGCGTGAGCTGGAGTCCTGGGGCGCCATCTTCGACCGCACCAAGGATGGCCGCATACTGCAGCGCAATTTCGGCGGCCACCGCTATCCCCGCCTCGCCCACGTCGGGGACCGCACCGGGCTGGAGATGATCCGAACGCTGCAGGACCACGGCATCCATCAGGGCATCAGTTTCCACATGGAAACCACGCTGCTGACGCTGCTAAGCGACGGCCGCCGCTGCGTGGGCGGGTTTGGCTACGATCGCGAGCGTGGCGGCTACCTGCTGTTTCTGGCCAAGGCCGTAGTGCTGGCCACCGGCGGCATCGGGCGCGCGTTTCAGATCACCAGCAATAGTTGGGAGTACACCGGCGATGGGCAGTCGCTGGCCTACCACGCCGGCGCGGCCATGCGCGACATGGAGTTCGTGCAGTTTCATCCCACCGGCATGATTTGGCCGCCCAGCGTGCGCGGCATCCTGGTGACCGAGGGGGTGCGGGGCGAAGGCGGCATCCTGAAAAACAAAGACGGCAAGCGGTTCATGTTTGACGACGTGCCCGAGCTCTATCGCAGCTCGACCGCCGACAACCCCGAAGAAGGCTGGCGCTACACCCAGGGCGACAAAGACAGCCGCCGGCCGCCCGAACTTTTGACCCGCGACCATGTCGCGCGCTGCATCCGGCGCGAGGTGCGGGCCGGGCGCGGCAGCCCGCACGGCGGCGTGTTCCTCGACATCGCCTGGATCAAGGAGAAACTGCCCAATTCGGCCGAGCACATCAAGAAGAAGCTGCCCAGCATGTATCACCAGTTCAAGCAGCTCGCCGACCTTGATATTACCGAGCAGCCGATGGAGGTGGGGCCGACCACGCATTACTTCATGGGTGGCATTCAGGTTGATGGCGACACCCAAATGACCAGCGTCGAGGGCCTGTTCGCGGCCGGCGAGTGCGCGGCCGGATTGCACGGCGCCAACCGGCTGGGCGGCAATTCGCTTTCCGACCTGCTGGTGTTCGGCAAGCGCGCCGGCGAGTACGCCGCGCGCTGGAGCGGCAGCCACGGCGGAGTCACCGCCGCCGCCGCCGGCGGCCAGATCGAAGCCGCCATCCAGCGCGCCGAAGCACCGTTCGAGTATGGCCCGCGCGGAGAAAACCCCTACACCATCCAGCACGAACTGCAGGAGCTGATGCAAAACAACGTCGGCATTGTGCGCACCCAGGCGGAGATGGAGCAGGCGCTGGAGGCGATCGGGAAACTGAAGCTGCGGGCGGCGCGCGCCGGCGTGGGCGGCAACCGCGAGTACAACAACGGCTGGCACACCGCGCTCGATCTCGACAACCTGCTGACGGTGGCCGAACTGGTGGCGGTGGCCGGCCTGACGCGCACCGAAAGCCGCGGCGGCCACTTCCGCGACGACTTTCCCCACAAGGATCCGGAGTGGGGCAGGGTGAACATCGAGATCCGCCGCGGCGGCGGCGGCGCGCCCGAACTGCGCAAGCTGCCGGTGGTGGCCATGCCGGCCGACCTGCAGCAGGCGATAGAGGAGAATAAATAGAGATGGTCACCCTCGCCGATCAATCCGCCCTAGCCACCGCCGCCCCCGGCGCGGCCGGCGGGCGCGAGACCGCGCCGCGCACCGCTACCTTCAAGATTTGGCGCGGCCAGGACAATCAGGGCGCCTTCGTGGATTTCACCACCGAGGTCCAGGAAGGCATGGTGGTGCTGGATGCCGTCCACCGTATCCAGGCGACGCAGGCCAACGACCTGGCCGTGCGCTGGAATTGCAAGGCGGGCAAGTGCGGCTCCTGCTCGGCCGAAATCAACGGCATGCCCAAGCTGATGTGCATGACCCGCCTGAATCAGCTCGACCTCACCCGCCCGGTGACGATCGAGCCCATGCGCACCTTCCCGCACCTGAAGGATCTGGTCACCGACGTGGAGTGGAACTACCGCGTCAAGGAACGCATCGCCCCGTTCCAGCCCAAGCCCGCCGGCCCGGAGGGCTGGCGCGAGTCGCAGGCCGACGTGGACCGTCCGCAGGAGTTCCGCAAGTGCATCGAGTGCTTCCTCTGCCAGGACGTCTGCCACGTCCTGCGCGAGCACCACATGCACGATCAGTTCATCGGTCCGCGCTTCCTGATCCACGTCGCGCAATTGGAGATGAACCCGCTCGACGACGGCGACCGCCTGCGCGCGTTGAAGGACGATTTCAACATCGGCTACTGCAACATCAACAAGTGCTGCACCAAGGTGTGCCCCGAAGGCATTAAAATCACCGATAACGCCATCATTCCGCTGAAGGAGCGCGTCGTAGACCGCTTCTATGACCCGCTGGGGATGCTGCTCGGCTGGAGCCGGAAGAAGACCTAAGCGGCAGGTGACTGTCAAGTGAGGATTGTGCTCAATGGGCAGCCGGTGGAGGTGACGGGCGCAACGCTGGCGGGCGCGCTTGAGGAACTGCAGTTGGCCCACCAGCGCGTTGCGGTGGAGCGCAACCGGGAAATGGTTCCCCGCCGCCTTTGGTCCGAAACCCGGCTTGAAGCCGGCGACCAACTGGAAGTGGTGCAGTTTGTGGGCGGCGGGCGCGCCGCTTAGTTAGGCCGCCACCGAGCGCACGCGGCCGGCGCTGTACAGCCCCCGCCAGGCATTGCGGCGGATTCGCACCACGTCGGCAAACATGCGCAAGCTGTCGCGCCCCAGGCGGATCTTGGCTCCGGCTGAGTGCGACCACACCACCGGAACTTCCCGCGCCCGCAAACCCAGCCGCCGCGCTATGAACAGCAGCTCCGGGTCGAATCCCCAGCCGTCAATCCGCTGCAAGGGGAAGATGGCGTCGGCGCTGGCCCGGGTGAACAGCTTGAAGCCGCACTGGGTGTCCACAAAATCCAGCCGCAGCAGCAGGCGGACGATGCGGTTGAACAGTCTGCCGGCATTCTCGCGAAACCAGCTCTGGCGCTGACGCAGCAGTTTCCGGTTCCGACGGCTGCCCAAGGCGATGTCGGCGCCCGCGTCCAGCGCCGCCTCCAGCCGCGCCAGTTCGGCTATCGGCGCCGACAGGTCGGCGTCAGTAAACAGCAGCCGCTGCCCCCGCGCCGCCAGCATGCCGTGGCGTACGCTGTATCCCTTGCCGCGGTTGGCCGCGTTCGCCAGCCGGCGCCACGCTATCCGCTGCCCCCCACGGCCCGACGGCAGCGCCACCGCGCCGGTCCCGTCGCTCGAGCCGTCGTCCACGATGATCACCTCGACCGTTTCCGGCCGCCCCGCAAAATAGGCCGCCACGATCTCAAGCGTTGCCGGCAGACGCTCAGCTTCGTTGAAGGCGGGAATGATGACACTGAGCTCCGGCGCCATGCCTACAGCATAGCAAGCGCCACCGCCGCCAGGCGCCGCTCATCCGGCGCGGCGCCGGGAGCGCTGCTGCCGTTCCAACAGGTCGAAAAACAGCCGCACGATTTCCTGGTCCCACCACAGCTCGCGCGCCTCGGCCAGCATGACATCCCTGGCCTCGGCATGCGGCCAGGCCGCCTTGTACGGGCGCGACGTGGTCAGCGCGTCGTAGGCGTCCACCACCTGCAGAATGCGCGCCAGCAGCGGTATCTCCTCGCCCACCAGGCCGTCCGGGTAGCCCTGTCCGTTCCAGTGTTCGTGATGGTGCCGGATGATCGGCAATACGCGGCTGAGTGTGCGCAGCGGGCTGCAGATCTGCTCGCCGGTTACCGGATGCCGGCGCAGGATGGCGAGTTCCTGGGCATCGAGCGGCCCCGGCTTGCGCAGGATCGCGTCCGGCACCGCGATTTTGCCGATATCGTGCAACACCCCGCCCCGTCGCAAGGCGACGATGTCCTCCTCGGGCAACCGCATGGCGCGGCCAAGCTCGGCGGCGTAGTCGGCCAGCCGGGCGCAATGACCCTCGGTGTAGGGGTCGCGCGCCTCCACGCCCAGCGCCAGCGAGAACAGCACTGTCTCGGCGCTCTCCAGCTCGTCGGTGAACTGCTTCAGGCGCAGCAGGCTTTTCACCCGCGCGAACAGTTCCTGCGGGTCCACCGGCTTGCTCAGGAAGTCGTCGGCCCCGGCCTCGATCCCCCGCAGCTTGGCCTCACGCTCCGACAGGCCGGTGATCAGGATGATGGGGATCAGCCGGGTGGCGCTGTTGTCCTTCAACTCCCGGCAAAGTTCGATCCCGCTCTGTCCAGGCAGCACCACGTCCAGCAGGATCAGGTCTGGCGCCTGGCGGGCGATTGCCGTACTGGCCTCTTCGGCGCTGCCTGCGGTTACCACGCGGTAGCGCTTCATCACCAGCATCTGCTCGGTGAGCATGCGGCTGACCTCGTCGTCGTCCACGACCAGGACATGGAACTCGCGCCGTGGCGGGAACAGGGCAGTTGCGGTCATGGGGGCCAGGCAAGGAGCCCCCACTACCAGTATTCCAAGCGGCGGCCCAGGATCATTTCGATGATGAGATGTTCGAGACAGGCCTGCGGTGTCTACCCCGCTCTAAAAGTTTCAAGATTCGAGCTTCGAGCTCTGGGCTTCACGCCGTGTTCAAGGCAAAAGTGCAAGATGTCTCGCCGGGTTTGACGGTGGCGGCATCGAGCTGCTGCAGGCCATGCCAGGCTCGAATTCGGCCTTGCGTCAACAGTTCGGCGAGCTGGCGCCGCAATTCGTCCTCGCCGTAGCGGTCCTCGTAGTGGCCACCAGCGACGGTGTTTAGCAGCATAAAGATGGCAACATAATCCACGGCCTCGCCGGCATGCTGCCGTAACAATGCTTCGATTTCCGCCTCGATCGCAGCCAAGCGGCTACTCTCCGAGCAGTATGGCGGCGGAAAGCACCGTCGTCCACAGGCCGCGCTTGTCGCCCACCGCCGATTGGCTGATGTTGATGGTGCGGACGATCTTGTTGGAGATGCGGTAGATTTCCTTCTTCTCGTCCCAGCTGCGGTCGGGATCAAAGTCCACGTTGAGCGTGGTGGCGAGCATTTCCGCCGCCAATTCCTCCGCATATTCGCCAGCTTGCTGCTCGGTTTCGCCGAACGAGTGATGTTCGGACAAATAGCCGTAGGTGTTTCGGTCGGCCGGCAGCGCCAAGCCAATCGAGGCGGCGATGAGGCGGTGGGGTTCGCGGGTCGAGTTCTCGCTGAGCACGGCGAAGACGACCTCGCCCGGGCTCAGTTCCTTCAGCCCGGCGGTGCGGGGCGTGAGCTTGCAGCGCGGGGGGAAAATGCTCGACACCCGAACCAGGTTGAACGCCGCAATGCCGGCATCGCGGAGCGCCAGCTCGAAGCTGGTCAGCCGTTCGCGGTGTTTACCGACACCCTTGGTGAGGAATATCTTCTTCGCAATCATCGCCAGACCAAATCTAAGGAGAATACAAACGCTAACAAATCCATGCGGCAGCGTCAATGATCTGTCGCGAGTTTGTCGCGAGTTGTGGCGCGGCGCCCTTCCCAGGGCACCCTCCCGCTGCCACCCCAGTGCACCAGAGTGCCGGGGGCACGGGGGTGGCCGGGCTGCGGCCGGGCTTCGAAATGACGGGCGCGGGCCCCTGCCCCCGCTCGCTGAGACGCTCGCAGCGCCGCGCCCGCACTCGAAGGGCTGTGGAGCACCCGCCCGGGGCCCGGCGAGCCCAAGGGGGCGCGAGCGGCATCGTTGGGGCGGGCCACGCCGCTTCGTTTGCCGGGAGGGGTGAAGGCGCCGGTGGCGCTTTCACCCTTCCGGACTTTCGCAGCCCTTCGCGCCGAGTTTGCCCGCAGTGCAAACGGCGCGACTCCCGCGATTGGCGGCAACGCACGCCGGCTCTGCTCAGGGCACGTCCAAGTTGGCTCGTTAGGGCAGCACCGGCCGCCGGGTATACTTCAGCTTCATGACCGAACTGACCAACACGATCAAGCTGCCCGCGGGCGGAGGCTTTCGTCTGGGGCCGATTGCCCAGATCGCGGTTCGGGTCCACGACCTGGAGCGGGCGGCGGCGTTCTACGAGCAGGTACTGGGGCTGAAATTGCTGCTGCGCAGCCAGGACATGGCCTTTTTTGACGCCGGAGGCGTACGGCTCATGCTGAGCCGCCCGGAACAGGCCGAGTTCGATCATCCCAGCTCGATTCTCTACTTTGCGGTCGCTGACGTTCGGGCCGCTTACCAGGCGCTGGTCGAGCGCGGGGTGCGGTTCATGGGCCCACCACATCAAGTGGCGCGGCTCAGCACGGGCGAGCTGTGGATGGCGTTCTTTCGCGACAGCGAACAGAACCTACTGGCGCTTTCTGCCGAACAGCCGGCCAGCGAGTGAGATGAGCCGCCTGCGCCGCCCAGAACATTAACAGCTCGCGGGAGTCGCGCCGTTTGCACCGCGGGCAAAATCTGCGCGAAGGGCCGCGGAATTCCAAGGGGATGAAAGCGCCAGTGGCGCTTTCACCGCTCCCGGCAAACGAAGCGG
>JBOGKJ010000121.1:0-6746 GCA_050745565.1 Terriglobales bacterium | reverse complement strand
GAAACCCGGCGTCACGCTGGCGGCCGCGCAGGCGGAGATCAGCGCCATCGCCGCCCGGCTCGCCAAGCAGTACCCGGACCAGAACGGCGACACCGGCGCCCATCTCTACTTGCTGCACGACCGCCTGGTGCGCGCCCCACAGCGGACGTCGCTATGGACGCTGCTGGCGGTAGTGGGGCTGGTGCTGCTGATCGCCTGCGCCAACGTCGCCAATCTGCTGCTGGCGCGCGCGCTCGGGCGGCAGAAGGAGTTCTCGATCCGGCTGGCGCTCGGCGCGCGCACCGCCGATGTGCTGCGGCAGTTGCTCACGGAATCGGTGCTGTTGGCGCTGATTGGGGCCGCCGCCGGGGCGGTGCTGGCCTGGCTGGCGGTGCGCGCCGTGGTGGCGCTGCCCTCGTTCACGCTGCCGCAGGTCAACGCCATCGGCGTGAACGGGGCCGTGCTGGCCTTCACCGTGGCCTTGGCAGTGATTTGCGGCGTCCTGTTCGGCCTGGCGCCGGCCATTCATCTCGCCCGTCCGCGGCTGAATGACGAGCTTAGCGGCGCGGGCGCGCTCGCCGGCGGCCGCCGCCGCTGGTTCAGCAGCGGGCTCATCGTGGCCGAGGTGGCGCTCTCGCTGGTGCTGGTGGCGGCGGCGGTGCTGTTCGTCCAGAGCTTTCTCAAGCTGCGCTCCACCGAGTTGGGCTTTGATCCCAGTGGTGTGTTGAGCGCTGCCGTTGCCCTCCCCGACGGCTATCCCCCGGCCAAGTACTTGGCCTTCCAGCAGCAGTTACTTGGCCGACTCCAGGCACTGCCGGGCGTGCAGGCGGCGGCGCTTTCGAGCGAGTTGCCGACCGAAGGCGGCAGCAACGGCTACATCACACTTGCGGGCCACACCCAAATCGAAAAAGCTCTGGTGGAGTGGACCCTCATCTCGCCCAGCTACTTTGAGACCATGCACATCCCGTTGGTAGAGGGCAGTGGTTACTCCGCCGCCGACCAGCCGGCGTGGCAGGAGATGGTGAAGGTGTTCTGGCTCGCAAGCGCACCGCCAACCGCCGCTCAAATGCGGGAGCTTGCCACGCTGAACTTGCCGGTGGTGGTGAACCAGACGCTCGCCAGGCACTTCTTCCCAGGCCAGGAAGCGCTCGGGAAGCGCTTCCGCCAAGGCAGCGACGGCCCCTGGATGACCATCAAGGGCATCGCGGCCGACATTCCGGTCTTCGATCTGGGCGCGACCGAGCCCATGGCGCAGGCGTATTTTCCGGTCCCGACCGGGCCCTTCGTCGTGGTGCGCAGCGGCCTGCCACCAGCGGCCGTAACGGCCAGCATCCGCAAGGCGGTCGCGGGGTTGGATGCGACCGCGCCGGTGTATAACGTCCGGGCGCTGGACCAGGTGGTGGACAGCTCGGTGGCGGCGCAGTCGTTCCAGGAGCGCATGGTGCTGGCCTTTGCCGGGCTGGCACTGCTATTGGCTGCCGCCGGCCTCTACGGCGTCATGGCCTACACCGTCGCCGCGCGCACCCGCGAAATCGGCGTCCGCATGGCACTCGGCGCCAGCCGCCGGCAGGTGGTCGGGGAGGTTCTGGGTCGTGGCTTGCGTCTGGCAGGACTGGGAACCCTGATCGGCGTCATCGTCGCCCTGGCCAGTGGTCGCCTCATCGCCAGCCAGCTCTTCAAGACGCCACCCGACAACTGGCAGACGCTGCTGGCCGCGGCGCTGGTCCTGCTGGCCGCCAGCGCCTTGGCTTGCTATATTCCCGCCCGCCGCGCCGCGGCCGTGGACCCCAACCAGGCGCTCAGGCAGGGTTGAAAGTTGAGGGTTGAGAGTTGAGGGTTGAGGGCATGGCAGTTCCCATTGCGGCTGCGGAGCGACGTTCAGGCGGCTTGGAGTCGCGCGATGCCGCCACCAACGCTCCGCCTTACTCTCAACCCTCAACTCTCAACCCTCAACGTTCGAAGCCGGGGGGCTCGCCCTCGCCGACTGCGGCGATGGGGTGGCGCCAGTCCACGGCTATGAGCGCGATCAGGGCGGCGATGGGAAACGCCAGCGCGTGCAACATCCAGTGCAGCTCGGCCACGGAACCGCACAAGCCACCAATCAGGAATAACGCCCACAGCCCGATCGTCAGCAGAGCGTGCCAGAGCAGCCGGTGCCGCACCGCCTCGCGCAGCCAGCCGCGGGTGCGGGCACCGTCTTGATGCCGGGCGTCGTGCAGCCAGAAGCCGTAGCCGGTAATCGCCTCGGCGAACTTGGACAGCGTGCCGGTCACATAGGTGGTGTACACCCGCTGGTCACCGACCTTGGTGACGGTGACGGTTTGCATGCCCATGGCAATCGCGGGCAGCGCCAGCCAGTACACCGGCGGGGCCACCAGCGGCGCCCACAGCACCAGCACCAGCAGCAGCACCACCTGGGCCGCCATCACCAGCGACATCCGGCTGTGCCAGCGCCGGCGCCGCCCCAGTTCGGTGAGCGCCGCGCCGGCCACCAGCCCGAGCACGAACATCAGCAGCGGCCAACTGTGCTGGGCGGCCTGGTGCCAGTCGGCGCGCATCAGGTGGATGCCGAGCGCGGCGGTATTGCCCGTCATGTGCGAGGTATAGACCTGCAGCAAGGCCAGAAAGCAGACTCCGTCCACAAAGCCCGCAATCCAGGACAGCGCCAGCGCGGTCCCCGCAACGCCATACGTGCCGAGGGCCGGGCGGGCGGACTGGCGTGACTCTGGCAACACCCAATTTTACAGCCCGCGCCGCCGTGGCCGCATCCAACCGAAGCCGGGGAGGGGTTATGCCACAAGGTAAAAAAGATCAACTCGAGGGTGAAAGCAAGGATGTGACCGGACGTGTCGAGCGCGAAGCCGGTGAGCTGACCGAGGATCGCGGAATGCAGATCAAGGGCGCTGGCCGCCAGGCGGCCGGCAAGGTTCAGAAGACCTTGGGCAAAGCCAAGGACAAGGCCGAGGAAGTCAAAAAGCGCACCCAGCGCGCCAAGCGCGACCTGGCGGCTTAGGTTGAAAGCTGAGGGTTGAGGGCTGAAAGCAAGGTAGTCGAGGCTGCGCCTGCGCCGCGTCTCCGCTCCGTGCCGCTGCCCAACCCTCATCTCTTCCCTGTCATACTGGCCGCAAATGTCGGCTCCGCCCCCTGACACGGCTGCCCCGCGACTGACGTCGCTGCTGCAGGCAGCCGAGCGCGGCGACGCGGCTGCAGTTGCTGCTGCCTTGGATGAGGCCCCAGAGCTCCTCAACCAGCGTGGCGAGCCGGGCCCCGACTCGGGACTTCGCACAGCACTCCATTTTGGCGTGCACCACGTCGAGGTGGTGCGAGAGCTGTTGCGCCGGGGCGCCGACCCCAATATCCGCGATCAGGGCGACGACGCCATGCCGCTCCACTTCGCGGCGGAAAAAGGCGATATCGAGGTCATCGGGCTACTGCTCGAACATGGCGCCGACCCGGTCGGCACTGGCACCATGCATGAGCTTGATGTACTCGGATGGGCCACGGTGTTCGGCAAAGCCGATCCGGCCGTGGTCGAGCTCCTGAAATCTCAGGGCGCGCGCCTGACGCTGCCCTCGGCCGTCGCATTGGGCGACGCCATTGCTGTCGTCGAGTTGGCGGGGGCCGGCGGCGACGCCAACCTGCAACTCGACGCCGCCAACCGCCGTCGCAGGCTGCTGCATTTGGCCGTGGTCAAGCGGCAGCCGGCCCCGCTGGCGGTTCCACACGGGAGGGGGCACCACGGCCTCTCAGCGCCACGGCTACAGCGTCTGTGATTTTGCGCTAATGGCGCGGGCCGTGCTCCCTAGGCCCGCAGATCAAAGCGGTCGAGGTTCATCACCTTGTTCCAGGCGGCGGCGAAGTCGTGCGCGAACTTTTGCTGCGCGTCGGCCGAGGCGTACACCTCGGCCAGCGCGCGCAGTTGGGAATTGGAGCCGAACACCAGGTCCACACGCGTGGCCGTCCATTTGCGCCTGCCGGTTTTGCGGTCGAGGCCCTCAAAAACCCCACCATCGCCGGCCACCGGCTTCCATTCGGTGTTCATATCGAGCAAGTTTACGAACACGTCGTTGGTCAGCGACCCGGGACGCTGGGTAAGGACGCCGTTCGCGCTGCCACCAGTGTTGGCGCCGAGCGCGCGCAGGCCGCCGACCAGCACCGTCATTTCGGGCGCGGTCAGCGTCAGCAGTTGCGCCTTGTCCACGAGCAGCGCCTCGGCCGGCGCGGCCGTGGGGCCTTTCAGGAAATTGCGGAAACCGTCGGCGTAGGGTTCGAGCACCGCGAAGGAGGCGGCGTCGGTCTGCTCGGCCGTGGCGTCGGTGCGGCCCGGCGTGAACGGCACGGTCAGTTTCACGCCGGCGTTCTGCGCCGCTTTCTCGACCGCGGCGCAACCCGCCAGCACAATCAGGTCGGCGAGCGAAATCTTCTTCCCGCCCTTCTGCGCGGTGTTGAACGCTTTCTGGATTTCTTCCAGCGTCCGCAGCACTTTGGCCAATTGTGCCGGCTGATTGGCTTCCCAATCCTTCTGGGGCGCGAGCCGGACGCGGGCGCCGTTGGCGCCACCGCGCTTGTCGGAGCCGCGGAAGGTGGCGGCCGAGGCCCAGGCGGCCGAAACCAGCTCGGCGACCGACAGCCCGGACGCCAGAACCTTCGCCTTCAATTCCGCCATGTCCTGAGCGTCCACCAGCTTGTAGTTCACCGCCGGAACCGGATCCTGCCAGACCAGTTCCTCGGCCGGTACTTCCGGACCCAGGTACCGCGCTCGCGGGCCCATGTCGCGGTGGGTGAGCTTGAACCAGGCGCGTGCAAACGCGTCGGCAAACACCTCCGGATGCTCGTAGAAGCGCCGCGAGATCGGGCCGTACACCGGATCGAAGCGCAGCGAGAGATCCGTCGTCAGCATTGTCGGCAGCTGCTTTTTGGTTTTGTCGTACGCGTCCGGCACCGTTGCCGCCGCGCCCTTGGCCACCCACTGGTTGGCCCCCGCCGGGCTCTTCGACAGTTCCCATTCGTTTTCGAACAGGTTCTTAAAGAAATTGTTGCTCCACTGCGTGGGGGTTTGCGTCCAGGTGACCTCGATGCCGCTGCCGATGGCGTCGCGGCCGCTCCCGGTGCCGAACGTACTTTTCCAGCCCAGCCCCATCTCGGCGATGTCGGCAGCCTCGGGCACCGCCCCCACCTGCGTGGTCGGCCCGGCGCCGTGGGTTTTGCCGAAGGTGTGCCCGCCGGCGATCAGCGCCACCGTCTCCTCGTCATTCATGGCCATGCGGGCGAAGGTTTCGCGCACGTCGCGCGCCGCGGCCATGAAGTCGGGCTTGCCGTTGGGGCCTTCCGGGTTGACGTAGATCAAGCCCATCTGCACCGCCGCCAGCGGGTTTTCGAGGTCGCGGTCGCCGCTATAGCGCTCGTCGCCCAGCCAGGTCTTCTCCTTGCCCCAATAGATGTCCTGGTCGGGTTCCCAGACGTCTTCGCGGCCGCCGGCAAAGCCGAACGGCTTGAACCCCATGGTCTCCAGCGCCACGTTGCCCGCCAGGATAATCAGGTCCGCCCAGGAGAGCTTGCGGCCGTACTTCTGCTTGACCGGCCAGAGCAGCCGACGCGCTTTGTCGAGGCCGACGTTGTCGGGCCAACTGTTCACCGGCGAGAAGCGCTGCTGCCCGCGCCCGGCGCCGCCCCGGCCATCGCCGATGCGGTAAGTGCCGGCGCTGTGCCAGGCCATGCGCACGAGCAGGGGCCCGTAGTTACCAAAATCCGCCGGCCACCACGGCTGCGAGTCGGTCATCAACGCCGCCAGGTCTTTCTTGACCGCGGCCAGATCCAGGCTCTGGAACTCGCGGGCATAGTCGAACCCCGGCTCCATGGGGTCGGACTTCGCAGAGTGCTGGTGCAGCACATCGAGCGGCAACTGGTTCGGCCACCAATCGCGGCTGGTGGGCCCGCTGGCGGCATGGGGAAAGGGGCATTTGGCAGGAGTGGACATGGTTCGTCTCGTGATAGGCTCACTTTCAATTTTACGCTGGCCCGCCGGAGTGCCGCAAACCGCCAGGCAGACGGAAGCCAGTCATCTCCCTGCCAGAGTCAGCCGCCAGCCCCTGGGGCCTGGCACCGCGACAACCAAAACCAGCAAACGGCGGTAGCAGCGCTCGGTCGCCACCGCGCTCGCACGAGCCGCGGCTGCCCGCGGCGACAAAATTGTCTCAGCCGAGGCGGCGCGTCCGTCGCCAACGTTGGTGATGGACGGCCCCGTGCACGCGTCACCGCCGCGGATTGCTAAAAGCAGAATCAGCGTAGGCGCATCCGGCACTGGGCGGCGGCGTGCGGCTTTTCCTTGCGGGAAAGCCGCGCGTGGTCACGTCCACGCGGTTTATAGCGAGGCTGATACCGCACTATTGACTGGCGCGGGCCCCTGCCCCTGCTCGGCTGAGACGCTCGCAGCGCCGCGCCCGCACTCGAAGGGCTGTGGAGCGCCGGCCCGGGGCCCGGCGAGCCCAAGGGGGCGCGAGCGGCCTTTCGCTAGAGGTCGGGCCGCGCCGCTTCGCTTGCCGGAAGCGGTGAAAGCGCCAGTGGCGCTTTCACCCCGTTGGATTTCCGCGGCCCTTCGCGCCGACTTTGCCCGAAGTGCAAACGGCGCGACTCCCGCGAACGGCAGAATCACAGTTGCTGTAGTCACCCGAACTTCCGCGTGGCGCCGGCCGGCGACCCGCCCCACGGCAACGCCATCTCGGCTTCCGCCCTAGCTAGTGCTTGGGCTTGCGGCGGCGGGAGGGAGG
>JBOGKJ010000120.1:0-3058 GCA_050745565.1 Terriglobales bacterium | reverse complement strand
CGGTCGAGGCCGCCCGCGCCGCCGGCCGCCGGCTGCCGGGGCTGGGGCACCGGGTGCACAGCCACGACCCGCGCACCCCGGTGTTGTTCGACCTGGCGCGGGAGCACGGCGTCGCCGGCGCCGGGGTGGAGTTCGTCACCGCGCTGCAGGCGGCGGCCGGGCGCCTGATCAAGCCGTTGCCGATCAATATTGACGGCGCGCTGGCCGCCGTCCTTTACGACCTGGGCTTTCCGCCCGAGGCCGGCAAACTCATCTTTATTACCGCACGCGTCGCCGGCATCGCCGCCGAGGTGGCCGAGGAGCATGCGCGCGAGAAGCCCATGCGCATACGGATTCCGGTGACCTATGACGGGCCGCCGCCGCGCTCACGCTGATCCACACTCCGAGGCGCACCGACAGACACCATGGCAACCAAGACGGCAACTCCGCGCACCCTGACCGACGTCGAACGCTCCGCGGCCGACGCGCTGCTGGCGCGGGCGCGCCAGGCGATGGCGGCGGCGGCAGCGCTCGACCAGGCGGCGGTGGACCGCATCTGCCGCGGCGTGGCCTGGGCGATCGGGAACGAGACCACCGCGACCCGGCTCGCCAACATGAGCGTGGACGAGAGCGGCATGGGGTCGCGCGAACCCTCGCGCCGCTTCAAAGTCCACGGCGTGCTGCGCGACGCGCTGCGCCAGAAAAGCATCGGCGTCATTGAGGAAATCCCCGCGCTGGGCCTGGTGAAGTATGCCAAGCCCGCCGGCATCATCGCCTCGCTGGTGCCGGTCACCAGCCCCTACATCACGCCGGCGACCACCGCCATTTACGCGCTCAAGTGCAGGAACGCAGTCATTTTCTGCCCCCACCCCGCCAGCAAGCGCACCAGCGCCGAGGCGGTGCGTCTGATGGGCGGCGTGCTGGAACGGCTGCGGGCGCCGGTGGATTTGCTGCAATGCGTGGAGAAGCCCAGCATTCCGCTCACCCAGGCGCTGATGGCGGACTGCGACCTCACCATGGCCACCGGCGGCCAGAACATGGTGCGCGCCGCCTACAGCTCGGGCAAGCCCGCCTACGGCGTGGGCGCCGGCAACGCCACCATGGTGGTGGACGAGACCGCGGAGGTGGCCGAAGCCGCGCGCCTCATTCGCATCAGCAAGACCAACGACAACGGCTCGGGGTGCTCCGCCGACGGCAACCTGCTGGCCGACAGCCGGATCTACGCCGACCTTCGGGCGGCGCTGATCCGCGAAGGCGGCTATCTGGTGAACGCCTCGGAAAAGGAGGCACTACGCGCCACCTACTGGGACGCCGGCGTCAGCAAGAATATTCAGGTGTCAACTCGAAAGTGCCGCCAGGCCGCCCCTGGGGGCGACCCCGCCAGAGTTGGATGCGGTTGGGAGTGTGCGGTTGGCCACCGGCGAACAGCCCCCATTGGGGTCATGATGCCACGAGATCCTTGAGCAGATTCGGATGCTTGTCCAACAGCTTGAGCAGGTTCACCACGGCGGGCAGCGGGACAGCCTCGCCTCGCTCGTAGCGCGAGAATGCGTTGTGCCCACCGCCTGTCAGCCGCGCTGCCGCCGTCTGGGTGAGACCAAGCTTACGGCGAATGCGCCGTATCTCCGAACGCTCAATCTCCCGCGCACGCAGCACCAGACGATCGCCGGCCGACGCGTACTTGCGAGCGCTGGTAGGATCGAATTCCACTTCATCGCATCCGCCGCAGCGCCAGCCGCTTAGCCCCTTGACGGCCTCGGAAAGGCCGTCGTGCTGGACGGAAAACGTCTTGTTCTCAAATCGTTTCAGGCGCGGTGAGACGCAACTTCCGCAGCTCCGAGCGGCCATCGTCATTTCTCCTTGAACTGGATCACAGGCGCGCCTACGCGCATCGTGACCTGGATATACGCCACCTTTTTCATGGGCGTGGCCGTGGTATACGTCCTGCCAGATTCGATGGTCCAGTCGAGTCGTCATGGATTTATAAAAATCGCGCCGAGCCAACGACACGATCGCCGCCCGCATTTCGCCGGTGGTCAGCCCCATCGCCCGCCCGCCATCCAATGCGGTCTTGGTGAATGCCGCCGCCCCGAGACGAACCACTGCGTCCTGGATTTGCTCCAGGTCGTAGTGCGGGACGCGCTTCTCCACATTACCCAATGTACCCTATAAGGGTAGGCGCGTCAAGACCCGAGTCAGGATTCGGCGCGCCGTATAAATGCAGCACGGCGGGGCTTCCCGCATTTTTTTGCTTACTGTGCCGCCCCTTGCCGCCCTTCTCATCGAGGCGCGAGGGCCGGAAGCCTTTCCGGGGCATCCTGGGGCCCTCCCGCATCTGTAAAACGGGCCAAACTTCCCTTGCGAAGCTTGGTGGGGCCACCGCAAACAGGGCATTCCGGGCCGTTTCTCGGAAGACCTGCCGTACCGAAGCGCCGTCCACCTTCAGCGGCATCGAGGCTCTCGTTCCAGCCACAGGCGGCCTCACACGAAAAACAAGGGCCGTACCGTCGCTCGTCGTAATAGGTGCGACCGCCGCAGTTCCCACAACGGAGATTTTCGGCTTCGGCGACCGCCTCTGCGGGCTTGCTGGCCGAAATTCGCCTCCTCGCCAGGTTTGACGACACGGCGCCCGCGAAGCCGCTATTTACGATCTGAGTCATGCTTTCGTCGGTGCGGTGGTTGTTGCTCAGCAAGTTTAACGATCCATCCCACACAATCTCTCTGTTGATGACGATAACCGCGGGACGGAAAAGGGTGTGACGCCGAAGCGCGACCTTCGGCATCAGCAAGAATATGCAGGTGTCAACTCGAACGTACCGCGAGGCCGCCCCTGGGGGCGGCCCCACCAGAGTTGGATGCGGTTGGGAGTGTACGGTTGGCCACCGACCAACAGGCCCCCACGTTTGCGGGGATGGCAACGGGGAGCGGGGCCGCTACCGTTGGTAGAGGCCCATGCAGCCCATGCTTTTTGCCGCGCTGGCGCTGGCGGCCGGCATCGCCGCGTGTGGCTCGGAGTCACAGCAGACAGCCATCTCGCAGCCGGCATCGCGGGCACTCACGGTGACGGCAAACTCGGATC
>JBOGKJ010000119.1:0-6344 GCA_050745565.1 Terriglobales bacterium | reverse complement strand
GCACCGGTAGGCGTCTGCGCGGCAGGGCCGCGCCGACGCAGTTGCTAGTTGCTAGTTCCTAGTTGCTAGTGCGGGCGCGGCGGGAGGGTGCTCGGATAGAGAGGGTGCGTCGGCGGGTGCCGGGGCTTCGATAGCGGCGCCTGCGACGTGCGCGCCAACTCGGCCGGTGGCGCTGCTAAACTGAACTCGGGCGAATGGAGCGGAGGGATTTTCTTAAACTGGGTTCGCTGGCCGCTGCCGCCGCGGCGGCGCCGCCGTTGGCCGCGGCGGCCGACCCGCAGTTGACTGCCCGCGCCCGGCAGGCACCAACGGCCGGCCCCGCCGATATCACCCTCACCATCGGCACGGTCGCAGTCGAGCTCGCCCCCAACCACATCATCAGCACCATCGGCTACAACGGCACCTCGCCGGGGCCGGTCCTGCGCATGAAGGAAGGCGTTCCGGTGACGGTCGAGGTGGTCAACCAGACCGATACGCCGGAGCTGGTCCACTGGCACGGCCTGTTCCTGCCGGCCGATGTGGATGGGGCCGAAGAGGAAGGCACGCCGTTCGTTCCACCCCACGGGCGCCGCCGCTACCAGTTCACGCCCGCGCCCGCCGGCACGCGCTGGTACCACACCCATGCCATGGCGATGGACAACCTCTATCGCGGCAGCTACACCGGGCAATTCGGGTTTTTGATGATTGAGGGGGCGACGAACCCGTATCAGGCGGGCCACTACGACCAGGAGCTGTTTCTGGCGCTGCGCGACTGGGAACCCTTCTTCACCACCCAAATCGTGGACACCGACGATCTCGACCCCACGGTTCCGGAGCCGGAAAAGCCGGCGGTGCTCGACACCCGTCCCGACGGGTGGGAGATTGGCGCCGGCATTTACTCGATCAACGACAAGGCGCTGGGCGCGGGCGAGCCGCTGCGGGTGCAGCGCGGCCAGCGCCTGCTGCTGCATGTGCTCAACGCCAGCGCCATCGAGATCCGCCATCTGGCGCTGCCCGGCCACCAATTCACCGTCCTGGCGCTCGACGGCAACCCCGTGCCCACGCCGGCGCCGGTGGACCTGCTGCTGATCGGCCCCGGCGAGCGCATTGACTGTTATGTGGAGATGAACCAGCCGGGAGTGTGGATTCTGGGTGAGCCCACCGACCTGATCCGCAACGCCGGGCTCGGCGTCATCGTCGAGTACGCCGGCGCCAACCAGCAGCCGCAGTGGTTGGCGCCCAAATCGCTCGCCTGGGATTACACCCGCTTCGGCCGCGCCCCGGCGGCGGCGCGGCCGGCGCCGGCGAAGGTCATTGACATGGTGTTTGAAATGATTCCGCGCGGCGCCGGCCATTTCAACCAGTTCACCGTCAACGGCAAGCCCTATCCGCACGAGAACGAGTTCATGCTCGAGCACGGCGCCCGCCACCGCCTCGTGTTCCACAACCGCACCGACGACAGCCATCCGCTGCACCTGCACCGGCACCGGTTTGAGATCACAGAGATTTACGGCAAGGCGACCGCCGGGGTGCTCAAGGACACGGTCGTCGTCCCCATCTACGGCCGCGCCGCCGTGGAGTTCATCGCCGACCAGCCCGGCCCGTCGTTTTTCCACTGCCATATCCAGATGCACATGGATTACGGGTTCAAGGCGCTGCTGCACACGGAGTAAGAAAGCGATAAGCGATAAGCAATAAGCGATAAGTCTTGGTGCGCGCCGCCGCTACGCGGCCCCCTCCCAGGGCCAAATCAACGTAGGTGTGGCAAAACGAGCAGCCTTCCGGTCGGCGCCAAGCGGCAGTTCGGGTGACCGCAGCAACCGTGATTCTGCCGCAGCGAGAGGCTGCTCGCGCCCCCTTGGGCTCGCCGGGCCGCCGGCCGGCGCCGCCCTTCGAGTGCGGGCGCGGCGCTGCGAGCGTCTCAGCGAGCAGGGGCAGGGGCCCGGCAATAAGGATAAGCTCGGTGCGCGCCGTCGCTGTTATCCAGACGAGGCAGCTTGGACGCGCCCTGAGCAGAGCGGGCGCGCGTTGCCGCCAAGCGAATTCCGGCCGCAGCCCGACCACCGCTGGGGCCCCCGGCGCGCTGGCGCGCTGGGGTGGCAGCGGGAGGGCGTCCTGAGAAGGGCGGCCGCGCCGCTTTTCTGAAGTTTCCGCGGCTTTTGCTGTAGCCTGAGGCCATGCCTTCGGCTCCGCCGCCCACGCCCCGCACCAAGGTTGAGCGCCACCCTGAGCGCGGCGCCTACGACCGCGAGACGGTTCACGCGATTCTCGACGCCGCCTTCCTGTGCCACGTGGCGTTTGTGGCCGACGGGCGGCCGGCGGTCATACCCACCTCCTACGGCCGCCACGGCGACGAACTTTACCTGCACGGCTCGGCGCTGAGCCGCATGCTGCGGACACTGGCCGGGGGCGTGGAGATGGCAGTGGGGGTGACGATTCTGGACGGGCTGGTGTTGGCGCGGTCGGCCTTCAATCATTCGATGAACTATCGTTCGGTGGTGATCTATGGGCGGGCGCGGCTGATTGAGCCGGCGGCGCTGAAGCGGGCGGCGCTCGAGACCATCAGCGAGCAGATTCTGCCGGGACGTTGGGCCGGGGTGCGGCAACCGACCGACAACGAACTCAAGGCCACCACGGTGCTGGCGCTGCCGCTGGAGGAGGCGAGCGCGAAAATCCGCAGCGGGCCACCCAAGGACGCCGACGACGATTACGCGCTGCCGGTGTGGGCGGGGGTGATGCCGGCAACGTTGAGCTTCGGGGCGCCGGTGGCCGATCCGCGGCTGGGGCCGGAGGCGCCCGCCGCGCCCGCGCCGCGCCTAGAGGCCGCGGCGCACGGCGAGGCCGAGGCCCAGCAGGCCGGTGCCGAGCAGCAGCCAGGCGGCCGGCTCGGGAACAGCGGCGGCCAAAGAGGAGTACGTGCGCGGCCGAGCCGGTGAGAATCGTCAGGCGGCCGCCGTCGGGCCTGGCGTCGCGGGGCGTTCGGCCGGTTGCACCGTCTGGTCGCCGCCCAGCGCGGCGAAGACTACATCAACGACGACGAGTTGCTCTGCCGCGCCGACGGCTCCCCGCTCCCGGTCGCGATGCACAGCGCCCAAACGCGGGAGTCGCACCGTTTGCACTGCGGGCAAAATCGACGCGAAGGGCCGCGGAATTCCAACGCGGTGAAAGCGCCAGTGGCGCTTTCGCCGCTCCCGGCAAACGAAGCGTCGCGGCCCCCCTCCAGGGCCGAATCAGCTTAGGCGTGGCAAAACCAGTAGCCTTCCGACCGGCGCCACCTCTCGTGGGGCGGGTCGCCGACCCGCGCGCCGGCCGCCGGCCGGCGCCACGCGCCAGTTCGGGTGACCACAGCAACCGTCATTCTGCGGTAGCGAGATGCCGCTCGCGCGCCCTTGGGCTCGCCGGGCCCCGGGCCGGCGCCGCCCTTCGAGTGCGGGCACGGCGCTGCGAGCGTCTCAGCCGAGCAGGGGCAGGGGCCCGCGCCCGGCAAGGCTCGCGCCGGCTTGGGCACGCCGGGCCCCGGGCCGGCGCGAGCCCAAGCGGGATGCACGGCGTAGCCGAGCAGGGGCCCGCGCCCGACAATGCCAGTTCCCGACGCGGGGGCCATCCACTCCGGCGAGGCTATGCCGCACCTCAGGCATCGAGCAGAGCCCGGACTTGGGCCAGCAGCGTGCGCGGCAGAAACGGCTTGCGCAAATAGGCCACACCCGCCAGGTTTTGCAACGGGGCCACGGCGTCGGGGTTGGAGTAGCCGGAAATAAGCAGGATGCGGATGCCGGGCTTGAGTTCCGCGATCTGGCGCGCCAAGTCGGTGCCGGCCATTTTGGGCATCACCACGTCGGTGATCAACAGATCCAGCGGGCCGGCGTGGTTGCGGGCAAGTTCCAGCGCGGCCGCGCCGTCGTCGGCGGCGAGGGTGGCGTAGCCCTCCCGCCGCAGCAACTCGAGCAGGAGCTTCTGCACGACGGCTTCGTCTTCGGCGACGAGGATGGTTTCTCGGTCGGGGGATGGGGTCATGAGACCGATAGTCTATCCTCTATTTTCCGCAGCGCTGGCGATGGCGTCAAGCGGCGGCACCGGCGCCCAGTGGATATTGGCGCCCACGGCCCGATAGGTGGCGGACATGGTGGATCGCAGGAACTGATTGAGCGCGGCCACGGCGGTGCGGGCTTGCTGGCGGGCCTGAACGAGCTGTGCCGATTGGGCGGCGGTGGGCAGGCCTTCGTAGTCGTCCATGGCGCGCTGGGCGGCGGCAGCCTGGCTGATGGCGCGCTCGAGCTGGGCGGAGAGCGGCTGCAGAGCGCGGCGGGAGCGTGCCACCACCTGCAGGGGCGCAGCGCCGGGTGCGCCTACGGCGTCGAGATAGGTTCGCATCGCTTCAAGTTGCCGCGTCACGGTGGCGGCGGCGGTGCGCGCGGGCTCCAACTGCTGTTGCAGCCGGTAAGCGCCCATGACGTCCGCTTGGCGCTGGGCCTGTTCGGCCGGGCTGAGGCGCACGGCGTTGTCCGGATTCAGGCTGACGGAGGTGGAGGCGGCGGCTTCGCCCGGCACCGCGAGGGTCAATTTATATTGGCCCGGGGGCGCCCAGGGGCCGCTGCCGCCGCCACGGCCGAAGCCGCCGCCACGGCCGCCGCGGCCGCCGGTTTGCGGCGGCAGCGCGGGGGCGTAGTGCAGGTCCCACACCGCCGCGTTCATGCCCGCATGCGCCGGCGCGGTGAACGACCGAACCTCCGCACCGCGGGCGTCGGTGATGGTCACCCGCGCCGGGGTCGCGGAAGCTTTTGCCAGATAGAAGGTCGCGACCGCGCCGCTGGGCGGGTTGGGCGCAAAGAACTCGCCCCAGCCAAACCAGGACTGCGGGCTGTAGATGGTGGTCCGGTGCGCCGCCGGAACCGGGAACAGATGCACGCCGCTTGCGGCCACGGCCGTTGCCATCTGCGCCAGCGGCTGGGCGTTGTCGAGCACCCAAATGCCGCGGCCGTGCGTGCCAAGCAGCAAGGCGCCCGATGCCTGGTAAATGAGGTCGTAGACCGGCACCGGGGGCAGGTTGGTGTTGAGCGAGGTCCAGTGCGCGCCGCGGTCCCAACTGGCCCAGACGCCCTCTTCGAGGCCGGCGACCAGGAAGTCGGGATTTTTCGGGTTTTCGCGGATGCGGTGGACGGAGGTCATCGGCAGGCCGCCGGTGATCGTCGTCCAGGTGTCGCCGTAATTGTTGCTGACGTAGACGTAGGGGTGGTAGTCGTCGTTGAAGTGGCCGTCGAAGGTGGCATAGACGCGGCCGGGGGCGTAGCGCGAGGGCGCGATGCCGCTGACGTTGGTCATCGGCGGCAGGCCGGGCACGTTGGCGGTGAGGTTGGTCCAGTGGGCGCCGCCGTCGCGCGTGCGCTGAAGGGTGCCGTCATCGGCGCCGGTATAGAGGAGGTTTTTGTCGAGCGGCGATTCAGCGATCACGGTGAGGGCGCTGAAGTTATCCTGGCCGTCGTTTTTCGAGAGGGCGTCGGCCGGAACGGGTCCGCCCATCATCGGCAGTTTGCTGCGGTCCACGTGGGCGGTGAGGTCGCCGCTGATGGCCTTCCAACTCCGGCCCTGGTCGTCAGAGCGGAACAGGATATTGGCGGCGGTATAGATGACCTGGGGATTGAAATGGGAGACGATCAGCGGGCTGGTCCAGTACCAGCGGTAACCGGCGCCACGGCCGCCGGCGGCGCCGGACGCGGCGCTTGGCGGGGGCGGAACGGGGCCGATGCGCTGGCGCTGCATGGTGTCAAGGTCGAGCCGGACGGTCGAGCCGTTTTGCGAGCTGACCAGCAGGGTATGGTTGTCGCCATCGAAGACCGCCTGCATGCCGTCGCCGCCGCCGACGTTAAAGGCGTCGCGGTTGGTGAGGCCATAGCTGAGGTTGGTGGCCGAGGGCGTACACCAGTTGCCATTGTCCTGCAGGCCGCCGCAGACAAGGTAGGGCGAGGCGTGGTTGGCCGAGATGTCGTAGAACTGGCCGATAGGCAGGTTGTCGCGAAACAACCAGGTCTGCCCCTTGTCATAGGAGATGGAGACGCCGCCGTCGCCGCCGATCAGCAGGTGGTTGGAGTTGGCCGGATCAATCCACATAGTGTGGTCCTCGCCGTGGACGCGGCTGAAGACGTCGCGGAAGGTGCGGCCAGCGTCGTCGGAAATGTAGAAGCCGCGCTCGGAGCCCATGATGTAGACGCGGTCGGGGTTGGCGGGGTCCACATAGATGCGGCTGTAATAGCTGGGGCGGGGATCAATGGCGGACATATGCTCCCAGGTCTGGCCCTGGTCGAGGCTGCGGAACACGCCGCCCTTTTTCGGGGGGGCGGCGCCGCGGCCGCCGCGGCCCGGTGCGGCGC
>JBOGKJ010000118.1:0-50811 GCA_050745565.1 Terriglobales bacterium | reverse complement strand
CGGCAGTTGCAGGCAGGCGGCGTCGCGCGGCCCCGGCGCCGCCGCCCAGCGCGGCCCCAGCGCCGTCACCGGCGCGGCCACGGCCACCGGCGCGGTTTGCAGCCGCGCCAGGTTGCCTTCGCTGACGACCGTCCAGGCCGCGCCGCCGCCCGCCTCCCGGACTTCCCGTCGCGGCGGCGGTCCGGCCGTCCCCGGCGCCTGCGCCGCTGCGCCCGCTTCAGCCCCTCCCGCGCCCGCAACCCCGCTCGGCCGCTCCCACGGCGCCCCCATCTGCACCACCGCCGCCCCCGCGCCCCGATACACCGGCAGCGGCCGCTGCCGCCGCGCCCGATAGGCGTCCACCCGCTGCTGCAGCTCGTAGCGCCACTCCGGCATCGGCGGCAGCAGCGGCGCCGCGCAGCGGCATTCAGCGGCGGGTTGGCGGCAAACAGGACAGGTCATGGGCCCGGAATTCGCTAATCTAGAGGGACTGCAGCAGCCAGTGCCCACCCCATGCGATTGCGCCTCCGCTCCCTGATTATCGCCGCGCTTAGCCTGATTGCGGCGGTTGGGGCGCAGTCTCCCTCCTCCGCCGCTGATAACCATTCAGGTACGCCCCTGACCGCGGCGCGCGCTGGCACTAGCCTCGCGCCCGCGCCCGCGCCCGCGCCCCAATCCCAGCGCCGCGTGCTGCCGCTGGCGCACGGCCTCGCGCCCGGTTCGGTGATCACGATTACGGCGGACCGCATCAGCGCCCGCGTCGCGCCCAACGGCGGCAAGCTCTACCGCGCCACCGGCCATGTCGTCATCAGCGTCGAGGGCCTGCGCCTGAGCGCGGATGCGATGAACTTCGACAGCGCCAGCGGCGACGCCCGCGCCACCGGCCACGTCGCCTTTGACACCCTGGCCGAGCAGACCCACATCGAGGGCACCGCCGCCACCTACAACTTCTACAGTTCCACCGGCGAGTTCGATCATTTTCAGGGCGTCAGCGGCATCCGCCTCCGCGGCCGCCGCACCCCGGCCCTGGCCACCAACCCGCTCATTTTCTCCGGCCGCAAGCTCGAACGCCTGGGCGTGAACCACTACCGCCTCCTCGACGGCCGCGTCACCAGTTGCACCCTCCCCAACCCCAAATGGACCCTCAGCGCCAGCCGCGTCGATATCACCCTGGGCCAAAACGCCAAGCTCTACCACGCCGTCTTCCGCCTCCTGGACGTCCCGGTGTTCTACGCCCCTTTTCTCACCCATTCCACCACGCGCCAGGGCCGCCATAGCGGCGTGCTGGTGCCGGTCGTGAGCAAAAGCAACATCAAGGGCTACGTGCTGGGTGATTCCTTCTACTGGGCCGCGAAGCCCAACCTCAACGTCACCGCCGGAACCGAGTACTACAGCGCGCGCGGCTGGGCCGACCACTTCCTGCTCGACAGCCGCCCCACCCGCAACTCCAGCTTCGGCGTGCAGCTCGACGGCGTCTTCGATCACGGCCTCGCCACCGCCGCCGGCGGCCGCATCCAGCAGGGCGGCCAGGAACTCGTGATGACCGGCGACCACGAGACCGGCAGCGGCTTCCGCTCCGTGCTCGATGTGGACTACCTCTCCAGCTACCTCTACCGCCTGGTGTTCAAGAACACGTTCTCCGAAGCCATCAACACCGAGGCCGTCTCCACCGCCTTCGCCGAAAAATCCGCCGCCGGCCAGGACCTTGCCGTGGTGGCGCACCGCTATCAGGATTTCCTCGGCACCACGCCCGAGGCCAGCCTCTCGCTGGCGGCGCTGCCCGACTTGAACTGGAACGCCTACGCCCAGTCCCTCACCCGCCGCCTGCCGCTGTACTTTTCCTGGAACGCGAGCGCCGGCTTGCTGGACCGCTCCCAGCCCGGCTTCGGCACCGGCGTCATGGAGCGCATGGACCTCGGTCCCCACCTGCGCCTGCCGGTCACGACTGCGGCGGGCACCTTCACCGCCGATCTCTCCGTGCGCGCCACCTATTACTCCGAGCGCCAGGCCTCGCCCAACCCGTTCGCCTCCCCCGACGCGGCTCCGCTGTTGCTGGCCGGCGCCCTCTGGCGCAACGCCGCCACCCTCGATTTCGAGTGGCGGCCGCCGGCGTTCGAGCGCCTGTTCTCCGGCCCCGGGCACCATCGCCTCAAGCATGTCTTCGAGCCCCAGCTCGGCTACCACCGCACCGCCGGCGTAGATGACGCCGACGCCATCATCCGCTTCGACGATCGCGACATCCTCTCCGACACCAACGAGGCCGAGTATGGCTTCACCAACCGCCTCCTGGTCGCCGGCGCGCAGCCCGGCCAGTCCCGCGAGCTGGCTTCCTGGACCCTGCTGCAGACCTACTACATGGATCCGACCTTCGGCGGCGCCCTCATTCCAGGCGAGCGCAACGTCTTTCTGACTACCGAAATGCTCTCGCCCTTCGACGTCGAGGCCCTGCCGGTGCGCTTCTCCCCGCTTAGTTCGGTCGTCCGCGTGTCGCCCTTCAGCGGCTTTGACGGCGACTGGCGCCTCGACTATGACAGCCACCAACACCAGGTCAGCGCCAGCGCCTTCAGCGGCAACTTTCACTTCGGCCACGAGTTCGTTTCCGGCAGCGACTACTTCCTGCGCCCCCCGGCCGGCCTCGGCGTCCCCGGCGCCCTGCCCCACTTTCACCAGTTCCGCATCGCCTCCGGCTACGGCAGCGACCAATCGCCCGGACTCGGCGTCTCCGGCTCCGTCGCCTACGACGCCCGCACCGGCCAACTCCAATACACCACCTTCGAGGTCAGCCGCAACTGGGATTGCTGCGGCTTCGCACTGCAGTACCGCCGCTTTTCGCTGGCCTCCGTACGGCGCGAAAATCAGTTCCTGATCAGTTTCACCCTCGCCAACGTAGGCACGTTCGGCAACCTCAAGCGCTAGTCCGCATTTCTCGCCAACCCAGCCGCTGCCACGCGCGGCATAGCGCGCCCGTCGAGAAAAATGGGCGGTGCAGCACCTGCCCTGGTGCCATCGACCTCCAGACAGCGCGTCCTGCTCGCCGTTCGATATCGCCGCCCATTTTTTAGGCCGCGCCGCGCCTGGATGCGAGCTTCGTGACCTGACTGTGAGAAATGCGGACTAGAAAGTCTCAGGGACCACCACTGGCCAGCGGGCCGCGCCCTCCCCACGTCCTGTCGAACTACAGCGGGGCTGGCTACTTTGAATCCGCTCCCGTGCCGTCCTTTTCGGCGCTCCGTATTTGCTGGCGCGCGGCGCGAGCCTGGCCCGTGGGCTGTTCGCCGTGCTCCTCCAACTCATCGTCGGTGACCAGCACGCTGATCTCACGCAGCGCCTGCAGCGCGGCGCGGGCAATCGCACGGTGTTCGGGGTAAGGGGGGCATTGTTCCAGGGCGGAGATGGCCAGCATCACCGAATTCAGCCGCTCGCGGACGGCTTTGGCGTCAAGATGCAACATTAACAATGAGTGTGCGCCCGCGCACCCCCGCCCTTACTCAAATTTGTACCACCCATTGGAGGGATTGACCTTTGGCGGGCGCGACCTTAGGCTCAAGGTGTGGAAGCGGAATCCCCTGCGGCGGGCGCGTCGCTGGCCCAATGGCTGGGGCTGGCGCTGACGCCCGGCCTGGGCCAGCGCGGGCTGCACAACCTGTTCGAACACTTCAGCAGCGCTGAGGAAATCTATGCCGCCTCGCTGACGGAATTGGAGGGGTGTGGTCTCGCCGTCGGGGTTGCCCGCCAACTGCACGACGGCCGGGCGCTCGCGCTGGGCGCCGAGGAGGCCGGGCGGGCCGAGCGGCAGGGGGTGGAAGTGGTCAGCCGCGCGGACCGGCGGTATCCGGAATTGCTGCGTGAGATATTCGACGCGCCGGTGGCACTGTATGTGCGCGGCGATGCGGCGGCGCTGGATACGTTCGGAGTGGCGCTGGTGGGCACGCGGCACCCGACCGTCTACGGCAAGCTGATGGCCGAAAAGCTGGGGCGGGAGCTGGCGCAGTGGGGGCTGACCGTCTTCAGCGGGATGGCGCGCGGCGTGGACGGCGACTGTCAGCGCGCCTGTCTCGAGGCCGGCGGGCGGACGGTGGCGGTGCTGGGCAGCGGAGTGGACATTATTTATCCCAGTGAGCACGAAAAGCTCGCCGAGCAGATCATGGCCGGCACCAACGGTCGGCGCGGGGCGCTGGTGAGCGAGCTGCCCTTGGGCGCGCCGCCCGCGCCCCAGAACTTCCCCATCCGCAATCGCATCATCAGCGGCATGGCACTGGGTGTCGTCGTGATCGAGGGCGGCGAGTATAGCGGCTCGCGCATCACCGCCCGCATGGCGCTCGAGCAAGACCGCGAGGTGTTCGCCGTGCCCGGCATGGCGACCCAAAAGCAGGCCTGGCTGCCCAACGCACTGATCAAACAAGGGGCAAAGTTGGTGACCGGAGCCGCCGATGTAATCGAAGAGTTGCCCAGCGCCGTGCGGGGGCGGCTGGATCCGCCTCCGGTGATGGCGGTGACCCTGGCGGCGGCAGCGACCGGCGAAGGGGCAGAGCCCAGCCTGCAGGCGAAGATTCTAAACGTGTTAGCGGTGGACGATACAGCTCAAGTTGACGAAATAGGCAACCGGATGGACAATAGCCTCACCGCGCCGGAGCTGCTTGCCGCTCTGTTCGACCTCGAACTTGAGGGCAAAATCCGCCAACTTCCCGGAAAGAAATATTTGCGGGTAAGCTAGGGACATCCCACCTCCCTGCTGAGGTCCGGCCCCGTGGGCCGGCGCTGGCCGCTCGTATTGGCAATGCCTAAATCCATCGTCATCGTCGAATCACCGGCCAAGGCCAAGACCATCACCAAGTACCTTGGCGCCGACTACGAGGTCCTGGCCTCGCTGGGCCACATCATGGACCTGCCCAAACGCGACTTGGGCGTGGACATCGAACACAACTTCGAGCCCACCTATGTCGTCATCCCAGGCAAGGAAAAAGTGGTCGCGCTGCTGAAGAAGGAAGCCAAAAAGGCCAAAGCCATCTACCTGGCCGCCGACCCGGATCGGGAAGGCGAGGCGATTTGTTTCCACTTGGCGCACGAGTTGAACGGTGACGGCGCCAAGAGCAAGCCCATGTACCGGGTGGCCTTCAATGAGATCACCAAAAAAGGGGTGCAGGAGGGTTTCAGCCGCCCCGGCGAGGTCAACCAGAACCTGGTGGACGCCTACCAGGCGCGGCGCACGCTGGACCGGATTGTGGGCTACCAGATCTCGCCGCTGCTGTGGGACCGGGTGCGGCGCGGGATATCGGCCGGACGGGTGCAAACCCCGGCGCTGCGCCTGGTGGTCGAGCGGGAGGCGGAGATCAAGGCCTTCGTCAAGCGCGAGTACTGGACGCTGGACGCGCACCTGTCGGCGGGCAAGGCGCCCTACTTCGATGCCCGCGTCACGCGCCGCTACACCGGCGACGGCACCCTGCCCAAAGACGAAATCGAGATCGGCAACGGCGACGACGCCGGGGCGCTGAAGGCGGCGCTGGAGGCGGCGAAGTTCACGGTGCGGACGGTGGAGAACAAGGAGCGCCGCCGGAACCCGCAGCCGCCGTTCATCACCAGTCGCCTGCAGCAGGACTCCGGCAGGAAGCTGCGCTTCAGCGTGAAGCGGACGATGATGATCGCGCAGCGGCTGTATGAGGGGGTGGAGTTGGGCGGCGAGGGGCTGCAGGGGTTGATCACCTACATGCGCACCGACTCGACGCGGGTGTCGGAAGATGCGCTGACGGAAGCCCGCGGTTTTATCACCCAGCAATTCGGCGCGCCGTACCTGCCCCCGCAGCCGAACCGGTTCGCCAGCAAAAAGGGCGCCCAGGACGCGCACGAAGCCATCCGGCCGACCTCGGCGATGCGCGACCCGGAAAGCGTCAAGAAGTATCTGGGCGATGACGAGTACAAGGTTTACAAGCTGATCTGGCAGCGCTTCATCGCCTCGCAGATGCCGCCGGCGGCGTTTGACCAGACCGCCGTCGACATCACCGCCACCGCACCCAGCGAGAAGCTGCAGTTGCGCACCACCGGTAGCGTGCTGAAGTTCGACGGCTTCCTGAAGGTCTACGAGGAAAGCAAGGACAAGGAGGACGACGAAGACGCCGCCCTCAAGCACAAGTTGCCGCCGCTCGAACCCGGGCAGACGCTGAAGCTGCTGGCGGTGAAAAGCGAGCAGCATTTCACCGAGCCACCGCCGCGCTACACCGAGGCCTCGCTGGTGAAGGAGCTGGAGGAAAAAGGCATCGGGCGGCCCTCCACTTACGCCACCATTCTCAGCACCATCCAGGACCGCGGCTACGTGACCAAGACCGGGGGCAAATTCCATCCCACCGAGCTGGGCGAGGTGGTCACCGAGCAGTTGACCGCCAACTTCAAGGACATCTTCGAGCTGGAATATACGGCACGAATGGAGGAACAGCTCGACGAGATCGAGGAAGGGCGCGAGAAATGGACCGACGCCCTGGCGGAATTCTACCGTCGCTTTTCGGCCAACCTCGAGTACGCCGAAAAGCACATGGTGGATTACAAGCGGATGGAGAAGCCCACCGAGTACGTGTGCGAAAAATGCGGCAAGCCGATGGTGATCCGCTGGGGCAAGCACGGCTCGTTTCTGGCCTGCAGCGGCTATCCGGACTGCACCAACACGCGCGAGATCGCCATCGAGACACAGGACCTGGACTCGGCCGATGCCAGCGAGCCGGAGGAGTTTTGCGAGAACTGCACCCGCCCCATGGTGCTCAAGCGCGGGCGCTTCGGCCAGTTCTGGGCCTGCACCGGCTATCCCGACTGCAAGACCACGCGCCGGCTGGATGCGCCCCAGAAGCAGGCCGACCGCCAACTGGACGAGGTTTGCCCGCAGTGCGGCAAGCAGTTGGTGGTGAAGCACGGGCGCTTTGGAGAGTTCACCGCCTGCAGCGGCTACCCGGAGTGCAAGTACGTGAAACAGAACCTGGTGGAAGGGTTCAAGTGCCCGAAATGCCAGCAGGGCGACGTGGCAGAAAAGCGCTCCCGGAAGGGTAAAACGTTTTATAGCTGCACGCGGTACCCGGACTGCGACTTCAGCCTATGGCAGCGTCCGGTGCCGGAGGCCTGCCCCAACTGCCGCCACCCCTATATGTTGCGCAAGTTCCTGAAAGCCGGGCCCCAGGTCGCCTGTCCGAACCCGGGGTGCGGCTACCACCGCGAGGACACGGACGAAAAAACTGTCACCCCCGCCTGAACCCTGCGTCTAGGTGAATGGGTATATTATTGTTCTCAGGCTTTTTCAACTCACCATCGCATCATTTCAGAAGGAGAACCAGTACATGAAGAAGACACTTAGCCTGGCGACGCTGGTCGCCACCTTCGGCTTCATCACGCTTTGCTTTGCGGCGCCCACCACCGTCCGGGGTTACATCATGGACGCGAAGTGCGCAGCCACCCACAAAACCGCCATGAAAGGCAACGTGAAGTGTGCCACCAGTTGCGTGGACGGCGGCTCGGCCGCGGTGCTCGTCGAAGACGGCCGCGCCGGCAAGGTCATCCAGATCGCCAACCAGGACTCGGTGAAGGACGTACTCGGCAAGCACGTGGCCCTGACCGGCACGGTTACCGGCGACTCCATCAACGTGGACTCCGCCAAGGCATTGCCAGCGCGCAAGCGAAAGGCATCCTCGAAATAAGCTCGGCTCATTGAAGTGTGCGCTTACGGCCGGCGGCCTTCCGCCGGCCCTTTTTATTGCCGCTATAATGCGGTGGATGGCGACCCAACTTTCGTTGTGGGCGGCGGTGACGATCACGGCTTGGTTCCTCACCGGCGTGTACTTTATCGTCTCGATGTTCCTGACCCGCAAGATCGCCTCGAAAGAGGCGGGCGCGACGCGGATGGGTGACCGGGCGCTGATCTGGGGCGGGTATGTGCTGATCTTCCTGGACCCGTTGGGGCAGCGATTGTGGCACGCCACGTTTCTGGCGCCGCGCTGGCGCGAGCCGGCCGGCGTTGCCGGCGCGGTGCTGGCGGTGGCGGGGCTGGGCTACACCTGCTGGGCGCGAGCCTCGCTGGGGCAGTACTGGAGCGGCATCGTGGCCCTGAAGCAGGACCACAAGCTGGTGCAAAGCGGTCCCTACCGCTCCGTGCGCCATCCCCTCTACACCGGGCTGCTGGCGGCGACCGCGGGAGCGGCGCTGGCGTTCGGGTTCTGGCGCAGCCTGCTGGGCGCGGCGCTGCTGTGGGCCGCCTTCCTCAGCCGCGCCCGACGCGAAGACGCTCTGCTGGGCTCCCAGTTCGGAGCCGAGTTCGACGCCTATCGCGCCCACACCGGCCGCCTCCTCCCCCGCGCATTGAGTCGTTGATCGTCGGTCATCAGTCGTCAGTCGTCGGTCATCAGTCGCCGCCGGCGGCAAGCGCCGCCCCCACCGAGCGGATTTTTTTAGGCCGCAGACCGGAACCGCCGCCCCCCGGTGGCTGCACCGCCCCCAGTCACCGCCCCCCTCGCCGCGCCTTCACTAGCAACTAGCAACTAGCAACTAGCAACTCTTCCCCCCTCCCGCCGCAGCCCCCGCACCCTCCGAACCACCCTCCCCACGGGGCCATTCCCACCGCCGCGCCTTCACTAGCAACTAGCAACTAGCAACTAGCAACTCTCCCCCCCTCCCGCCGCAGCCCCCGCACCCGCCAAACCACGTCCCCATAGAACCATTCCCGCCGCCGCGCCTCATAATTGCACTATGGAGCCCGTCCGATCCCCTGCGCTGCGCCTGCAGCGGCACCGCCGTGTGGTGCGGCTGCGGCGGCTGCTGGCGGCGGCGCTGGTGGTGGGAGCGGTGGCGGTCGGGGCCGACTACGTGCGGGTGCGCCGCCGGGGCGAGCGGGAGTTCACCCGCCGGCCTGGGGCACAGGTGGCGGCGCTGGGGCTCGACATCGAGCAGAGCGCGGCCGGGGTCACCATCTCCAAAAGCGAGCAGGGGCGACCGGTGTTCCGCATCACCGCGGCGCGGGCCGAGAAGTTGCGCAGCGGCGGGCGCGATATGCTGCACCAGGTCTCGATCCAGGTCTATGGCGAGGACGGCCGCGAATCCGAGCACATCTCGGGCCAACAGTTCGCCTACAACGAGCATAGCGGCGAGTTGACCGCCGCCGGCCCCGTCCAGGTGGCGCTCAACCCCGAGGCGGCGCCCGGGGGCGCGGCCCCGCCGCTGCAGTTGTCGCTCCAGCAACTGGATTTCAACGTGACCCAAGGCCGCGGCTCGGCCCAGGGCATCCGCTTCCGCTATGGCAGCAGCCAGGGCACGGCCGCAGCCGCGGCGCTCGACAGCCGCAAGGCGACAGTCGAGCTGAGCGGCGGGGTGCGGTTGCGCTGGCCCCGCCCCGGGCAGGGCGACGTCACCGCCTCCAGCGGCGCCGCCAGCCTCGAGCGGCTGATTCCACGCGCGCAAGCAGCCGCCCCCGCGGCGGCGTCGGTAGAGGTCACGCTGCGGCAGAATGCGCGCGTGGAGTCGGCCGGCGAGCGCAGCGAGCGGCTCGAAGCCGACGTCGTCCATCTGCGCTTCGGGGCCAACCGCGGATTGCAACAGGCCGCGGCCGCCGGCCATGTGCGGCTGGCGTCGGATGCGCCCGGGCGGCAACTCCAGCTCACCGCCGGACAGGCCTCGGCGCGCTTCAGCGGCGGCGCCCAGCCTGCGCTGCGGCAAATGGAACTCTGGGACGGTGTGCATGGAGACGAGCAAGCCGGCGCGCGCAGCGCTCAACTGCAGGCCGGCGCCATGACGCTGTGGTTTGGCGCGGGCCAGCAACTCGAGCGCATCCAGGCGCGGCAGCAGGCGCAGGTCAGGCTGGGGCAACCTGGCGCCGTTGGCGCCGCCGGCACGCTCGCGGCCCCGACGCTGGTGTTTGCGTTTGCACCCAGTGCGGCCAACGCCGGCGCGGCCGCCGTCGAACATCTGAGCGCCATCGAAACCCAGGGCCGCGCCCTACTCGTGCGCGGCGCTGACCAGGCCTGGGCCGACCACCTGCAGGTGCAGTTCGACCCGCGGCAACAGCCCGAGCGCGTCACCGCTGCCGGCGACGTCGAGCTGCGGCAGCAAACACCCGGCGGCATCCGCACCAGCCGCAGCGATCGGCTCATGCTCACCTTCGCCCCCGCCCCCGGCGCCGAGCCACAGTTGGCGCAGGCGACCGCGTCCGGCCAGGTGATGGTCCGGACCCTGGCTGCCGGCGGCCGCTCGGGCGGCCACGCCCCGGACCCCGGTGGGTGGGTCTCGGCCGATCAGGTGAACTACGACGCCGGGCGGCAGCGCGCGGTGCTGGACGGACATGTGCGCGGCGGCCAGGGCGCCAGTACCTTCAGCGCCCGCCACGCCGTGTGGACCGAAGCCGCCGATGGCAGCGCACGGCTGCAGGCCACCGGCGCTGTGGCCGTCAGTACCCTCGCGGGTGGCGCCGGCCTGAGCGCGCCCGGGCTCACGCCCGGCGCCACGGCGGTGATCACCGCCCGCCAGCTTGACTGGCGCCAGCCGCCCGGCAAAACCGCCCCCGCCGCAGGTCGCGCCGGCGCCTTGCTTGGCCCTCGCAGTGGCGTGGCACGCTTCCGCGGTGGGGTGCGGCTCATCGAGGCGCCCAACCTGCTGCAGGCCGGCGAGTTGCAGTTCGACACGGCGGCCCAAACTCTGGCCGCCACCGGCGGGGTGACAACCACCTTGCTGGCGCCCGCCGCGGCCTCCCCGGCCAGCCCCGTGCAAGCGCTCGCCCGCAGGGGAGGACGCTTGGCCGGCACGGTTGGCGAGGCCAACCCGGCGGCGGTCACCATAACGGCCACCTCGCTCCACTACAGCGGCGCGACGCAGCAAGCGCTCTATAGCGGTGCGGTGCACATGCGGCTGGGAGCCAGTCTGATGGATGCGCCGCAGTTGCTGGTACGGATGGCGCGGCAGCCGGCGGGCATCGAACGTGCGGTAGCCGGCGAAGGAGTGAAACTGACCGAACCGGGCCGGATTGCCACTGGCAAGCAACTCACCTATGTTGCCGCCAGCGGGCAGGTGACTATGACCGGAGACTCGCCCAGCATTTTCGATGCCGAACACGGCAAAATCAGCGGCGATCCCTTGACTTTTTCACTGGTCAATGATGAAATTCAGGTGGGGAGCAAGAGTGGAAAGCGCGCTTCCGGGATGACAATCGCGCATTGAACTTACTGTATTTTCTGTAGTTTAGCCCTCGCTTCCCCCCCCACACGGGCGTTGGCTTCATGCAGCGGCTTGCCACGGATCAAATCAGCAAACTTTACAAAGGCCGCGCCGTCGTTCACGGCGTGAGCCTTCACATTGACCGTGGCGAGGTGGTGGGGCTGCTGGGCCCCAATGGTGCCGGCAAAACCACGTCTTTTTTGATGATCGTGGGCCAGATTATGCCCGATATGGGCCGTATCGTGCTCGACGGCCAGGACATCACCGCTTTGCCCATGTACCAGAGGGCGCAGCTTGGCATTAGCTACTTGCCCCAGGAGGCCTCGGTTTTCCGCAAGCTCACGGTCGAACAGAACCTGATGGCGGTGCTCGAGCTGCTGCCCATGACCCAGGCACAGCGCCGCGAGCGTCAGGAGCAACTGATCGAGCAGCTCGGGCTGACGAAGGTGCGTCGCACGCTCGGGTATGCACTCTCGGGGGGCGAGCGGCGGCGGGTGGAGATTGCGCGCGGGCTGGTGCTGTCGCCGTCGTTCATGCTGCTGGACGAGCCGTTCAGCGGGATTGACCCGTTGGCGGTGCTGGATTTGCAGCACATCGTTCTGGATCTGCGGCGGGATGGGATCGGGGTGCTGATCACCGACCACAATGTGCGGGAGACACTGAGCGTGACCGACCGCGCCTACATCCTGCATGACGGCCGGATCTTCCGCGAGGGAACGCCCGCCGGACTGGGCGAGGATGCCGACGTGCGGCGCGTATACCTGGGCGAGAGCTTCAGCCTGGCCTGAGGAGACGATGCAACTAGGACCGAAACTCATCGCGAGACAAAGCCTGCGGCAGACCCTGACACCGGGTCTGGTACAGATGGTCAACATCCTGGCGATGAACAAGCTGGAGCTGCAGGAGGCGATCGGCCAGGAACTGCTCGAAAACCCGATGCTGGACGAGTCCCCGGAGGACAACGCCCCGGGGCTGGAGGAGTTGGCGCGGCTGGAAAACGAGTTGCATGTGAGCGACGCCCAGGGCGAGGTGGCCGACACCCAGGTGCTGGCGGCGGCGGCGGTGATGCACGAGGACGTGGGCGGGGGCGAAGGCGCCGAGGCGGGCGAAGCGGCGGGCGTGGACTCGGGGGCGGGCGCGGGCGCGGAGGCGGGGACGGTGGTGGAAGGCGCGGAAGCCGCCGCGGACCCATTCGAGGAAATAGATTACGGGGACTTTTTCAAGGACTACCTCGACCCCGGCTTCCAAAAGGGCGACCGCGACGACACCGAGCGGCCCTCGTTCGACAATTTTCTCAGCGCGCCCTCGACCCTCAGCGACCATCTGCGCTGGCAGTTGAGCTGCGAACCAGTGTCGGCCGAGCTGCGGGCGGCGGCCGAGGCCATCATCGGCAACCTGGACGAGGACGGCTACCTCACCGCGGAGGACGATAAAGGGCGGCGGCCGCTGCGGGTCGAGGAGATCGCCGACAGCGAGGGGTTGCCGGAGGCGGTGGTACGCGAGGCACTGGAGTTGGTGCAGCGCCTCGATCCCCCCGGGGTGGCGGCGCGCGACCTGCGGGAATGCCTGCTGCTGCAATTGTTCCAGCGCCCGGCGGTGCAAATTCTGGCAATCACGCTGGTGAGCGAGCACCTGCAGGAGCTGCAGGCGACGCGGCAGCAGGAATTGGCGCGCCACCTGAACATCAGCCGCGAGGAGATTGAACAGGCGCTGGCCGAGATCCGCAAGCTGGATCCGTATCCGGGACGGCGCTTTAACCCCAACAACACGCGCCTGATTGAGCCCGACGTGGCCTTCGCCAAAGGGCGGCAGGAGCGCTGCCCGGTGTGCGGGCTGGAAAGCTGCCGCAACCAGTACCAGGTGGTGATGAACGACGACGGCCTGCCCAGCCTGACCCTCAACCGCCAGTACAGGGAAATGAAGTGGGGGCGGGACCAGCGCGAGGCCAGCCGTTACGTCAAGGAGCGCTACGCCAGCGCCATCCAGTTCCTGCGCAACCTCGAGCAGCGCAAGCAGACGATTGCGCGGGTGTGCCACAGCATCGTGGCGCGGCAGTCGGATTTCCTCGACTTCGGCATGGATTTCCTGAAGCCAATGATGATCAAGGACGTGGCTGAGGAGATTGGCGTGCATCCCTCCACTGTGAGCCGCGCCGTGGCCAACAAGTACGTGCACACCAGCCAGGGCGTGTTCGAGCTGCGCTTCTTCTTCACCGAGGCGGTGCAGGGGGTGCGCGGCGGCGAAACCTCGCTGCTCATCCTCAAGCGGCGGGTGAAGCGCCTGATTGAGGGAGAGGATGCGCGCCATCCCCTCACCGACGACAAAATCGCCGCGCTGCTCAAGGAGCAGGGCATCGAGGTCACCCGCCGTACGGTGGCCAAGTACCGCGAGGATCTGCGCATCCCCTCCACCCACCAGCGGCGGCAGCGATGAAAACGGCCCACCGCCGCCGGGCCACCGACGCCCCCGCCTTCCACCTGGTGATCATCACCGGGCTCAGCGGCAGCGGCAAGGGCTCGGCGGTCAAGGTCTTCGAAGACTCCGGTTACTACTGCGTGGACAACCTGCCGGTGGGGCTGCTGCCGCGCTTTGTCGAGTTGGTGCGCCAGTCCGAGGACGTCGAGCGCGTGGCCTGCGTGGTGGATATCCGCGAGGGGGCGCGGCTGGGCACGCTGCCGCGGATGCTTGCCGGACTGCGCACCCCCGGGCTGCAATTGACGCTGCTGTTTCTTGAGGCCAGCGACGAAGCCATCATGCGCCGCTTCAGCGAGACGCGGCGGCCGCATCCGCTGGGCGCGGCCAGCGAGGGCGGGGTGCGGCGCGGGATCCGCACTGAGCGGCGCACGCTGGCGAAAATTCGGGCCAGCGCCGACCTCGTGGTGGATACCTCGAAGTTCAACGTCCACGAGCTGCGCGCCTTCATCCAGGAACGCGTCATCCAGAGCGGCCTCGCCCCGGGCATGCGCATCCGCATCACCAGCTTCGGGTTCCGCAATGGCCTCCCCAGCGACGCCGACCTGGTGTTTGACGTCCGCTTCCTGCCCAATCCCAACTACATCGCCACCCTGCGCCCCCACACCGGACGCGACCGCAAGGTGGCCGACTACATCCGCGGCTTCCCCCAGACCGCCGAGTTCCTGCAGCGCACCCGCGACCTGCTCGCCTATTTGATCCCGCTTTACATCAAAGAGGGCAAGAGCTATCTCAACATCGCCGTGGGCTGCACCGGCGGCCGCCACCGCTCCGTGTTCATCGCCGAGAGCTTGCGGCGCGACCTGCGCAAGCTGGGCTACCAGCCCGCCCTCACCCACCGCGAACTCCAAGCCTGAGCCCATGCGCCCGTTCTACCGCCTGCTGCACTTCTTCGGCCGCTACTCGGGTGCGTTCGCGGCGGCCCTGGCCCTCATGGCGCTGGCCAGCGTGCTCGACGCCGCCGTGGCCCTGCTGCTCGCCCCGATCGTGGACAAGCTGCTGAACCCGGCCTCCGGCGGTGGCGCCATCCTGCTGCTCCCGGCGAAGCCGCCGCTGCTGACACACCCGTTGTATCTGAACCAGTTCATGCCCGGCGGGTTCAGCCACAACCCCGCCTCGATCATCGCGCTGGCGCTGGTGGTTTGCATCGGCCTGAAGGCGGTGAGCGAATACGGCGGCAACTACCTCATCAACTTCGTGGGCTATGGCGCCACCACCGACCTCCGCAACCAACTGTTCGACAAGCTGATCCGGCAGTCGGCGGCGTTTTTCCAGCGCGAGTCCACCGGGCGGCTGAGTTCGGCGGTGATGAACGACATCGAGCGCATCCAGCTTGCCGCCTCGGCCTCGCTCGCCGACGGTGTGCAGCAGGGCTTCACCTTTGTGGTCTTCCTGTTTCTACTGCTGCTGCTCGACTGGAAGCTCACCCTGTTTGCCGCGATTCTGACGCCGGCGGTGATTCTGCCCAGCATCTGGCTGGGCAAGCACGTGCGCCACACCACGCGCAAGGGGCAGGACGAGATGGCCGACGTGCAGCACATCCTGCACGAGGCCGTCACCGGCCACCGCATCGTCAAGGCCTTCAGCATGGAGGAGCGCGAGATCGCCCGCTTCCGCGCCGCCGCCCGCCGCCTGCTGCACGTCAACCTGCGCTACGTGTTGCAGCAGGGCATCTCCTCGCCGCTCATGGAGGTGCTGGGCGCGGTCACCATCATCCTCATCCTGCTCTACGCCCGCGGCGCCGTGAACCAGGGCGTGCTCTCCACCAGCATGGTGGTGGTGTTCCTCTACGCGCTGCTGAAGCTCTACCAGCCGCTGCGGCGCATGGCCGGCATCTACAACAACTTCCAGACCGCCGCCGGCTGCGCCCAGCGCGCCTTCGAGTACCTCGACTTGCGCTCGGAAGTCACCGAACGCCCCAACGCCCGCGCCCTGGCCGGCTTCAGCGATAGCGTGCGCTTCGAGGGCGTGGCCTTCAGCTACACCCCCGGCGAACCGGTGCTGGAGGGAATTGATTTCGAGGTGCGCCGCGGCGAGGTGGTGGCGCTGGTTGGGTCCAGCGGCGCCGGCAAAACCACCCTCGTCAACCTCATCCCGCGCTTTTTCGATCCCACCGGCGGCCGCGTGCTGGTGGATGGGCACGACCTCCGTGAACTGACCCTGGCCTCGCTGCGGTCGCTCGTCGCCTACGTCACTCAAGACACCATCCTGTTCAACGACACCGTCGGCAACAACATCGCCTACGGCTCCCCGAAGGCCACGCCCCCGCAGGTGCGCGCGGCCGCCGAGGCGGCGCTCGCCGAAGAGTTCATCGCCGCCATGCCGCTGGGTTACGACACGCTGCTGGGCGAGCGCGGCCTGCGCCTGTCGGGTGGGCAGCGCCAAAGGATCGCCATCGCCCGCGCCCTGCTCAAGGATGCCCCCATCCTCATCCTCGACGAAGCCACCAGCGCGCTCGACAATGAGAGCGAACGGCTCGTCCAGCGCGCCCTCGCCCGCCTCATCGAGCACCGCACCGTGTTCGTCATCGCCCACCGCCTCTCCACCATCCGCCACGCCGACCGCATCCTGGTGCTCGAAGCCGGCACCGTGATCGAGTGCGGCTCGCACGCCGAGCTCCACGCCGCCCAAGGCCTCTACCGCCGCCTCTACGACCTCCAGTTCGCCGTGGACGAGAGTGCCGCCACCCTCGGCGCCGACCTCGCCGCCCCCGCGCCTTAGCAGGTGGCAAGCACCCACTCGCGCCGCCGCGAGGTTCAGTCCAACGTGGCCGGCAGCAGCGGGAACCCCTCCTTTTCGGCGGCCAGGCGCAGCCGCCCGTCCAGAGCGGCGAAAGGCAGCGTGTTCGGCTGGTGCTCGGCCAGCAGCAGCGCCGCTGCCAACTGCAGCGCGCCACCGGCCCGCAGCGGGTGGACGCGCAGCAGGCGCACTGCCGCGGCACTCACCTCCGGCGCCGCTTGGACGACCTTCCAATCGCGAGCCATCCTCGCCAGCCGGCTCCAGGGCCCGTCATTCCCTTCCCAGGCCGCACCGCTCCTCTCCATGCGGGCCAGCGCCGAAGCACACTCCACCTCTGTGCCCCACCAAACCCCCATCGCCCGGTCCTGGCGTGACACTGCCACCATTGCCGCCGACTGCAATTGCTCGGTCAGCAGCGGCACCAGCGCCGAGGCGTCCCAGAACCTCACCGGCCCTGCTCCCGCTCCTCCAGCAAGTAATCCAGCAAAGAAGGGCCGGGCGGGGATTTCGGCAGTGGACGCTCGAAGAAATCTTTGGGCAGCGGTGTCGCCGAGTTCGGTGGCGTCACCAACCCCTTGCGCACCAGGCGCGCCAAGCGCGCATCCCACATCTCAGCCCCCATGTCGGCGGCCGACTCCAGCCGCGCTACCGGGCGGCCACGGTCAAGGATCAACACCGGCCCGCCCGCAAGCCCGTTAATCAGCTTGCTCAGGTTATTTTTCGCCTCGGAAATGCTGGCTACCTTCATCTGGCTATTATAGCCTTATCGAGGCGCCGCCGCCGGATGCGGTTCTGCTCGGCCGGCGGAGAGCCCCGGAGCGGGAGCGCTCTCACCTGACCCAAGCAGGCTCCTGGCAGCAAGCTTGTGACAGATAAATGATGACAGGGGCCTGCGGCCATGCCCCTGGGGGCAGCGCAATGAACATCGATGAAGCATGCCGCACAAGTAGGGCAAACTGCGCCTGAGGCTGACGTTGCATTGACTTGCGCCTCCCGTCGCCCACCACCAGCCGATGTAGCTCGGAACCGCGGGGGCGTTCACCCTGAAACCGTCGCAAGGCGTCGCATCGCTGCGGCCTGCGATGCGGGCGACCTCGCAGCAACAGCCGCACCCGTATCCTTCGCGCCCCTCCGTTGCCCCCTCCGCTGCCGCATTCCCAAGGCTCACCGTAGTCGCCGATGGCGATTCCTGCTGCTCCGCCACTGGGCGAGCCAGGGTTAGCTGTGGTACGAGGCAACTTGGAGGGGTGAAAGCGCCGGTAGCGCGTTCACCGTGCAGAGCGGTCGCCCGTTGCCGCCAAGCGAAGCCGCAGCCCGACCAACGGGCGGGCGTCCAGAAAAGGGCGGCCGTACCGCGTTACCACTTCGGCCGCTCTGCGCCAGCTCGCACTCGTTCATGAAACCGCCCAACTGCAGGCCCCGGATCTTTGCGCTTTTCCAGGCGCCCATCGTCGCTGCGTCCACTACCGGGTCGAGGCCGCCGTAGCGGATGTTCCGTTGCTGCGCCGCATAGCGTTGCTCCGGGCGCGGCAAGCTGTCACACCGTCTTAATTCAAGTTCCGAGCTGCGCGCGTAACCGGGGAAATCCTGGCGGCCCAGCACTCAACCCTGGAGTTGGCGCCAGTCCCGTGAGCGCCTGGGCCCCGTCTACCCTTGCGCTGCGCGACGGCGGTCGGGCCGGGCCGCGAAGCCCGGCGCCGCTTGCGGCGGCAACACGTCTCGCGAGAGTCGCGCCGTTTGCACCGCGGGCAAAATCGGCGCGAAGGGCCGCGGAATTCCAACGGGGTCAAAGCGCCAGTGGCGCTTTCACCGCTCCCGGCAAACGAAGCGGCGCGGCCCCCCCTCCAACGATGCCGCTCGCGCCCCCTTGGGCTCGGCCGGGCCCCGGCCGGCGCCGCCCTTCGAGTGCGGGCACGGCGCTGCGAGCGTCTCAGCGAACAGGGGCAGGGGCCCGCGCCCGGCAATGGCGCGCCGTGGCGCAACCCTGCTTCAGTTCCCCAGCGGCCGATGCGCCGCCACAATCGTGTAAACCGCATACGAGCCGTGCGTTTTCACCAGGTTCAGCCCGAGTTGCTCTTTCAGCGCGCTGGGCAGGGCGCCGTCGCCGAACTTCAGCGAGAAGTTGTACTTCCCCGTAATTCCGGTTGCGTCAGCAACCGGCGCCCTCAAAAAATTACTCAAACCCCTTGCCAGGTCGGTGACGGTCGCCTGTTGGCCCAGCAGGATCTTGTCAACCGTCGTCGTGTTCCGTCCATCGTTACCGTACTTGTTGGTGCGGAGGGTGTAATTTATGATCGGCAACGTAGCGCCGTCCGCCGTGGGCAACTTGCCCAGAGTCGGCATCCCGGGTACTTTTTCCAACGGCTTGGTGCTGAGCTTGACGCCCCCGCTCGCCACCTCCAGCCGGTAGACATCGCCCGGACGGGTCGCCTGTCCCAGGCGCAACCCGAACTTGTCGGCCAGCGCCTGGCGCAGCATCAGCATCATCGCGGCGGCGTCGGCTGGCGCAGTTGATTCAGCTTCGATGGCGAAGCGGTCCTGCGTGACCCAGCCCGGCCCCGCGCCTAGCTGCCACGGTTGCAGACTATAGGCGTCACTGATCAATTTTTGCAGCGTCACAGCGGGGTATATCAGCCGCGCCGGGTCCAGGATCCGGCCGAAAACGCGCAGGTTCGGTTCCGCCGGCCTGATCGAGACCGCATCAAACGTCCGCGCCTGCCCGGGCTCGGATGGCGCCCCGCCGGCCTGTGGCCGATTCGCGGTCTGAGCTACCGCCGCGCCCGCCAGCGCGGCCACAATCAGCAGGCCCCAGCGCGACTTGGCCGCAGACTCCGCCTGTGCGCGCGCCCTCCAGGTGAATATGGATCGCGGTACCGCCATCAGCATCAACCCAAACCCCAAAGCGTCGGGCATGCCTCGAAAAGCCCCGTGTTTCCGCCCAAGTATATCCCCCCCGACGTTGGCCCGCCAATCGCGCGAGTCGCGCCGTTTGCACTGCGGGCAAAATCGGCGCGAAGGGCCGCGGAATTCCAACCGGTTGAAAGCGCCACTGGCGCTTTCACCGCTCCCCCCTCCAGGGCCGAATCAACGTAAGTGTGGCAAAACGAGCAGCCTTCCGCCGCGGGGCGGGTCGCCGACCCGCGCACCGGCCGCCGGCCAGCGCCATGCGGCAGTTCCGATGACCACAACAACCGTGAGTCTGCCGTAGCGAGAGGCCGGTCGCGCCCCCTTGGGCTCGCCGCGCCCCGGGCCGGCGCTCCGCAGCCCTCCGAGTGCGGGCACGCCATGGCCGGACGCGAGAAATTCGCCACCCAAGTGGATACAGCGGTATTGACCGAAGTCCGTCGCCTGACGCGGAGCGACGGGCGGCAGATCCAGGCGCTGGTGGACGAAGCGCTGGCCGACTTGATCGAGAAGCGCAAGCAGGGGCGGCCACGCCGACACGTGCTCGAGGCCTATCTGGGCAGCCATGAGCGCTTCGCCGCTCTCTACCGCAAGCTGGCGGAATGACGGATCCTCTCACCCTGGCCGAGGTGCTGGCGATCCATCATGACCAGATTGAACCCTACGGGGGGATTCACGGCGTGCGTGACGCCGGGCTGCTTGAGTCCGCACTGTATCGCCCGCAAACGGGCCATTACGCGGACCTGATCGAAGAGGCAGCGGCGCTTGGGGAAAGCCGGTCGGAAAAGCGCCCGTTCCTGGACGGCAACAAGCGCACCGCCTTCGCGGCCATGCTCACCTTTTTGGCGATCAATGGTGCCGACCTGACCGCCGATGCTGAGGCAGCCTGGCGGTTCGTCGAAGGCTTGTACACGCAGGGTAAATTCCGGCTGCCCGCACTCGCCGCTTGGCATCGAGAAAATGCCAGGCTGGGCGGTTGAGACCACCCACCGGGGTGGTGGCCGCGGACAGCCCCGCTCGCATCCTACATTGCTTCAGTGGTGAAAACCGTTCTCAACACATGCCCGCCCTGCCCAAGCAGGAGCGGTCCGGCGCCGCGTCCTGCGATGGCCGCCCGCGGCACAGCCTCGCCCGTGCCCGGCGGCGGCATTCGCTCCCGCTTCGGCGACATGCCCACACTCGCCTTCGCAGGCCGCATCCCAACCTGCTCCAGCCTCTGCGGCAGCGCCCCATGCGGCGCGCAACGTGTGGAAAGCGATCTCCCGCCCGCTCAATCAGTTACCTCTGTAGATTCCACAAATTCGCGTTCTTGGGGCGCCCGCATTCCAGTACCAGGACGACGACGGGTTGAACCCCAGACCAAGGGGATATTCTTGATTCTCGTTGACAAGCGGCCTCTCGCGGGAGTCGCGCCGTTTGCACTGCGGGCAAAATCGGCGCGAAGGGCCGCTGAATTTCCCGGCAAACGAAGCGGCGCGGGTGTGGCAAAACCAGCCGCCTTCCGACCGGCGCCACCTCCCGTGGGGCGGGTCGCCGACCCGCGCGCCGGCCGCCGGCCGGCGCCACGTGCCAGTTCGGGTGACCACAGCAACCGTGATTCTGCCGTGGCGAGAGGCCGCTCGCGCCCCCTTGGGCTCGCCGGGCCCGGCTGGCGCCGCCCTTCGAGTGCGGGCGCGGCGTAGCAGGGACCCGCGCCCGGCAACCGAGTGCGGGCGCGGCGCTGCGAACGTCTCAGCGAGCAGGGGCAGGGACCCGCGCCCGGCAATAGAGCGTTTGACAGGGCGCGGCGCCAACCCGTAAACTCGATAGTTCCCGGTCAGCACCCAACGACTCCCCCATGCCTCCCAGCTACATGGACAGCTACCTGCCGATCCTGATCCAGCTTTTGCTGGGGATCGGGCTCGCCTGCATCATCGTGACGCTGTCGTGGCTGATCGGCCGCCACCGCAAAAGCCGGACCAAGGGCGCTCCCTACGAGTGCGGCATGCTGCCCACCGGCGACGCCGACCACCGCTTCTCGGTGAAGTACTACATGGTGGCCATCGTCTTTATTTTGTTCGACATCGAAGCCGTGTTCCTGATTCCCTGGGCGGTCGAGATGAAGCAGCTCAAGCTGTTCGGCTTTTTCGAGATGCTGGTCTACATGTTGATCGTGCTGGCCGGCTTCTACTACATCTGGACCAAGGGCGTGATTGACTGGAACACGCCGGAGCGCTCCGAGTAACCCCGGCGGGCAATGCAAGAGCAAGCCACCATCACCACCACCACCGAGCAGTGGCGGGCGCTCGCCGAGCGCCTGCGCGCCGAGGGCTACGACCAGCTCTGCGACCTCACCTGCGTGGACTGGCATCCCGAGCCCGACCGTTTCGAGATCGTCTGCCAACTCCACAGCACCAGGACGCTGAGCTGGCAGCGGATCAAGACGCGCTGCAGCGAGCAGGCGCCGCCGCCCACCCTCATCCCCGTCTGGCCCAGCGCCAACTGGTTCGAGCGCGAGGTCTTCGACCTGTTTGGCGTGCGCTTTGCCGGCCATCCCAACCTGACGCGCATGCTGATGCCCGACAACTGGGAAGGCCACCCGCTGCGCAAGGATTACCCCACCGAGGGCTACCGCTGATGGCCACCACCTCCGCCAACCCGAACTTCTCGGTCGAGCGCGTCGAGGGGAGCCGCAACCTCATCCTGAACATGGGGCCGCAGCACCCCTCCACCCACGGCGTGCTGCGCATGGTGCTCGAGCTTGACGGCGAAATGATCGTCAAGGCCACCCCCGACATCGGCTATCTCCACACCGGCATCGAGAAGTCGGCCGAGGCGAAGTTCTACCAGCAGGTCGTCACCCTCACCGACCGCATTGACTACCTCGCGCCGCTCAGCAACAACCTCTGCTACGTGCTGGCGATCGAAAAGCTGCTGGGGCTCGAGATCCCGCGGCGGGCCCAGTGGGTGCGGGTGGCGCTGACGGAGCTGACGCGGCTCAACAGCCACCTGGTGTGGCTGGGCACGCACGCACTCGACATCGGCGCGATGACGGTGTTCCTGTACTGCTTTCGCGAGCGCGAAGAGCTGCTGAAGATCTTCGAGATGGCGAGCGGGCAGCGCATGATGACCTCCTATTTCCGGGTCGGAGGCCTCGCGCTCGAGCCGCCGCTGGGGCTGCTGGAGCGCATCGGGCGTTTCCTCAAGATGTTCCCGTCGAAGATCAACGAATACGAGGCGCTGCTCACCAGGAACTCGATCTGGGTGGGGCGCACCAAAGGCATCGGCTACATGGCGCCGGCCGACGCCATCGCCTGGGGCGTCACCGGTCCCTGCCTGCGCGCCTTGGGGCTGCCGCTCGATCTGCGCAAGACCGCGCCCTACTCCTGCTACCAGGAGTTCCAGTTCGACATCCCGACGCGCACCGAGGGCGACGTCTACGCCCGTTACCTGATTCGCATCGCCGAGATGCGCGAGAGCGTCAAGATCGTCCAGCAGGCGATTGACGGCATGCCCGAAGGCCCCTGGAAAGCCGACGCCCCCGGCATCGTGCTCCCCGACCGCGACCAGATGAAGTTCTCGATCGAGAGCCTCATCTACCACTTCAAGATCGTCACCGAGGGCTTCAACGCCCCCCGCGGCGAGGCCTACCAGGCGATCGAATCGCCGCGCGGCCAACTGGGCTACTACGTGGTCGGCGACGGCGGCCCCAAACCCTATCGCTGCCACATGCGCTCGCCCTCGTTCGCCAACCTGCAGGCGCTGCCGAACATGATCGAGGGCCGCCTGCTGGCCGACGTGGTGGCCATCATCGGAAGCATCGATATAGTCCTCGGGGACGTGGACCGGTGAAGAAAAGTTGCTAGTTGCTAGTTCCTAGTTGCTAGTGAAGGCTCAGCAGATGGGACGGTCGTATGAAGACTTGGTGGTTTGGCAGAAAGCGATGAAACTGGCGATGCGGGTATACGGAGCAACTCGGGGGTTTCCGAAGGAGGAGATGTTCGGATTGACAGGCCAGATCCGGCGGGCGGCGGTTTCGGTGCCCTCCAATATTGCGGAGGGGCAGGGTCGGCTGAGCCCGAAGGATTTTCGCAATTTTCTGGGCGTGGCCCGGGGCTCGCTGCAGGAGTTGCAAACTCAACTCCGCCTGGCGGAAGGCCTGGGATATCTGAAATCCAACGAGACCGCCGCGCTTCTCGAGGAAGCAGCCGAGGTCGGCCGCGCCCTTAACGGCCTAATGACTTCCCTCGACCGGGGACGCGCCGCCGCGCCTTCACTAGCAACTAGGAACTAGCAACTAGCAACTTCTTCTCCTCCCATGAGTCCCTTCAGCCAAGAATTGGAACAGAAATTCGGCGCCCTGGCAGCCCGCTACCCCGCGCGGCGCTCCGCCCTGGTGCCGATGCTGCTGTACGCGCAGGACGCGCTGGGATGGCTGACGCCGCAGGCGGTGGCGCGGATTGCCGAGCTGCTGGGCGAGAGCGAGATGGCGGTGCGCGAAGTGATCGGTTACTACTCGATGCTGCGGACCGAGCCGGCCGGGAAGTTCCATGTGCAGGTTTGCACCAACATCAGTTGCCTGCTGCGCGGCGGCGAGGAGCTGCTGGCGCACTGTCATGAGCGGCTGGGGCTTGGGCACAAGGAGACGGCCAAGGACGGCGTGTTTTCGCTGGAGGAAGTCGAGTGCATCGGGGCGTGCTCGTGGGCGCCGGCGGTGCAGGTGAACTATGACTTCCACCAGGAACTGACCGTGGAGCGGCTGGATCAGGTGCTCGACGCCTACGCCGCGCGGGCGGCGAAGGGGGCCAAGGCATGAGCCCGCCGCATCCACTGGAAACCCGTGTCGTCAGCCGGAGGTTCGATCAGCCCGACGCTTATACGCTCGCCGGCTACCTGGCGTCGGACGGCTTCAAGGCGCTGGAGAAGGCGCTGGCGATGCCGCGCGAGCAGATCATTGAAGAGGTGAAGGCCAGCGGGCTGCGCGGGCGCGGCGGGGCGGGATTCCCCACCGGGTTGAAATGGTCGTTCGTCCCCAAGGAGTCGCCGCGGGCCAAGTACGTGCTCTGCAACGCCGACGAGAGCGAGCCCGGCACCTGCAAGGATCGGCTGATCCTGGAGTACGATCCGTTTGCCATCATCGAGGGCATGATCATCGCCGGCCACGCCATCGGCGCGCACCAGGGCTATATCTACATCCGCGGCGAGTACCGCTACCTGCTCGACCGCATGGAGCGCGCCCTCGACGAGGCGCGCGGCGCTGGCTACCTGGGCAAAAACATTCGCGGCAAGGGCTTCGATTTCGAGCTCTGGGCCCATACCGGCGCCGGCGCCTACGAGTGCGGCGAAGAATCGGCCTTGATGGAGTCGCTCGAGGGCAAGCGCGGCATCCCCCGGCTGAAGCCGCCGTTTCCGGCCGTGTCCGGCTTCATGGGCGGGCCCACCGTCATCAACAACGTCGAGACGCTGGCCTCGGTGCCGCCCATCATCCTCAACGGCGGGGCTTGGTTTGCCGCCTTCGGGCCGCCGAAAAACGGCGGCACGCGCCTGTTCTGCCTCTCCGGCCACGTCAAGCGCCAGGGAGTGTGGGAGGTGCCGCTGGGTTTCCCGCTGCGCCGGCTGATCGAGGACATGGGCGAAGGGATGGCCAATGGCGCCAAGCTCAAGGCCGTGGTGCCAGGCGGCAGCTCGACCCCGCTGATTCCGGCCGACACCGCCTGGAACCTGAACCTGGACTTCGATTCGGTGGCCAAGGTGGGCTCGTTTCTGGGCTCGGGCGGCGTCGTGGTGCTGGACGAAAACACCTGCATGGTGAAGTTCGCACTGCGCATCATGCAGTTCTACCGGCACGAGTCCTGCGGCTGGTGCGTGCCCTGCCGCGAAGGCACCAGTTGGCTGCAGACTGCGCTGACGCGCTTCCACAACGGCGGCGGGCGCTCCAACGACATTGATCTGCTGCGCGAGGTCTCGGAAAACATCCTGGGTCGGACCTTCTGCGCCCTGGGCGATGCCGCCGCCATGCCGACGCTGTCGATCCTCGAGCACTGGCGCGGGGAATTCGAGGACCACCTCGATGGCAAACCCTGCCCGTTTGGGGCCAAGACCTCGGCGCTCCCCGCCATCGCCGGAGGGCACTGAAATCGCCATGGCTGACACCCCGCTCGTCAACTTGACCGTGGATGGCCGCGCGCTGCAGGTTCCGGCGGGCACCCTGCTGATTGAAGCCTGCAAGCAGCACCATGTCGAGGTGCCGTCGTTCTGCTACTACCCCAACCTCTCGCTGCAGGCCGCCTGCCGTATGTGCCTGGTCGAGATCGAAAAGATGCCCAAGCTCCAAACCGCCTGCACCGTGGTGGTGAGCGAGGGGATGGTGGTCAAGACCGCGAGCGACGCCGTGCACCGGGCGCGCAAGTCGACAATCGAGTTCATTCTCACCAACCATCCGCTCGACTGCCCGGTGTGCGACGCCGGCGGGGAGTGCGAGCTGCAGGACATGGCCTTCACCTACGGCTCGGAGAAGAGCCGTTTCGTCGAGCCCAAGCGCCACCGCGACGAGCAGCAGTGGTCGCCCGTGGTGTACTTCGACCGCCCGCGCTGCATCCTCTGCTACCGCTGCGTGCGGGTTTGCGGCGAGGGCATGGACGTGTGGGCGCTCGGCACCGCCAACCGCGGCATCAACTCCACCATCATCCCCAACCACCAGGACCACCTCGAGTGCGAGGAGTGCGGCAACTGCATCGACATTTGCCCGGTGGGCGCGCTCACCTCGGGCGCCTACCGCTACCAGACCCGCCCCTGGGAGTTGAAGCACGTCGGCGCCATCTGCACCTTCTGCGGCGACGGCTGCAAGACCACCCTCGGGGTGCGCAACGGCCAGATTCTGCGCGGCGACAACCGCGACAAGAGCGGCATCAATGGCGACTTCCTCTGCATCAAGGGGCGCTACGGGCTGGACTTCACCCGCCACCCGGGGCGGCTGAAGCAGCCGCTGGTGCGCCGCGACGGCGAGCTGCGCCCGTCAAGCTGGGCGTTTGCGATCCAGACCATCGCCAAGCGCTGGCAGGAGATCCAGAAAGCGGCGGGCGGGCCCGAGGCCGCCGCAGGCGGCTTCGGCGTGGTGGGTTCAACCCGGGCGCTGAACGAGGAAGCCTTCGCGCTGCAGAAGCTGGCGCGCACCGTGCTCGCATCCAACAACATTGACCACCACCGCTCCGCCGACTTCCCTGCCCTGATGGCGGCGCTCTCCGCCCGCGGCGGCGAGGGCAACGCCACCCGCGGCGCGGCGCCGCTGGCCACGATGAGCGAGCTGAAAACCGCGCCGGCGGTGCTGCTGGTGGGCGGCAATCCGACCGATGAGCACCCGCTGGTGGCGTGGAACCTGCGCTGGGGCTACCGCCTGCACAAGACGCGGTTGTATGTTATCAACCAAGGCGACATCAAGCTGCGGCGCCAGGCCTACCGCTATGCCCAGGTCGCCGACGAGCAAGCGGCGGTGGCGTTTTTGAACGGCGAGGCCGCCGCCGCGGCCGCCATCAGCGGCGTGGGCGAGGCGAGCGAGAAGCGCTGGCCGCAAACGCCCGCCTCCTCTCCCGAGGCGCTGAGCGAGGGCCTGCAGGATTTCCGCGCCCGGCTGCGGCAGGAACAGGACCTGATCATCGTCATGGCCGCCGGATTGAGTGGCGAGACCATCGGGCAACTGGTGGCGTTCGGCTCGGGCTTGGGCGGCGCCACGCGCTATATCGCACTCGGCGACAATGCCAACTCCCGCGGCGCCGCCGACATGGGCCTCTATCCCGACCTGCTGCCCGGCTACACGCCGGTGACCGGCAACCCGGGCCTGGACTGGCCGCAAATGCTCGGGGCGATTGAAGGGAGAAACGCCAAGCAGCAGTTGAACGCGCTCTATGTGGTCGGGGCGAACCCGTTCGGGCGGCAGGCGCCGCCGCCCGAGGCGCTGAAGCAGACGTTCCTGGTGGTGCAAGACCTGTTCCTGACCGAGACCGCGCAGCTGGCCGACGTGGTGCTGCCCGCGCTTTCTGCCTACGAAAAAGAAGGCACGCTCACCAACACTTGCGGCGAGATCCAGCGCCAGCGGCGGGGCGGCAGCTTCGAGGGCGCGAAATCGGATTTGGAGATTCTGCACCTGCTGGCCGACGCCATGGGCGCCGGCTGGGGCGAGGCCAACCCCGAGCGTACTTTGCAGGAGATCCGGACGCAGGTGCCGGGCTATGGCGTGTCGCTGGCGAAGTTGCTGGCGGGCGAGAGCCAACTCGCCACTGCGATTCCGCTGAACGGAGTCCGGCCGCAGCCCGACCACCGGGAGGGCGTCCAGCAAAAGGCGGCTGTGCCGCATGGGCTGCGGCCGGCGCGCGACACGCTGTTCACCGCCGGAACACTGGGCCGCTACAGCGCCACGCTGCAGCAGGTGATGGAAGGACGCAAGGAGCGGCCATGAGCACCTTCGGCTTCGTCATCCTGTCGCTGGTCAAGTGCCTGGTGGTGCTGTTCATCCTGCTCACCGCCGTGGCCTACATCCAGCTCGCCGAGCGCAAGATCGTGGGCCGCATGCAGTCGCGCGTGGGCCCGACGCGCGTGGGGCCGTTCGGGCTCCTGCAGCCGGCCGCCGATGCGGTCAAATTCATCCTGAAAGAAGACGTCACCCCCGACGGCGCCCACAAGTTTCTCTACATGCTGGCGCCCATTCTGGCGGTGGTGCTGGCGCTGCTCTCCATCACCGTCATCCCCTGGGGTGGCGCGGTGACGCTGTTCGGCATCCACACCGCCTGGCAGATCACCGACATCAACGTCGGGCTGCTGCTGATCCTGGGCGTGACCTCGCTCGGCGTCTACGGCGTGGTGCTGGCGGGCTGGAGCTCGAACAGCAAGTACTCGCTGCTGGGCGCGCTGCGCGGCGGCTCGCAGATGATCAGCTACGAGCTGGCGCTGGGGCTCGCCCTCATCGGCCCTATCATCCTGGGTGGGACGCTGAGCCTGCGCGGGCTGGTCGAGGCCCAACGCCACATCTGGTTCATCGTGCCCGAGATCGTGGCGTTTTTCATTTACCTGACCGCCGCCTTCGCCGAAACCAACCGCATCCCGTTCGACTTGCCCGAGGCCGAGGGCGAACTCGGCGCCGGCTACCACACCGAGTACAGCGCCATGAAGTTCGCCATGTTCTTCCTGGCCGAGTACGTCAACATGATCACGGTGAGCTGCGTCGCCACGCTGGTGTTCCTGGGCGGCTGGAATGGCCCGGTGTTCGGGCCGCACCCGCTGCAGCTCGTGCTGCCGACCGTATACTTCCTGATCAAGGTCTGCTTCTTCCTGTTCCTTTACATCTGGGTGCGCGGCACGCTGCCGCGCTTCCGCTATGACCAGCTCATGAGCTTCGGCTGGAAGGTGCTGGTGCCGCTGGCTCTGGCCAACGTGCTGGTGACCAGTTTTGTGGTGGCGGTGCGCTGATGCAGATGACGCTGTTTTTCATCTTCGGGGCGCTGGCGGTGGCCGGGGCGGTGAATCTTCTCGTCCAGCGCCACCCCATCTATAGCGCCCTGTCGCTGGTGATGGTGATGGGGGCGCTGGCGGTGGAGTACCTGCTGCTGGGCGCCGAGTTCATTGCCTTCATCCAGATCATCGTCTACGCCGGCGCCATCATGGTGCTGTTCGTGTTCGTGATCATGGTGCTGAACGCCGGCGAGGTGCGCGCCCAGCCGCGCAGCCGCGTGGCCGCCTTTCTGGGGCTGCCGCTGCTGGTGCTGCTGGCCATCCTGATCGTCGGCCGCGTCTACGGCGACTTCGGGACCACGCGCCTGGGCCTGGGCGACTACCTGGTGCAGACCGGCCCCATCGGCCAGAGCCTGTTCCATCAATTTCTGCTTCCCTTCGAGGTGACCTCGATCCTGTTCCTGGTCGGCCTGCTCGGCGCCGTCGTGCTGGCCGCCGGCCGGGAGCGGCCCGCCGCTGCGGCCGCCGCGGCGGCCGACAGCGAGGAGAAATCGGCCGCGGTGGCAGGGCGGGGATGAAAGTCAAGTTGCTGGTTCCTAGTTGCTAGTTGCTAGTGAAGAAGCGGCGAACGGCACGAAACCAAGATGCACGACGACATGAAAGAATTCGACACAATCCCGGAGCGAGGCTGAACCATGGTGCCGCTGTCCTATTACCTGGCGCTGAGTGCGATCCTGTTCTGCCTCGGGGTCGCGGGGTTCCTGTTCAAGCGCGACATCATTACCATTTTTATTTCGATTGAGTTGATGTTGAATGGCGTCAATCTGGCTTTCGTGGCCTTCAGTCACGCCCTCCACCAGATTGATGGCAACGTGTTCGTGTTCTTCGTCATGGTCGTCGCCGCCGCCGAGGCCGCCGTCGGCCTGGCCATCATCATCGCCGTCACCCGCAACCGAAAGACGCTGGCCGCCGACGAACTCTCGGAGCTGGCAGAGCGATAAGGACCCCGCAAACCATCCATCGTCCGCGCCTTAACTAGCAACTAGGAACTAGCAACTAGCAACTTTCTTATGTCCCTCCACCTTTACCTCATCCCGCTGCTCTGCTTCGCCGGCTTCGCGCTGAACATGATCTTCGGCCGTAGCTGGAGCCAGCGTGTCGCCGGACTGGTGGGCGTGCTGCTGCCGGCGGCGGCGTTCGGGTGGGCGGTGTGGGCGGTGGCGCAGTGGTCGGCCGCGCCCGGCACCTACCTCGAAGTGCACCGGATGTGGATGCAGGCCGGTCTGCTCTCCATTCCGTTCGGTTTCCAGCTCGACCAGTTGTCGGTGGTGATGCTGCTGGTCGTCACCGGCGTGGGGCTGCTGATCCACATTTACTCGCTCGGCTATATGCAGCATGAGGGCGGCTTTTACCGCTTCTTCGGCCTGATGAACATGTTCATGTTCTTCATGCTGCTGCTGGTGCTGGCCAACAACTACCTGCTGATGTTCATTGGATGGGAGGGAGTCGGGTTCGCCAGCTACATGCTGATCGGGTTCTCCTTCCACAAGGATTCGGCGGCGCGGGCGGGCATGAAGGCGTTTGTGGTGAACCGCATCGGGGACTTCGGCTTCCTGATCGGGTTGCTGTACATCTTCGACCGCTTCCACACCTACACCTTCGCGGCGCTGTTCCCGCAGGTGGAAAAGATGGCGGTCGAGGCGAGTTGGGGCGGGCCGCTGACCATCATCGCGCTGCTGCTGTTCGTGGGCGCCTGCGGCAAGTCGGCGCAGATTCCGCTCTACGTCTGGCTGCCGGACGCGATGGAGGGCCCTACGCCGGTGTCGGCGCTGATCCATGCCGCCACCATGGTCACCGCGGGCGTCTACATGGTCTGCCGCTCGGCGGCGATCTATGACCGCGCGCCCGACGCGCTGGCGGTGGTGCTGGCCATCGGGGCGCTGACGGCGATTTTCGCCGCCTCGATCGGGCTGCTGCAGCGCGACATCAAGAAGGTGCTGGCCTACTCGACCGTGAGCCAGTTGGGCTACATGTTCATGGCCTGCGGCGCGGCCATGTACGGCGCCGGCGTGTTCCACCTCATGACGCACGCGTTCTTCAAGGGCTTGCTCTTCCTCGGCGCCGGCAGCGTGATTCACGCTGCCAGCGGCGAGCAGGACATGTGGAAGATCCGCGCGCTCGCGCCCGGCGGCCTGCGCCGCTACGCGCCCATCACGTTCTGGACGTTCCTGATCGCCACTTGCGCCATCAGCGGCATCCCCTTCTTCAGCGGCTTCTACAGCAAGGACAAAATTCTCTACGACGTGCTCACCAGCGGCCACGGTTCGTCCGTCTGGTGGGCGGTCGGCACCGTCGCCGCCTGCATGACGGCCTTCTACATGTTCCGGGCGCTGTTTGTGACCTTCTTCGCCGATCCCGAGGCGCCGGCCGCGGCCACCGCCCATGGCCCTGGCGGAGCGGCGAAACAAAGCCCGGCGGCGAAACAAAGCCCAGCGGCGAAACATGGCGCCGGGCATCGCGCCGGCCACGGCGCCCCGCACGAGTCGCCAGCGGTGATGACGATTCCGCTGATGATCCTCGGCTTCCTGGCGCTGGTCGGCGGCTACGTCGGCTGGGGCGACCGCTTCGAGCACTTCCTCGACCCGATCTTCAACACCGGCGTGGTGGCGCCGCCGCCGCACCCGGTGGCCGGCGGCGAACTTACGGTCTCGGTGATCTCCGTCACGCTGGCGCTCGTCGGCGTGCTACTCGCCTGGCTGTTGTACGTGAAGAAGCCAGCGGCGGCGCGCAAGCTCGGCACTTCGCTGCATGGGCTCTATGTGCTGATCTTCAACAAGTACTGGATTGACGAACTCTATGGCGCCGTCATCACCCGCCCGCTCGCGGCCTTCAGCCGCGTGGTGCTGTGGCGGGGCGTGGATGTCGGCCTGATTGACGGCGCCGTGAACGGCGTGGGCGCCGTTTCCGTCAGCGCCGGCGGCGTGCTCCGCCGCCAGGCCTCGGGCAACCTGCGCAGCTACGCCAGTTGGGTGGTGCTGGGCGCGGCCGCGGTGCTGCTCTACATGTACTGGGGAGGCACAAAACTCTAGCCACCGCGACCCACGCTCGCAAGCGCAGCGTCAGAGCTTATTGCTTATTGCTTATCGCTGAACCCATGACCTTCCTGAATACAACGATCCTCAGTTGGATCATCTTCCTGCCGCTGATCGGCATCGCGGCCCTGCTCTTCGTCAAGAGTGAGCGCGCGGTGCGCTGGACGGCGCTGGTGTTCACCGCGATCACCTTTGCCGCCTCGCTCCATTTGCCCTTCCATTGGTCGAGCGCCGGGGGCGGCTTCCAGTTCCTGCAGCGCCACAGTTGGATTCCGGCCTTTCACATCGAGTACCTGGTTGGCGCCGACGGCCTGAGCCTGTGGCTGACGGTGCTGACCACACTGCTCTCGCTCATCGGCGTGGCGGTGTCGTGGAAGTCAGTGAAGACCAATATCAAGGCCTTCTTCGTCCTGCTGCTCTTGCTTGAGACCGGCATGCTCGGTGTCTTCTGCAGCCTCGACCTGTTCCTGTTCTACGTGTTCTGGGAGATCACGCTGGTGCCGATGGCGTTCCTGATCGGCATCTGGGGACACGAGCGCCGCCTCTATGCGGCGGTGAAGTTCTTCCTCTACACCATGGCCGGCTCGGTGCTGATGCTGGGCTGCATCCTGTGGCTCTACAACCTCACCGGCACCTTCGATTTCACCGCCATCAAGGCCGGGCTCGCCAGCGGCCTGTTCACGCTCTCGCCCACTGTCGAGCTCTGGCTCTTCCTGGGCTTCTTCATCGCCTTTGCCATCAAGGTGCCGCTGTTCCCCTTCCACACCTGGCTGCCCGACGCCCACGTCGAGGCGCCCACGGCGGGTTCGGTGCTGCTGGCCGGCGTGCTGCTGAAGATGGGCCCCTACGGCATGCTGCGCTTCAACCTCGAGCTCTTCCCGCACGCCGCGCGCGAATGCGCCTGGGCGATCGTGGTGCTGGGGCTGATCGGCATCATCTACGGCGCGCTGGTGGCGTTCGTGCAGCCCAACATGAAAAAGCTGGTGGCTTACAGCTCGGTCAGCCACATGGGCTTCATCATCGTCGGCGTGTTTACCTTCAGCCTGATCGGCACCCAGGGGGCGATCTATCAGATGCTGAACCACGGCATCTCGACCGGCGGGCTGTTCATCCTGGTCGGCATGCTCTACGAACGGCGGCACACGTTCGATCTGAAGGAATACGGCGGGATTGCCACCGTCATGCCGATCTACGCCGGCTTTTTCATCTGGCTGGTGATGTCCTCGGTCGGCCTGCCGCTGCTCAACGGATTCGTCGGTGAGTTCATGGTCATGGTGGGCACTTTCACCGCCGCGGTGGCGCACGCCCACGTCTACGCCATCATCGCCGCCATCGGCGTCATCGTGGCCGCGATGTACCTGCTGCAGTGGACGCGGCTCACGCTGTGGGGCCCGCTCGAGAACGCCAAGAACAAGGTCCTGCAGGATCTCGATTTGCGCGAGAAGGTTGTGCTCGCGACCCTCGCCATCCTGACGCTGGTGATGGGCGTGGCCTCGCCCTTCTTCCTCAATAAGACCGCAGCCACGACGCAGCAGGAAGTGGCCATCTACCAACCCGGCGCGCGCGGCATCCTGGCCGCGCACTTGAAGTCCGCGCCCAGCGCGGGGCCCGCCGCCGGCCCGCGCGCGGACCGCCGCTCCGCGCCCACCCCGGCTGGAGGCGCCCAATGAACTTCGTCCCCGGCGTCTTCTACCTGCGCATCCTCCCCGAGATCGTCCTCAGCGTCTTCGCGCTGGTGATTATGGTCATCGCCGGGCCCACCCGCCACGGCGAGCGCGCGCGGCTCAACGGCTGGCTCGCCTTCGTCGGCTGCCTGGTGGCGCTGGGGGCGACCGCGGTGCAGGCGGCCCACCCCGGGCTGGCCTTCAGCGGTATGTTCCGCGTGGACGCCTTTACCATCTTCCTCCACGTGCTCCTGATCGCCGCCACCGCCGTCATTGTGCTGCTGGCCATGGACTATCTGCCGCAGCAGGGACTCGAGCGCGGCGAGTTCTACGCCCTGCTGCTGTTCGCCACCGTCGGCATGGGCTTCATGGTGGGCTCGGTCGAGCTCATCATGATCTTCATTGGCCTCGAGATCAGCTCGATTGCCACCTACATCTTGTGCGGCTACCGCCGCCACGACGCCCACTCGACCGAGTCGTCGCTGAAGTATTTCCTGCTGGGTTCGTTCGCCACCGCGTTTTTCCTCTACGGCATTGCGCTGCTCTACGGCGCGAGCGGCACCACCAATCTGTACGCGATGGCCGCCCAGGGCCTGCACGTCTCCTTTGACGGCATCAGCCACGGCGGCCTGGTGCTGGCCGCCGCCGGCCTGATCTTCATCGGGCTGGGCTTCAAGGTCTCCGCCGCCCCATTCCAGATGTGGACGCCCGATGTCTACGAGGGCGCCCCGGCCTTGGTGACGGGCTTCATGTCGGCCGGCCCCAAGGCGGCGGCGTTTGCGGTGGCGCTGCGCATCTTCTATGTGGCGCTCGCCGGCCAGTCGGCCACCTGGTTCTGGATGATCTGGGTGGCGGCGGTGCTCTCGATGTGCCTCGGCAACCTGGGCGCGCTGTGGCAGAAGAACATCAAGCGCATGCTGGCCTACAGCTCCATTGCCCAGGCCGGCTACGTGCTGGTGGCGTTCGCGGCGCTCGGAGCGGCCGGCGCCTCGGCGGTGCTGTTTTACCTCGCCGCCTACGTGGCGATGAACATTGGCGCCTTCGCCGTCATCAGCCACTGGGCCCACCGCGAGGAGCGCTACGTCGAGCTCAAGGATTACGCCGGCCTCGGGTTCCGGTTCCCCTGGATGGGCTTCTGCATGGCGATCTTCATGCTGTCGCTGCTGGGCGTGCCCCTCACCGGCGGCTTCTTCGGCAAGCTCTTCGTCTTCCAGGCGGCGCTGAACGCGCACCTGGTGGGCCTGACCATCATCGCCCTGCTCAACAGCGCCCTGGCAGCCTTCTACTACCTGCGCGTGCTGGTCTACATGTACATGCGTCCGCAGGAGCAGCCGATCGCCTGCGCCCCCTTCAGCGCCCCGCTCTGGCTCGCGGTCATCAGTTGCCTGGGCGTGACCTTCTGGCTCGGCATCCTCCCCAACCAAGCCCTGCAGTACGCCCTCAAAAGCGCCCAGCAACTCCTGCACTGAGGGGAGATCAGTTCTCCACCGGACGATCCACGCTCACGATGGTATAGGACTCAACTGGGACTTTTCGTGGCTCCAGCTTGAGACCCACCTCCCGCAACGCGGTGAATACCGACCCATACCGGGTCGCGGCCCCAGGGGGATCGAAGCGCAACCGAATGTCGTAACGGCCCTCGATCTTTGTCTGGTCAACCACGGGCGTTTGCAAGACCGTCCAGAGCCCGTCGGCCAGGCGCTTAATCGTCGCGCCGTGCGCCCGGACGCCGCCGCCAATAGCGATCCCGCCCTCGTCGCCGGGGGGGTGTTCGTCTAGCGGCGGCAGCTTTGGCCCACCCTTGTCTACCACCAGCGCGTAGCCCGACTCCATTTTTACGCGCCGCTGCACGACAAGATGAAACCGGTCGGCCAGCAGCGTCTGCAGCATCTCCATGATCTGGGCCTTGGTGCTGGCGGATGGCGTTCTCGCCTGAATTTGGAACCAGGTGTTACTGGTCCATGCGGGGCCGCCTTCGACCTGCATCGGCAGCAGCCCACGCGACGCGATTATCAAAATGCGCAATGAACCGCTAATGGTCAGGCCGGCAGGATCTATACGGTATGGGGCCGCCGCGTTCGGGCTCACCTCTTGAACCGAGGCAACCTCGAATTTGAGCGGCCTCGGAGTTTGCTGGGCCTCCAGATCGCCCATCCCCAGAACAGCAAGACAGATCAGTATCGCGAACGTGCGCTCGCCTACTGCCCGCATGCGGCCATTATGGTTGAGCCGCGGCGACTACGCAATCTTACTAGCGCCGGCGGGCCTGGCGCTCGCGCAGCGTCTGGCGCAGTGTGGGCAGCACGGCGCGATCCTTGTCGCCGCCCAGGGCCTCTTTGAAGGCGATGTAGCGGTCGAGCCGCAAGACGCGGACGGTCAGCCCGGGGCCCAGGTCCATCGGGTCGCAGCTTGGAAGCAGATTGTCGTAGTCCTGATTGTCGCCAATGGCCCCCAGCACGTCGAGTGGACCCAACCGGGTTAGCAGGTTTTGGTGGCCGGGGCTGAGGAGGTGGCCGGCGGTGGGGAGAAGTTGGCGTTCCGGCTCGGCGCGATAGATGGCGTCGAGCGAATCCAGTACGCGGAGCAGGCGCTCGACGTTGGCGGGATCGCGGCGGTGGACAATGTCCACGTCAAAGGTATCGACCGGCGCGCCCTGCAGGACGGCGGACAATCCTCCGACCAAGAGGAAGGCAACCTCGCCATCGGTGAGGGCGCGCAGCAGGAGGCTGAACTCAGCGGCTGCCATGGCTCGCCCGGATATCGGTGATGGCCGCGGCCCGTCGTTCCACAAACCCGAGCCGCTCGGCGGGGGTGAGCGACAGCATCCAGCGGATCAGCGTCAGGTCCACGCCATCGGCGCTGCGTTCGCCGGCGCCAGGGTTGGATTCAGGCTCAGGGGCGGAATTGGGCGGCGGGCGCACCACCTAAGCATAACGCGCTCGGTTGTGCGGGGTGCGTAGAGCTCTAGGGATCGGCGAGCTCAAAGTGCAGCTTGATTGCCGCATCCCGCATGCGGCGGTCGTAGGTGGCCAACTGCACGGGCCGGCCCTGCGCCGGCAGACAATCGAATGTTGCCAGGTGCAGCCCATCCAGGGTGCGGACCGGAACTGGAAAAGGCTCAAGCGCGCGGGCGAGCACAGCGGGCGTCATCTCGACGAGATCGATGCGGTTGAGCAAGTTAGCGGCGGCGCCAAGCGCAACGGCGCCGGCGCCGCGAACGTGCAACCGGTTCAAAGTCTCGTATTCCGCCAAGCGGCAATTGATGACTGAAAGCCGATAGCTGGTATGGTGACATGAGGGGGAAATCATGGCGCGTGGTGTCAAGACTGCACTGGTAACTCTGTTGGGGCTGGGCGCGGGGCTTTTGGCGCAGACGCCGGTGGCGGCGCGTGCGATGCGCTGGCGCTCGATTGGGCCGGCGGTAGGCGGGCGCGTGGTGGCGATCGCCGGCGTGGCTGGCGCCCGCGGATTGTACTACATGGGCACGGTGGGCGGCGGCGTCTGGAAGACGACCGACGGCGGACTGGCGTGGCAAAACATCTCGGACCGCACCCTCGGCGGCTCGAGCGCCTCGATTGGGGCGCTGGCGGTGGCGCCGTCTAATCCCAGCATCCTGTATGCCGGCACGGGCGAGGCCGACATTCGCAACGATATGATCCTGGGCGACGGCATCTACCGCTCCGACGATGCCGGGGCGCACTGGCGCTACGCCGGACTGCGCGAGAACGCGACCACCAGCGCCATTGTCGTGGACCCGAACAACCCTGACGTCGTCTACGCCGGCTCGATGGGCGACGTGTTCGTGCCCGATACGAATCGCGGCGTCTTCAAGTCCACCGACGGCGGCGCGCACTGGAGCCGCGTCTTGTTCGTGGACGACCACACCGGCTGCATCGGCATCTCGATGGCGCCCAGCCAGCCCGACGTGCTCTATGCCGCCATGTGGCAGGCGCAGCGCTTCCCGTGGGCGCTCTCCAGTGGCGGGCCCGGCAGCGGGCTCTACAAGTCCACCGACGGCGGCGTGCACTGGAGCAACCTCAGCCACAACCCAGGAATGCCCGCCGGCGTGCTGGGGAGGATGGGCGTCAGCGTCAGCCCTGCGAACCCAAGCGTGGTCTACGCCATGATCCAGGCCAAGCAGGGCGGGGTGTTCCGCTCCGAAGACGCCGGCGCGACCTGGACGCGCGTGAACCGCGACCAGGCGCTGCGGCAGCGGGCGTTCTATTACATGAGCATCTACGCCGACCCCAAGGACCCGAACACCGCCTACACGCCCGAAGTGGATGCGTTGTGGGTGACGCACGACGGCGGCAAGACCTTCGCGCAGTTGCACACGCCGCACGGCGACAACCACATCGTCTGGATCAACCCCGACGACACGCAGAACCTCGAGGAGGGCAACGACGGCGGCGCCACCGTCTCGACCGACGGCGGCCGCACCTGGACGGACGAGCGCAACCAGCCGACCGGCGAGTTCTATCACGTCAACCTCGACGACCAATTCCCCTTCCACGTCTACGGCGCGCAGCAGGACGAGGGCTCGACCGAAGGCCCCAGCGCCGCGCCCGGTTCGATCGCGCTCGCCGACTGGCAGCGCGTGGCCTACGGTGAGAGCACCTGGTCGGTGCCGCAGCCAGGCGATCCCAACATTACCTATGGCAGCGGCTACTTCAGCATCTTCATGCGCTACAACCTGGCGCTGGGCGAGTACCAGGACATCAGCCCCTGGCCCAACTACCTCGAAGGCGCGTCGGCGGGCGAGTTGAAATACCGGATGGGGTGGACGCACCCGATCCTGTTTTCGCCCACCGACCCCAAGGAGCTGCTGGTCGGCGCGCAATCCGTGGTGCGCAGCGACGACTATGGCCAAACCTGGCGCGAAATCAGCCCCGATCTGACGCGCAACCAGCCGGCAACGGAGGCGCCAAGCGGCGGGCCGATTGATCTCGACCAATCCGGCGCCGAAATCTATCCCGGCATCTCGGCCTTGGCCGTTTCGCCCAGGGATGGCGATGTGATCTGGGCGGGCTCGGACGACGGCCTGGTGCATGTGACGACCGATGGCGGCGGGCACTGGACGGCGGTGAATCCGCCGGCGCTGCCGGCCGAGAGCTGGATCAGTTCGTTCCAGCCCTCCTACGCCGACCGAAGCACGGCTTACCTCACCTCGCTGCGCTACAAGTGGGGCGACAACCAGCCCTATGTATACAAGACCACCGACATGGGCAAAACGTGGCAGGCGATCACTGCTGGCCTGCCGGCCGACAGCTATGCCTTCGCCATCCGCCAGGACCCCAACGAGCCGGACCTGATGTTCCTGTGCACCAACTCGACCGTCTACGTCAGCTTCGACGCTGGCGGCCGCTGGCAACCGCTGAAGCTGAACTTGCCCACAGTGCAGGTGCGCGACCTCGCGGTCAATACCCAGCAGGGCGAGGTGGTAATCGCCACGCACGGCCGGGCGTTCTGGATTCTGGACAACCTGGCGCTGCTCGAGCAATTGACCAAGGCGCCGGAAGCGGCGGCCGACGCCGCCACGCTTTATGCACCCGAGACGGCATGGCTGACGCACGCCTACGGCGCGGGCGGCTACGGCGGCAGCGGGGCCACGGGGCAGAACCCGCCGCTCGGGGTTACGGTGTTCTTCCATCTTCCGGCGAGCTACAACAGTTCGATGCCGGTGACGATGATCTTCAGCGACAGCAGCGGCCACGTGATCCGGACGTTCCATTTCCACCGCCGGCCTGCCGCGGCTCCAGTGCCCCAGTCGCCCCAACCCGCCGCGCGCGCGGCCCAGACTGCTCCGGCCCAGCGCCAGGCGGAGGCCATGGCCATCAGCCCTGGCACGGGCGGCTTTGTCTGGAACCTGCAGTATCCGGATGCGACCGAGGTCACTGGCTTTCGTCCGCCGGACGCGGCGGGCGGCCTGGAGGACACCGTTGCCGGGCCGGTGGTGACGCCGGGCAGCTACACGGTGACGCTCGACTATGGTGGACAGAAAATGGAGCAGCAATTCGAGGTCGCGCTTGATCCGCGCATCCACGCCTCGCAATCGGACCTGGATGCGCGGCTGGCGCTGGCGCTGCAGATCCACGATGACCTCAATGGGCTGGACCAGAAGCTAAACCAGGCGATCGCACTGCGCGACCGGCTGACGAAGGGTGGCCAGACGGACGCCGCGCTGCGGAACCTGGAGGACACCATCGCCAACCTGGTGCAGTTGAAAATCACCGCCAGCGAGGGTAGCCTGCTCTACGAGACCAAGCTGCGCAGCCACCTGGCCTATCTGGCCACCGACATCGCGCTCGACTACGCGCGCCCGACCGCGGCCCAGTATGCAGTCTTCAAGCAACTGAATGCCGCGACCAAGACCGGCCTGCAACAGCTCGAGGCCGCCATCGCCGCCGCGGGCGGCCAGTAATCTTGGCGCGGGCCTATGCGTCCAGGTCAGTCAGCAGATGGTTACCTCGGGGCCGCCGCCCGGCTACTCGCAGCGGAGGGCGGCGAGAGGGTCGGCCCTCATGGCGCGGAGGGCGGGGACGAGGCTGGCGGCGAGGGTGATGGCGGCCATGAGGGCGGCGGCGGCGAGATAGGTGACCGGGTCGTGGCCACTGACGCCGACCAGCAGTCCGTTGATGGCGAGGGCGGCAGCGGCGGCGAGTGCGAGGCCCACCACCAGGGCGATGGCCAGTATCCACAGCGCCTGGCGCAGCACCAGCGCCAGCAGTTGGCCGCGGCGGGCGCCCAGCGCCGCGCGCACGCCGAGTTCATGCGTGCGCTGGCTGGCGGCATAGGCGACCACGCCGAACACGCCTATGGCGGCCAGCAGCAGCGCCAGCGCGCCCAGGGCGCCGGCAATCAGGGCGCCGAGGCGAAACAGTCCAAGGCCGTTCAGGCCGTCAAGTAGGGCCGACATGGGCTCGACATCGAGCACGGGCATGGTGGGGGCGAGGCGGCGGATGACCGAGGCGACCTCGGGGGCGATGGCCATGGGAGGTCCCGCAGTGCGGATTTGCAACACTTCCTGGGGCAATAGATTGGAGCTGCCGGCGCCAAGGCTGGGGTTCGGGTATTGGGCGAGGGCGAGATAGATGTAAGACCCGATCGCTTCTGAAGGCGTGCCGGTGCGGCTGTCGGTGGCCACGCCCACAACCTGGACGGGCACGTTGGGCGCGTCGGATAGGGCGAAGGTCTGGCCGAGTGCGCTTTGGTGCGGCCAGAAGCGGCGGGCCATCGCCTGGTTGATAACAGCGACGTGCGGGCTGGTGGCGGTATCGGCGCCGGTGAAGTCGCGGCCGCGCAGCAGCGGAATCGCCATGGTGGCGAAGTAGCCTGAGGTGACAACATTCTCGCCGGCCGAGGGCGGCGGCTGGCCGGGGGCGGTCGGCTGTCCCGGAAGCTTGAGGCCCGCGCCGCCGGTCAACGTGCCCATGGGGACGGTCCAGGCGAGGCTGGCGGCAGTGACGCCGGGCAGGTGGCGCACGCGCGGCAGCAGAGCGTCGTAAAAGCGCAGAGCGGCGGCCTGGTCCAGGCCGACCTCGTGCGGGTCGAGGGTCATATTGAGGACGTGGCCGGGCTCGAAGCCCAGCGCCTGACTTTGGGCGGCGCTGAGGCTGCGCAGGAACAGTCCGGCCAGCACCAGCAACAGGAGCGTGCCGGCCAGCTCGCCGGTGACGAGCATGGAACGGAGGCGCTGGCGGCCGCCGCCGGCGCCACGGCCCTGCTGGAGCACGGCGTTGAGCGGCGCGCGGCTGCCGCGCCACGCGGGGGCGATGCCGGTGGCGAGGAGCGTGAACAAGGTGAGGCCCGCGGTGTAGGCGAGGACGTGCCAACTGAGGCCGACGCCCAGTTGGATGTGGATGGCATCCAACCGGATGCGGTCCAGGGCGCGGCAGCCGGCGAGTGCCAGGGCGAGACCGGCGAGGCCGCCGGCGAGCGCCACCCAGGCGTTCTCGAGCAGCAACAGGCGCGCGAGGCGGGCGCGGCCGGCGCCGAGCGCGGCGCGGACGGCGAGTTCGCGGCGACGGGCGTCGGCGCGGACCAGCAGCAAGCTGGCCAGGTTTACGCAGGCGAGCAGCAGCACGAGGCCGGCGAGGGCTAGAAAGATGGCCGCGATGGGGCGGAGCGGGTCAGTGTCGGAACCGCCGGCGCCGGGCGGCTCGGCGGTGAGATGGACGGCGCGCAGGCCGGTCCAGGGGTCGTCCTTGGGGTAAGCCTGGGCGAGGCGGTGGGCGATGCCGGCAAGCATGGGCTGCGCAGAGGCGAGCGCGGCGCCAGGCTGCAAGCGGGCGACCAGCATCAAGTCGGTCAGTTCCCCACGGCTGGCGAGCGTGGCGGCGTCGGCGGAAGCGGTGACCGGCAGATAGGCCTGGGGCTCGAGCACGGGGATGGCACCGCGGAAGCCACGCGGGGCGACGCCGATGATTTCCATCTGGCGGCCGTTCACCTCGACCTGTTGGCCGATGACGTCATGGCGGCCGCCGAAGCGCGATTGCCAGAGCGACCAGGCGATGACGATGCGGTGTTCGGCGTTGGGGCCACGGGCGGCGTCGGCGGGGGTCAGCAGGCGACCGAGGGCGGCGTGGACGCCCAGCAGCGAGAAGAAGTTGCCGGTGACATCGTTGGTCCAGGTGGGCCGAGTGACGCCGGCGACAGTGAGGCCGTCGCGCGCGAGCGGGTTCACGCCCGCCACATCGCTGAAAACAGCCGAGGACTGCCGGCGGATGTCCTCCAGATTGACGAATGAGAAGCCGTTGTCCCGGGCGCCGCCGGCGCGGCTGTCCTCGAGGTAAACCAACTGCGCCGGGGTGGAGACGCCCGGCAGCGGACGTAGCAGCAGCCAGTCCACCATGCTGAAAAGCACGGCGTTGGCGCCGATGCCGAGCGCCAGCATGACGACCGCGGCGCAGGTGAAACCGGGCGAGCGCCGCAGGGCGCGGGCGCCCAGCCGCAGGTCCCGCCACCAGGACTCGAGCCGGGGCCAGCCGGCGGCGGCGCGCGTCTCCTCGCTGCAATTGTCCACGCTGCCGAACTCGAGGCGCGCCTGGCGGCGGGCGACCGCGGGCGTCAGGCCCTGGCGTTCGAGCTCGGCGGCGCGGCGGTCGAGGTGGTCCTGAATCTCGCGCTTCAGGTCGTTGGACTTCATGACTCGGCCTCGATTGTCTCGCGCGGGCCCCTGCGCGGCTTCGCCCCGCTTCCCGCTTGGGCTCGCGCCGGCCCGGGGCCCGGCGCGCCCAGGCCGGCGCGAGCCCCGAGAGCGGCGCCTATGGCCTCCGACAGCCGCCGCCAGCCGGCCTGTTCCTGCAACAGACGGCGCCGGCCGGCCGGGGTGAGGGAGTAGAACTTCGCCTGGCGGTTGTTGTCGCTGGTGCCCCAGCGCGCCTTCAGCCACTTGCGCCGCACCAGGCGGTAGAGCGCCGGGTAGAGCGCCCCCTGCTCGACCGCCAGTGCGCCGTGCGAGATCTGCTGGATGCGCAGCAGCACGCCGTAGCCGTGCAGCTCGCCGAGCGATACGGCCTTGAGCACCAGCAGGTCGAGCGTGCCGGCGAGCAGCGGGGTGTGTTCGTCCATGGGGGCCTCTCCCTCTCCTTAACGCCTCAGGGGAAGGATGCCACCACTCTCCTAAGTTGTCAAGGAGTGTGGGGCGCGGCCGCGCGGCGTGCGCCGCGGACCTGGAGGTTGATGGCGCGGATGGCGGCGGCGGCGGGCTTGATGAGGGCGCGGTCGTAGGTGAGCAGGCCGTTGATCTCCTGCTCGACGTCGGTGATCTGGGTGTAGACGGCGGCGCTGAGGCCCTGGTCGCGCAACTGCTCCACCTTCTTCAGCAGCGCCACATAACGCCCGGTGACGAGCTTGGAGTCGTCGAGGACCTTGCCGTAGCCTTTCACCTGAGTCGTAGTCCAGCGGTGGCCCGGGACGGCCATCGTGACGCCGCCAAACTCGCCGTCCACGGTGGCGCGGTCGGCTGCCGGCGGCTTGTCGCCAGGGCCGGGATAGGCGTGGGTATCCTGAATGTCGCCGACGCCTTTGTCGGTCCAGCCGCTGGCGTCGTTCACCAGGCGGCTGGAGTCCAGTTGCTTGGTCAGGGCGACGATGGCGGCGGTGTCGTGCTGGCCCCAGCCTTCGTTGAAGGTCGTCCAGACGATGATCGAGGGGTGGTTGTAGAGCTCGGCGATTTCGGCGCTCCATTCACGCTCGAATTGGGCCTTGGCGTCATCGGTGAGTGCGCCTTGCCGTCCCGCGAACATCTGCGGCATGTCTTGCCACACCACGACGCCCAACTTGTCGGCCCAGTAATACCAGCGCGGGGGCTCGACCTTGGCATGCTTGCGGATCAGGTTGAAGCCGAGTTGTTTGGTGACCTCGATATCGTAGCGGAGGGCGGCGTCGGTGGGCGCGGTGTAGACGCCGGCGGGCCAGTAGCCCTGATCGAGCGTGCCCAGCTCGAAGACGAATTGGTTATTGAGCAGCATGCGCATATGGCCCGCCGCGTCGTGGCCAAGCGAGATCTTGCGCATGGCGAAGTAGCTGCCGACGGCGTCGCCATTGCCGTCAAGCGCGATCTTCAGCGTGTAGAGATGCGGATCCACAGCGGACCACAGACGCGGGTTGGGTATCGGCAAATCGAGCTCGCGGCCGGTGTAGCTGGCGCCCTCGGCGACGGTGTGGCCACCATCGAGGGCGGTGACGCGGTACGCGGCCGGGGCGGTGGATGCGACGGTGAGGCGGAGCACGCCGCGGTCAATATCGGGCGTGAGGCGCAGGGCGGTGATGTGTGCGGCGGGCACGGGCTCCAGCCAGACGGTTTGCCAGATGCCGGTGGCGGCGGTGTAGAAGATGCCCCCCGGATGCAAGCGCTGTTTGCCCAGCACCTGGGCGTCGGGCTGGTTGGCGCGCAGCGGATTCCAGGCGGATACGACCAATTCGTTAGCGCCAGGCCGAAGCTGGGCGGTAATGTCAAAGCTGAAGCCGGTGTAGCCGCCGCGGTGATTGCCGACCGGCTGTCCATTCAGGAAGACGGAGCTGTCCCAGTTCACGGCGCCGAAGTGGAGCACGATGCGCTCGCCTGGGCTCGCGGGCCAGGCGGCGGGCAGGGTGAAAGTGCGGCGGTACCAAAGGCGCTGGTCGGGGACGCTGGCGGCGCCGACGCCTGAGAGCGAGGACTCGTAACAGAACGGCACCAGAATGCTCTCGCCGTACTGCGTGGGCGGCGGGGCATCGGGGGCGGTGAGGGCGTACTGCCAGAGTCCGTTGAGGTTGAGCCAACGCGCGCGGGTCATTTGCGGGCGTGGGTACTCGGGCAGCGGCGCCGCCGGATTCACCAGCCGCGCCCAGCGCGTCCGGAGCGGCACGGGCGCCGGGCGCCAGGCAGGGGATTGACCCCATGCCAGCATTGGCGCCAACGCAAGGGCTGCCAGCGGCGCCCATCGCCTGGCCCAGACCATTCCAGTTCGCATGATGCCGTCATTATAGAGTGGCCCCGCTCATTGACGGGCGCGGGCCCCTGCCCCTGCTCGCTGAGACGCTCGCCGCGCCGCGCCCGCACTCGAAGGGCGGCGCCGGCCGGGCCCGGCGAGGCCAAGGGGGCGCGAGCGGCCTCTCGCTACGGTAGAATCACGGTTGCCGTGGTCACCCGAACTGGCGCTTGGCGCCGGCCGGCGGCCGGCGCGCGGGTCAGCGACTCGCCCCACGGGAGGTGGCGCCGGTCGGAAGGCTGCTGGTTTTGCCACTGGCGCTTTCACCGCGTTGGAATTCCGCAGCCCTTCGCGCCGATTTTGCCCGCAGTGCAAACGGCGCGACTCCCGCTCTTGTAGGGACAACGGCGCAGCCAGCGGCAGGAAACTGGGCGCGCGTGGTGGTGGCGCGTGCGTGAGGCGATATACTGGGCGCAGTGGGAGCGAAGACCTTTTATCTCGAGACGTTCGGGTGCCAGATGAATGTTCACGACTCCGAGCGGGTCGCGGGCACGCTGATCGCACTCGGCTACACCCCGGTCGAGACCATGCAGGAGGCCGGGCTAATCCTGTTCAACACCTGCAGTATCCGCGACAAAGCGGCGCAAAAGGTCTTCGACCGCCTGGCCAACCACAAGGCGCTCGCGAAGCAGGGCAAGCAGTTTGGCGTGCTGGGGTGCGTGGCGCAGCAGGAGGGCGAGGCCATCTTCAAGCGCGCGCCGCATGTGAGCCTGGTGGCGGGGTCGGCGAGCTATCCGCGGCTGCCGCAGTTGATCGCCGCCCTCGAGCAGGGCGAACGGCAGGTGACCGGGCTGGCTGAGGCCGCAGACGAGGCATTTGAGACCGAGCTGACGCGGCGCGACCATCCCTTCCGCGCCTACGTCACCATCATCGAGGGCTGCGACAAGCACTGCGCCTACTGCGTGGTTCCCTACACGCGCGGCAAGGAGCGCAGCCGCACGAGCGCCAGCGTGCTCCACGAAGTGCGGGAATTGGCGGCGCTGGGCTATAGCGAGGTCCAATTGCTGGGCCAGAACGTGAATTCCTATCGCGATCCGTCGCCGGCGGGGATGAACTTCGCCCAACTGCTGGCGGCGGTGGGCGAGGCGCCGGGGCTCAAGCGCGTGCGCTATACGACGTCGCATCCGCGCGACTTCACCCCCGCCATCGTCGCCGCCATGGCCGCCAACCCGGTGCTGTGCGACCACGTGCACCTGCCGGTGCAGTCAGGCTCGAACGACGTTCTGCGGCGCATGCAGCGCGGCTATAGCCGCGAGCATTATCTCGAGATCATCGGCGCCATCAAGGCTTCACCGCGCCCGCTCGCGCTCACGACCGACATCATCGTGGGCTTTCCCGGTGAAACCGACCGCGACTTTGAGCAAACCGCCGAGCTCATGGGCGAGGTGCGCTACAGCGGCGCCTTCATCTTCAAGTACTCGCCGCGCCCGCACACCGAGGCCGGCACGTGGGAAGACAGCGTCCCCGACGAGGTCAAGACCGAGCGGCTCATGATCCTGCAGCGGCGCCAGCAGGAGATGCAGCGCGAGGACAACCAGAGCTGGGTCGGCCAGCGCCTCGAAGTCATGGTCGAGGGCTATCATCCGAAGCTCGGCCAGTGGGCCGGAAGGTCGAGCTCCAACCGCGTGGTGAATTTCACCGCGCCGCCGGCGCCGGCGCTCACCATCCTGGACCAAAAGCCTGATGCGGCTCTCAAGCCGGGCTGTTACGTACAGGTGGAAGTTGAAAAGGCTGGCGCCAACAGCCTGGTCGGCCGACAAGTGTTCTAATGGAAGCAGCGATGGAAGTCGAGATGAAAATCCGCGGGTTGATGATGGATGCCTCCACCAACACGCCCATCGTGATCCTGAAGAACCTGGAGGGCACCGCCGTGCTGCCCATCTGGGTCGGAATTTACGAGGCCAACGCCATTGCGCTCGAAATCGAAAAAGTCGCCACGCCGCGTCCACTCACCCACGACCTGATCAAGCAGGTGCTGGTGGGCTTCAACGCCACGCTCACCAAGGTGGTGGTCAACGAGCTGCGCGACGACACCTTCTACGCCATGCTCTGGCTCGACCACGAAGGCGAAACCATCGCCCTCGACGCGCGGCCGAGCGACGCGCTGGCGCTGGCGCTGCGGCTGGATTGCCCGATTTTCGTCGAGGACGAAGTGCTCAAGACCAGCAAGATCGCCGCTGCCGCCGCCGACCCTGGCTCCAGCGAGGAGCTGCGGCGCTGGCTCGAGAACCTGGGCGACGATGACACCGGGCAGTACAAGATGTAAAACGTTGAGGGTTGAAAGTTGAAGGCTGAAGGCAACCCCCGCATGGCCTTCAACCTTCTACTCTCAACTTTTAACTTTCTTCTTGGGCCACCTGGCGGTAATCACCGACGAGATGCCGCCGCGGGGCGTGAAGCGGCCCTCGACCTGGGCCCAGACCGGCTTGGCGGTGCGGACGATGTCGTTGAGGATGCGGTTGACGGCGTTTTCGTAGAAGATACCCAGGTTGCGGTAGGCCAGCAGGTATTCCTTCAAAGACTTCAGCTCGAGGCAGTGGGCGCGGGGCTCGTAGGTGATGCTCAGCGCTGCGAAATCGGGCAGGCCGGTCTTGGGGCAGACCGAGGTGTACTCGGGCACGGAGATGGAGATCTCGTAGCCGGGAAATTGGTTGGGCCAGGTTTCGATCTCCGGCAGCAGGGCATCAATGCCGGCGGTGGCCTGGGCATCGGTGTAGCGGCGCTTCACGGGCATGGCTTAGGATAACAGCCGGATGCCGTGGTCCTTGAGCCAGGCGCTGTGGACCTCGGCGCCGAACAGGACGGAAATGCCGAGCACGTAGAACCACAACATCAGGCCAATGACGGCGCCGAGCGAGCCGTAAACGGCAGAATAGTTGCCGAAGTTGTTGATATAGGCCGACAACACAGCCGAGGCGATGATCCAGACGGCGAGGGCGATCAACACCGCCGGCAGCGTGCCGACTGAGGTGTGCACGCCGTCAGGCGCGAAGCGGTAGAGGAGTAGAAGCGCCAGGATCATGAAGGCCAGCGTGATCGCCCAGCGGATGGCGGGCCACAGCAGGCTGCCAGCGAAGCCAAGGTGGATGTGGCCGGTGAGGATCGTGAGAAGCTGCTGCCCGGAGATCAGGATGCCCAGCGCGATCGCGAGCAGCATGCCGGCGCTGACGGTCAGCAGCAGCGCCAAGCCGACGCGCTTCAGGTAGCCGCGCGTTTCGCGGGCTTCGTAGGCGGCATTGAGCGCCGCCATCAGCGCGGTGAAGCCCTGGGAGGCGGCGTAGACCAGGATGATGACATCAATGCTGACCAGTCCCGGAACATGGTGGATCAGCAGGCCATTGAGCTGGGTTGCGACCAGGTCGGCGGCATGGGTGGGCAAGTTGCGGGTGAGGGCGACGACAAGGTTATTCACCAGACCCTGGGCATGAAAGGCGGACAGGAGCGAGGCGGCGAGCAGGACGGTCGGGAACAGCGCGAACAAAAAGTAGAAGGCGAGCGTCGCCGCCCAATTGAGCATGTCGTCTTCAATGGCGGCGGAGCCGGCTGAGCGAAGCAGGCGCAACCAGCGCATGCTGCGTGGGATGCGGCATCACGCAAGGAGCGCCGCAGCCTGGGTGAGGCTGATGCCTCGTTCACGCAGGCTGAGCGGATGCGCCCGGTCCAATTTGCGCAGCAAGTGTTCATCGGCGGTGACCAGGCGGCAGCCGCGCTCGGAGGCCAGCGCAAGGTAGAGGCAATCGTAAGCCGGGTGGTCGAGTTCAATGGCAATGCTCGTCACCATTTCGAGCAGGGAGTGCGTGGGCGGATATTCGATGTCGGCGGCTTGAAGCAGCCGTGCCGCCAACCGGGCCTCGTCCTGGCTGAGTTCGTGGAGCCTTACTTTCTTCCAGAGGACGTTTGTCGGGCGCGGGCCCCTGCCCGGCTACGCCGGGCATCCCGCTTGGGCTCGTGCCGGCCCGGGGCCCGGCGAGCCCAAGCCGGCGCGAGCCTCGCGCACTCGACGACCAGCAGTTCGGGCGCGATCAGCCGGGCGGATGCCGCAGCGACACCGCCGCCGCGGTGCCATCCTCTTGAACCACCCATTTTAGTGCGATGCTGGCATCGATGACGAGGGTGGTCACCGCTCGTCGCGCCCCTGGCGGAGCAGCACCTCTGAAGGGGTCTGCTTGCGGCGACTGGTCAGCTTGCGCAACTCGGCCGCAAGCTGATCAAATGCGGGTTGCTGCTCGCTGGCGAGCGCCTGGCGGAGAATTTCCCGGTGCTCGGCCTCCACCGAACGGCCATGGCGCGCTGCGCGCAGTTTCAAGCGGGCAATCAAATCCTGGTCGAGATTGCGAACGTGCAGGCTGCCGCCCATTCCCCCCTCCACGGACCACTGATAACAATGGTAGCGTTTTGCCGCGTGCTCCCCGCGAGCGGAGTCAATGGCGGACGGGGAGGAACTGGGGCCAGGAGGCGGGGGCGTCGCCCAGGGTGCGGGCGAGGGTGAGCTTGGCGAGGTTGTGGGCGTAGGTGCTGTTGATGACGTCCTGCTCGGCGACGGCGGCCTGCTGCTGGGCCTGGATGAGCTCGACGGTGTTGGAGACGCCGGCCTGGAAGCGGTCGCGGGCCATGCTGAGCGCTTCGTTGGCGACGGTGAGGTTATTTTGCGCGACCTTTACCTGGTCGGCGGCGGTGGCGAGGTCGAGGAAGGCGACCTGCACCTGGGCTTTAATCTGGCCGCGCAGATCGGCCTGCTCGGCCTGACGGTGGGCAAGCACGGCCTGGGCCTGCTGGAGGTCGCCGGTGACGCGCCCGCCCTGCCAGAGCGGAATGTGGACGGTACCGGCAACGGCAAAGATTCCGTGCGAGGTGTCGGTGAGCGTGGTGCCGATGAGGCCATAGTCGGCGGCGACGCTGGCGGAAGGCAGGCGCTCGGCGCGGGCGGCGGCGAGGGCGGCGCGAGCGGCTTCGGCCTGGGCGGCGGCGGCCTGGAGGTCGGCGCGGTTCTGGAGGGCGCGGCTGAGGGCGGCGGCGAGCGAGAGCGGCGGCGGGGGCGCGAACGGGATCGCGTCGGTGAGTTGGAAGTTGGCGGTGGGCGCGAGGCCGATCATGCGCGCAAGGTTGATTTTTTGCTTATCGAGGTCGTTTTGCAGGCTGGAAAGCTGAAGCTGCTGGATGGCAGCCTGGACCTGGTTCTGGTCCACGGTGAGGCGGGCGACGGAGCCGACCTGCTGCTTCTGCCGCGCCTGCTCGAGGATGGCGTTGGCGGTGGTCAGTTGCGCTTGGGCGGAGACGAGGCGGGCCTGGGCGGCGATAACGCCCAGGTAAGCGCCGCCGACACCGAGCACCACCAAGCTGCGGGCATCCCGCAATTGGAGCAGGTCGGCGCGCAGAGTGGCCTGGCTGGCGTGATAGTTGTCGCGGGCGGTGAAGTCGAGCAGGCTCTGGGCGAGCGAGGCCTGGAGCTGCATGTAATTGAACGGGCCGACGATGGTGGGGAAACTAAGCCCGGCGCCGATGCCGCTGAGCGCCGGAGTGAAGCGGAAGCCCATGGCCTTGAGGTCGGTCTGTTGCACGTTTTCGGTGAAGCTGCCGCTGAGGTTGGGCAGCAGCGCCGAGCGGGCGGTGAGGGCGGCGCCGGCCGCCTGACGGGCCGTATCGGACCACTGCGCCGCCCCCAGGTTGTAGGCGAGGCCGCGGCGGATGGCGTCGGCGAGCGAGAGGCGGCCGTTGAAGGCGGCGCCGGGCAGGCTACCGGCAAACTCGCCGGAGGCACTGAGGGAGGGCTGGAGCGTGTTGACGCCGGCGCCGGGCGTGGCACGCTGGGCCGAATTCACGGCGCCCGCCTGCGGCTGGAGGCCCGACACCGGCAGATGCGCCGCCTGCTGCGGCGGCGGCGCCTGCGCACCCTGCGCC
>JBOGKJ010000117.1:0-3089 GCA_050745565.1 Terriglobales bacterium | reverse complement strand
CTGGGGTGGCAGCGCCGGGGCCCCCGGTGCGCCGTCGGCGTGCTGGGGTGGCAGCGCCGGGGCCCCCGGTGCGCCGTCGGCGCACTGAGGTGGCAGCGGGAGGGCGCCCAGAGAAGGGCGGCCGTGCCGCCTGAGGATTGGCCGTCACTGCAACCCCGCGTGTCAGCGCATGTCCCAAAAGTCGGAGGGTTTGCGCATATATCAATGAAGAGATAGCTTTCAAGTCAATATAACGATGCTGATATATTTGGCGGGCTAGCCGCCGGGCCCGAGCCCGCTGACCCGCTTTGCCGCCCAGGACTGGAACTGACCATGACCACCACGCCTCGCGCAATGATCTCCGCCGTTGTTGGGTTGAGCCTAACCACCCTGCTTCTCGTTGCCGCCGGCTCCGGCCAGCAGCCGGCGCCGCAGCAGACCATTGATTTGGTCGCCGGCGGCGACGTTCAGAACGTCCCGGCCAGCAGCATCGGATTGTTTGATCCCCTGGCGCTGGCCCTCGACGCGCAGGGCAACCTCGTCATCAGCGACTGTACACGCATTTACAAGGTCAACCTCGCCAGCGGCATTCTCACCACCATCGCCGGCAACGGCGGCGCCTGTGGAACCAAGTTGTACGGCGACCCCGGCAATGGCGGCCCGGCTGTGGCGGCCAGCGTCAACGGCGCCACCGGACTCGCCGTGGACAGCGCCGGCGACGTCATCTTCACCGACCAGGGTAGCAACGAGGTGCGCGAGATCAACGCCTCCACTGGCGTAGTCACCGCCATCGCCGGGACCGGCGTGGCCGGTTACAGCGGCGACGGTGGCCCCGCTACGCAGGCGGAGCTCAACCAACCCGTTGGCCTGGCGATGGACGCAAGCGGTAATCTCTACTTCGCGGATGACGCTGGCAGCGGATACATCCGCAAGATCACGCAGGCGACCGGGATAATCAGCACCGTGGCCGCTGTCCCGCACCCCCTGGCGCTCGCGCTGGACGGGGTCGGGCACCTGTATGTCAGTAGCCAAACAGGCACCCTCAGCCAGATCACATTGACCTCCGGCCTGGTCGCTGTCATCGCGGGCGGCGGCGCCACCCCGCCCGCCACCGGCGTGGCCGCAGCAAGCGCCAATTTCGGCTTCATGCGAGGCGGGGTCTACGCGGATGCAACGGGGAACGTCTATTTTGGCGGCGCGTACTTAGGCAGCACATACTCCGTTAGTGCTCTATGGAAGATTGACGCTGGCAGCACTGTTCTCACGCTCATGGCCGGCGGCGGCTCTAGTTTCAGCCCCACCGGCCCGGCCGCAGCCAGCAGATTCGATACGCTGCAGGGAATTGCGCCGGACGCCAGCGGCGACCTGATTCTCGCCTCGAACAGCTACGTGCTGAAGCTCGATCCCAGCGGCAATCTCAGCCCGCTCGCGGGGGACGGAGTCGCGGCCCAGGAATCCTCCGGGAATAACCTGCCGGAACTGAGCAGCATGATCACGCCCGCCGGGGTTGACGGCACTGGGTACGGCTTCGCTGCCGACGCAGGCGGTAATAGGATTTTGGCTTTTGGGAAGGGCACCGAGACAGTGTTTGCGGGCACGGGGCAGCCCGGCTACACCGGCGATGGCGGCCCCGCCGTTAATGCCCAACTGTCCTATCCGCAAGACGTTATGACCAATAGCAACGGCGAAATGTTCATCGCGGATAGCGGGAACGGCGTGGTCCGCGCGGTTGACCAGTCCACCGGCATTATCAGCACCTACGCCCAGGGCCTCGCCTTTCCCGAAGGGATCGCGCTCGACGCCCAGGGCGACCTCTACATTGCCGATACCGGCAACAACGAAGTTAAGCGTGTGGACGCGATCACCCATGTGGTCGCCATCGTGGCCGGTGACGGAACTCGGGACCCAACCGGCACCACGGGCGACGGCGGACTCGCCACCAACGCCGAGCTACATTTCCCGCAAGCGGTGGCCGTGGACAACAGCGGCAACTTGTACATTACCGACCACAACCTGGGCTACGGCTATCAGGGCAATCCTATCGCCGACGGCACGGTCCGCCGGGTGGACGCGCAGACCGGCATCATTACCACCGTGGCCGGCGTGGGTGATCCCGGCGGCAACCCGCCGAGCACCGCCGTGGGCTCGGGCGACGGCGGCCCGGCCACCGAGGCGGGACTGTCCGACCCCGACGGCATCGCGGTTGACGCCAATGGGAACCTGTACATCGCCGACCTTGGCGCGGCCAAGGTCCGTGAAGTACTGGCCAGCACGGGCGATATTTACACCCTGGCCGGCAACGGCCAAGGCGGCGCGAGCGGTGACGGCGGGCCGGCGGTGCAGGCCGAATTTCGCCCTTGCGGCATCCGGCTGGATGCAGGCGGCAACCTCTGGATCACCGATTGCGATGCCGGCCGTCTCTGGGAGTTGAACAACGCGGTGGGCGCGCCGGTGGTATCGGGCCGCACGGATTTCCCGCCGCAGTTGGCCGGCACTTCCAGCACCCCGGTAGCGGTGACCATCACCAATCCGGGCTTGGCGCCAATCACCATCTCCGGCATCTCGCCTGCAACCGGGTCCAGCCCCGATTTCACCGAAACCAACAACTGCGGCACCCTCACCACCGGCCAGACCTGCACCGTCAATGTCACCTTCACCCCCAGCCAACTGGGTTTCGAGTCTGGTTCTTTTTCAATCAACAACAATGTCAGCGTCGCTCAAGTTCAGGCCTACGGGCTGGGTGGGAGCCCGGCGGCGCCGACGGTGGGCACGACTTCTCTTACCTTCGCCACCCAGGCCGCCGGAACCACCAGCGCCGGCCAGACCGTGGTGCTAACCGACAGCGGCTCAAACGCGCTACCGCTCACCGGCATCTCCATCCAGGCCAGCGGCGCCTTTGCCGAGACCAATAACTGTGGCACCACGATGCCCGGCGGCACCAACTGCAGCATCGTCGTGACCTTCGCGCCGGCCGCGGCGGGCGGCAGCACCGGAACCCTGACGATTACCGACACGGCGTCTGGCTTGACCGAGACGGTCTCGCTGGCTGGCACCGGAACGGCCGCGACGGCGACCGCCGCGCTATATCCGGCCGCGCTGCAGTTCACCAA
>JBOGKJ010000116.1:0-1792 GCA_050745565.1 Terriglobales bacterium | reverse complement strand
CCTGCGCACCCTGCGCCCGCATCGGCGCGGGCGCGGCGGCCGCCAGGGCGGCCGTCAGCACGGCGGCCAGCGCGGCGGGGCTAAAGCAGGTCCGACTGCGCGAAGAAGAACGCGAGTTCTTGGCGCGCGGTCTCGGCGGCATCGGAGCCATGGATGACGTTGCGTTCAATCGAGGTGGCATAGAGCTTGCGGATGGTCCCGGGCTCGGCCTTGGCCGGATCGGTGGCGCCCATCAGGCGGCGCAACTCGCTGACGGCGTTGTCGCGCTCCAGCGCGGCCGCCACCACCGGGCCTTCGGTCATGAACCGCACCAGGTCCTGATAGAAGCCGCGCTCGCGGTGCACGGCGTAGAAGGCCTCGGCCTGGGCGCGGCTGAGCTGCAGGCGGCGCAGCCCGAGGATGCGGAAGCCGGCTTTTTCAATCTGCGCCAGGACGGCGCCGGTGAGCCCGGCGGCGACGCCGTCAGGCTTGACGATGGTCAGGGTGTATTCAGTGGACATTTTTCTTGAGCGTTGCTCCAATTTCTGCGGGGCTGCGGCAGACGTGAATGCCCGCCGCCTCCATGGCCGCCATTTTTTCCGCCGCGGTGCCTTTGCCGCCGCTGATGATGGCGCCGGCATGGCCCATGCGGCGTCCGGGCGGGGCGGTCTGGCCGGCGATGAACCCCACGACTGGCTTGCGCACGTGCTCGCGGATGTAGGCGGCGGCGTCTTCCTCGCCCGTGCCGCCGATCTCGCCGATCAGCACGATGGCCTCGGTGGCGGGATCCTGATTGAACATCTCCACCGCGTCGCGGTGCGTGGTACCGATGATCGGATCGCCGCCGATGCCGATGGCGGTGGACTGGCCGATGCCAAGCTGCGTCAACTGGTGCACGGCTTCATAGGTGAGCGTCCCGCTGCGGCTGACGATGCCCACGCGGCCGGGCTTGTGGATGTGGCCGGGCATGATGCCGATCTTGCACTCCCCGGGGGTGATGATGCCGGGGCAGTTGGGGCCGATCAGGCGCGAGCGCGATTCGCGCACCACAGCCCAGGCGCGAGCCATGTCCAGCACCGGAATGCCTTCTGTGATGCAGACGATCAGCGGCAGCTCGGCCTCGGTTGCCTCCAGAATGGCATCGGCGGCAAACGGCGGCGGCACGAAGATGACGCTGACGTTGGCGCCGGTGGCGGCCACGGCCTGGCGCACGGTGTCAAACACCGGCGTGGCTTCGTGGGTGGTGCCGCCCTTGCCGGGGGTGACGCCAGCCACCACCTGGGTGCCGTACTCGCGGCACATGCGGGCGTGGAAGCTGCCTTCGCGTCCAGTGATGCCCTGCACCAGCAGCCGTGTATCGCGGTTCACAAGTATGGACATGAGTTTGTCTGAGGAGGGGCGGTTCAGGCCTGGCCGGCGGCGGCAACCACCTTGGCGGCCGCGTCCCGCATGTCGCTGGCGACGGTGATCTTGAGGCCGGAGGCGGCCAGGATTTCCCTGCCCTTCTCCACGTTGGTGCCTTCCATGCGAATTACCAGCGGCAGCTTCAACTGCACCGCCCGCGCCGCCTCGACCACGCCGTTGGCCAGTGTGTCGCAGCGCAGGATGCCGCCGAAGATGTTGATCAGCACCGCTTTCACCGCCGGGTCCTTGAGCAGGATCTCGAAGGCATGGCGCACCTGCTCGGAGGTGGCGCCGCCGCCGACATCGAGGAAGTTGGCGGGCTGGCCGCCGGCGTACTGGATGATGTCCATGGTCGCCATGGCGAGGCCGGCGCCGTTGACCATGCAGGCCACGTTACCGTCGAGTTTGA
>JBOGKJ010000115.1:0-3390 GCA_050745565.1 Terriglobales bacterium | reverse complement strand
GCGAGATCCTGGTGCGGCTGTCGCGCGAGCGCGAGGAAACCGCCGTGGTCGAAATTGACCTCGCCGCCGCCCGCAGCAAGGCCGTCGGCCAGTACAACGACCTATTCGCCGACCGCCAGCCGCAACTTTATTAGAGCAAAATCACCGCTGCTGTAGCCTTGCCGGGCGCGGGCCCCCGCCCCTGCTCGGCTGAGATGCTCGCTGCGCCGTGCCCGCACTCGAAGGGCTGTGGAGCGCCGGCTCGGGGCCCGGCAAGCCCAAGCCGACGCGAGCCTCGCGGGGCTGATGTGGGGCGGGTCGCCGACCCGCGCGCCGGCCGCCGGCCGGCGACACGCTTCAGTTCGGGTAACGACAGCAACTGTGAACCTGCCGTAGTTTGCGGGGGTCCCTACCAGCCGCCGAAGCGCGGCCACTCGGCTTCGACTTCGCCCTCGGGCCCGAGCACGTAGTAGCGGTCGAACTGGGCGGCGGTGGCGCAGGCGTGGTGGGGGAGAATGCGCACCCGGTCGCCGACCGCGAGCCGGGGCGCAGCGGCCGCGATCACGCCGTGCTCCTGGCTGGTCTCGGCGATGTGGCCGTCCGCGAGCGGGGCGCCGGCGAGATTGCAGGCGAGGCCATAGCTGGGCTGTGTAGGCGGGCTGAAGCCGGTGTCGCGCGACAGCGCCATCCAGCCTGCGTCGGTGATAGCGGCGCCGACTATTGACGGGCGCGGGGCCTGCCGTGGCTGCGCCACGGCATCCGCTTCGGCTCGCGCCGCTTCGTTTGCCGGGAGCGGACCGCCGTTCGGACTTTCGCAGCCCGCCGCGCCGACATTGGCCGTAGCCCAAACGGCGCGACTCCCGGGAACGGCGGCGGGGCGGTGGCCGATGACGGTGGCGAGCACCGACAGGGCAATGTCGTCGAGCCTGCAGACGCCGAGCGAGGCCATCATGAGGTCGAAAAACACGTAGACACCCGCGCGCACTTCGGTCACGCCCTCGAGCGAGCGGGCAAAATGCGCTGTCGGCGTCGAACCCACACTCACCACCGGACAGGCGTGGCCGGCCGCCCGCAGCGCCGCCGCGGCCTCGACCGCGCCGGCGCGCTCGGCCGCCGCGAAGCGCTCGAGCTCAGCCGCGCCCCGGGCGCCGTAGCTGGCGCCGGCATGGGTCAGCACGCCGCGCAGCTCGCCACCGCGCGTCAGCTCGGCCGCCAGCGCGCGCAGCCGCTCGGCGTCGCTCGGGGCGACGCCGGCGCGGTGGCCATCGGTGTCAATTTCGATTAGGGCAGGAATCGCCCGCCCTCCGGCGCGGCTATGCACCGCCACCGCCTCGGCCTGTTCCGTGCTGTCCAGGATCACCGTCAGGTCCACGCCCTGGGCGCGCAGCGCTTCCACCCGCGCCAGCTTTTGCGGCGCGATGCCGACCGCGTAGATCATGTCGCGCACCCCAGCGGCGGCAAACACCTCGGCCTCGCGCAGCGTCGAGACTGTGGCCGGCCCGGCGGGAGTGGCCAGCATCCGCCGCGCCACCTCGACCGACTTGCACGTCTTCAAGTGCGGCCGCAGCGTGGGGCCCAGCCCGGCAATCCGCTGGCTTAACCGGGTGATATTGCGCTCCATGCGCTCGCGGTCGAGCAGCAGGCAAGGGGTCGGCAGGTCGTTTAGAGTGGCCATGGCGGGGCTTGCCCGGCTATTATGGCACCCGGAGTCATACACGTGCGCCGCCTTGCCATTCATGGAACCCTCGTCGCGCTGCTGCTGCTGACCGCAGCGCCGCGGGCGTGGGCGTGGGGCTGCGCCGGCCACCAGATCGTGGCCTACCTCGCCTGGGCGCATCTGCGTCCGCAGGTGCGAGCGCGGGCCGAGCGCCTGCTCGCCGGCATGCCGCTCGACCAGGCCGCCTGTTGGGCGGACACGGTGCGCACCGCCGCCACCGCGCCCTGGCATTTCGTGCAACTGCCTCTCAATGCCCGCCCTGATGCGGCCGACTACGCGCGCTACTGCAACCACGATTGCCTCACCTGGGCCCTGCTGCGCTTCGAGACCCAGTTGGGCCCGGGCCCGTCCGCCCAGCGCACCACCGCCCTGTACTACGTGATCCATCTGACCGGCGATGCCACCCAGCCGCTGCACGCCAGCGACGACGACGACAACGGCGGCAACTGCGTCCGCACCCGGCTGCCCGGCGCCAGGCGTGCTTCCAACCTGCATGCCGACTGGGACACCCAACTGCTACGTCCCCTGCTCGCCCAGGGCGGCCCCGCCGCCTACGCCGCCACCCTCGACCGCCGCTTCGGCCGCCGCTATGCCCGCACCGGCACACAGCCAGCCGCGTGGGTGTGGCAGGCCCACGCGCTCGCCGTGCGCGACGCCTACGGCCCGCTCCACATCGCGCCCGGCTGCAAGACCACGCCGATCCACCTGAGTGCCGCCTACGTGCGCCAGGCCGATCGGGATATCACCATCCAACTCGACCGCGCCGGCTGGCGACTGGCCGCCGTGCTCAATCATTTACTGGAGAAACCATGAAACGCATCGTCCCTGTGTTCGCCGCATTGCTGGCAATTTTTGGATTAGCGGCCGCCGCCCAGCAGATTCCTGCCAGCGCCGTCGCCGGCCTGGCGTGGCGCAGCCTCGGCCCGGCCGCCACCGGCGGGCGCATCGCCGACTTCGCCGTGGCGCATCCGCCCGGCCAGCCCGAGACCATGTACGTTGGCACCGCCTCCGGCGGTGTCTTCAAAAGCGACGGCGGCGGCGTCAACTGGGTGCCGGTCTTTGACCATTCGGGCGGGATGCTCTCCATCGGCGCAGTCGCGGTGGCGCCCTCGAATCCCTCCATGGTCTGGGTGGGCACCGGCGAGGTGGACAATCGCCAGAGCTCAAGCTGGGGCGACGGCATCTACAAGTCGCTCGACGGCGGCGCGCACTGGAAAATGATGGGCCTGGCCGACAGCCGCCACATCGCCAAGATCATCGTGGACCCGCGCAACCCCAACGTGGTTTACGTGGCGGCGCTGGGCCACCTCTGGGGCTCGAACGCCGAGCGCGGCGTCTATAAGACCACCGACGGCGGCACCACCTGGAAGAAGGTGTTGTACGTGGACGACAACACCGGCGCCACCGACCTCGCCCAGAGCCCGCGCAATCCCAACCTGCTGTTTGCCGCCATGTACCAGCGTCAACGCAAGGGCTGGGGCTTCAACGGCGGCGGCCCCGGCAGCGGAATCTACCGCTCCACTGACGGCGGCGATCACTGGACGGAGCTGACCCACGGCCTGCCAACGGGCGCCAAAGGCCGCATCGGCGTCGCCATCTTCCCCGGCAACGACCAGATCGTCTACGCCATCATTGAGGCCGACCCGCCCGCCGCTCGCGGCGGCTTCGGCGGCCCCGCTGGCGCCGCACCGGGC
>JBOGKJ010000114.1:0-9900 GCA_050745565.1 Terriglobales bacterium | reverse complement strand
CGCCAAAGATCCTCGGCGCTCCAGTCGGTGACGTTGCTGCGCAACAGGTAGCAGCCTTCGCTCAAACGCGCCCACTCGCGCCAGCGTTCCTTTTTCCGCCACGTCAAGGCAGCCGAACCGTCCGCCGCGGTTTCAACACGCGTCTCGAAGAGGGCGGCCGAGCGCGTATTCCGACCCAGCAATCTCCCCACCCGCTGCGCCACCGCCAGCGGGTCCAGCCGCCGCTTGCCGCAACTGGCGGCGATCGCTTCCAGGCCTTCTTCAATCCGTTTCTCAAAACGATCATGCATGGCGCGCTCCTTCGCCCCTCGTTGGGCGCTGCGGCAAAGTATAAAAACCTCCTCGCCCTCCTCGGCTGGGCGGAGACGCACCTCCAACCCTTCATGCACCCGCGCCCAGTCCGACTCCAGCAGCTCGCGCCCGAAACGCTTGAGCCTCCCCCGCGGCGTGCCCACGATGTAACGACGCCCCCCACCCCGCAAAAACTCGATGTTGGCTTGGCTGACCATGCCGCGGTCCAGCGCCCAGATCCGGCCCGCCTTGCCGTAACGCGCCTCCATCACCGTCACGATCTCCTCCAGCGTCGTGACGTCGGCTCGGTTGCCGGCAAACACTTCCTAGCCCAACGGCATGCCTTCGCGGCTGACCACCAGCGCGATGTTCACCGGCTTGCAGTCCGGCCGGTGGTCCCGCGAATACCCTCGCTGCGCCAACGGATTCGCCGCCGCCAAGCCTTCGACATAGGTGCTGGTCACGTCATACAGCCGCAGATCATAGTCCAGCCTGAACAACTCGCCCAGGCATTCCTTCAGGTCCTTCTCCAGCGCCGCCTTGTGCGGCAGCAGCCGGTCGAGCGCGCGGTAAAGCCGGTCCGCGTTGACCTTCCCGGCCGGCACACCCAGCACCTCCGTCAGCGCGCTGGCTTCATAAAAATGTTCCACTAGGTGCAGCTCGCTCGACGGCCGGCACAACCGGCCCAGAACCAATACCAACCCCATCACCGGCCACGCTACCTCCTCGCGCCCGCTGCGAATCGCCGCCTGCAGGAACTCCACCCGCCCCAGCTTCGCCGCGATTTGCAGTCCCAGCCACGGCCCGCCAAACTCCCGGCTGCGTTCCACCGCCACCCGGCCCAGGTCAACCTCCACCCACTCCGGCTCGGTTGTCTCGAACAGTTCGTTCTGCCAGCCCGATCCCCCCCGCTCCGCACACTGCCGCACGCCCAGCCGGCCCGCCTCATCCATCTCTCCCAGGTACGCCACCACTCGCTGGCGCGGACCGCGCGCCGTCCGATACGACTCCACCAGCGCCCAGTAGGCGTGTCGCTTCCCGTCCTTGCGGCGATAACAGCGGCGCAGGTACATACCGCCATCGTAGAGATCGCCGCCCATTTGGCAAGGGGGTTGGTCTTCACTACACGCGCGTTTTGCCTAAACCACGCCTCCGTCGCCAAAAACGCCGAACATACCAAAGCCCTTCGCCACACCGGGCCCGGATTCCACCGCTCGGGTGCGTCGAAAAAACCGCTCAGCAATCTGAAACTGCGGAAGTTGGGCTAGTGGCCAATGGTGACGCGATAGTCGGGCCAGCAGTCGAGCGGGTCGGTGGGAGCATCGAAAATGCTGAACCCGCCCCGTCCGCCGCGGCCGGCGCCAGCTGCGGCCGTCACTGGGGCGAACCTGGGGTCGAGCGCCGTGCCGATGCTCGCCAAGCTGGCCTCGAGATGGGCATGGGTGGCGGCGTCATGGGTCCGCGGCAGTGCGGTCCGGATTTCGCCTTCGAGCCCCACCAGGCTGGCCCGCACCATGGCCTGGGGCTCGCGCATCGCGGGCGTGGCCTCGGCCAGTTTGCGGCCGAGCAGGTCAATGTAGGCATCCTGCAGGTTGCGGCGGTAGGGGTCAATCGTCACCACTGGTGTCTGCAACTCGGACCAGATGCCGCCGCGCAGATCGCTCAGGAAATCGGCCGGGGCGTAGGCGGCGGCGCCGTCTTCGGCGCGCAACTCCTCCATCCGTTCCAGCCGCGCGTCCTGCAGCAGGCGGTTCAGCACCGAGGTCTGGGAGCTGAGCACCAGCTCGAGCGAGCCGTCGGGCTCGAACCGCCGCGTGATGGCCGGCGGCACCAGGAACGTGGGCGTGGCGAAGGCGTTGGCGTTCAGGAAGGCCACCGCGGCCTGCTGCCGTTGCCGGGGTTCGGGCGTGAATTGGGCGCCGTGCTGGCCGGTGTGCTTGTCCTGGGAGTCCACGCCGCCGACGATGACGGCCACGTGGTTCATTTCGAGCACCCACTGCCCCAGCACGCGTGAGTACACCTCCGAGGTGCGGGCGTAGCGGTGCCCGCTCTGCCAGGTGGTGGCGGGCACCAGCATGGCCATCACGCGGCGCAGATTGCGCACGCCCATGCCGGTCGAGAAGATGGCGTCCTGGTCGCCTACCGCTTCGGTGTTGGCGCCGGGGTCGGCGCCATCGGCGTTGGCGGTGGAGAAGCGCAGCCATGGGGTGGTGTCCTGCTGGCGCGACCAAGTATCGAGCGTGGGCTTTTCCGCATCCGGCGTGGCCGCGTCCGGAATCGGGGCGTAGCCCCAATGCACCGCCCACTTGTCATAGGGACCGACGCGCGGGATCAGGTCTTCGGGCGCGACATGGTCTTCGGGCTGGGCCACGTAGTCGAAGCGGGCGTAGTCCATCAGCGTGGCGACGTCGCCCATCTTGTGCAGCCAGGCAGCGTTGCGCATGTCGCGGGCGGGGTAGAGCGAGCTCGACTTCATGTTGTGCTGGAACCCGAGGGTGTGGCCCACCTCGTGCGCCACCACGTACTCCAGCAGCCGCCCGGCGAGGTCCTCGGGCAGCGGCAGGTGGTTGGCGCGCGGGTCCAGCGGGCCCACCTGCACGAAGTACCACTCCGTCGCCAGGCTCAGCACGTTCTGGTAGATCTGCACCTGGGCGCTGAGGATTTCGCCCGAGCGCGGATCGTGGAGGTTGGGGCCAACCGAGTTCTCGATGGTCGAGGGCAGCCAGCGGATCATGGAGTGGCGCATGTCCTGCGGGCTCCAGTAAGGATCCTCGGCGGCGGTGGGGGCGTCCTTGGCGACGATGGCGTGGCTGAAGCCGGCGGCCTCGAACGCCGGCTGCCAGTCCTCGATGCCCTTTTTCACCCACGGCCGCCACTGCGCGGGGGTGTTGGGGTCAATGTAATAGACGAGCGGTTTGACTGGGTCGGAGAGGGCCGCGCCCGGGACCTTTTTCTCCAGCCGCCAGCGGGTGATGTAGGTGCGGATGGGGGCGCGCTCCTCGTTGCGCCCGAAGTCCTGCTGCGAGACGGTGAAGTAACCGACGCGATCGTCGAACAGGCGCGGCTTCATTGGGACTTGGGGCAACTGGACCATGCTGAAGTGCATGCGCACGGTGGCGCTGGGGCCGGTGTTGACGGCGCCGCGGCCGCCGCGGCCGCCGGCCGTGCCGCGCCCGGCGCCGGGCGTGGGCAGCGGCGTGGTGTAGGTTTGGGTGGCCTCGATCTCGATGTTCTCGGGGAAGGCGTGCACGGTGTCGAGATAGGAGCGCGAGGCGTCAAAGCCGCGCGCGCCCAGGCGGTTGCGCGGGCTGAACTCGGGCACTTCGGTGTCGAACAGCCGGGTGGCGTCGATCACCGCCTCGTGGTTGTCGCCCCAGGCCGCCACCGGAAAGGCCATGATGATGTCGCTATTGTCGGCCGCTGCCACCGCCCCGGCAATGGGCAGCGTGGGGTCGGCCACCATGCGGTAGTCCACCTTGCGCAGCATGATGGTGTCGTCGTGCTGCTCCCAGCGCACCACGTACTGGTCCGCCTGGTCGCCGCCGTAGCCCGCGCCGAAGGGCGTGCGGGCGATCAGCGAGACCCAGAGGAAGTCACGGTCCAACTGCGCCGCCGGAATAGCGAACAGGACGTGCTCGGCGTCGGTGGCGGGGTCCTTCTGCAGATAGACCTCGAAGATGCCGGTCTGGTGCTGGGCATCGGCGTGGATCACCTGGTTGATCGGACGGGGGCCGCGGTTCTGCGCCGCCGCGGCGCCGCGGCCCCCGCGCTGCGCCAGCGCGGGCAGGGCGAGGGCGCCGGCCAAGATCAGCAGGGTGGCATGGCGGGTGCAGCATTGCTCGATGCGTGAGGGTTTCGTCATAGTGGGCCGCCTAGGCTTGCGCGGAGTGTATCACGTTTCTGACCCAGTCAGGTCTCCGCCGCCAGCCAGCTGCCGCTCAGCCATGACTGGCAGTGGAGCGGCGCAATGTCGGACGCAAGCCGACCGGGGTTGCTATAATTCGCGCCATGCTTGCGGCTCTCCTCTGGGCGGCGCCGGCCAGCAGGCTGGTGCGGCTGGCGCCGGTGGACATCGTCATTATCGCGGCCTACTTCGCCCTGGTGCTGGGCATCGGCTTGGTGCTGCGTGGACGCTCCCGCACGGGAGAGGATTTCTTCCTCGCCGGGCGCGAGATGACCGCCTGGATCGCGGGCCTCAGCTTCCTCAGCGCCAACCTGGGCGCGCTTGAGCTCATGGGTTGGGCGGCCGCCGCCTACGAGTACGGCATTCTCGCCACCCACTGGTATTGGATTGGGGCCATCCCGGCCATGGTCTTCCTGGGCCTGGTCATGATGCCGTTCTATTACATCAGCAAGACGCACTCCGTGCCCGGCTATCTCAAGCTGCGCTTCGGCGAATCCAGCCGCGCGCTGGCGGCGGTCTCGTTTGCCGTGATGACGGTGCTGATGTCGGGCATCAACATGTACGCCATGGCGCTGGTGATGAAGGTCGTGCTGGGATGGAATATCCATTTCAGCATTTGGATCTCGGCTGCCACCGTCGCCATCTATGTGGCTCTGGGCGGCCTGCGCTCCGCCATCTTCAACGAGGTGCTGCAGTTCGTGCTGATTTGGGCGGGGGCGCTGCTGGTCCCCATCCTGGGTTTAATCGAAGTCGGCGGCTGGAGCAACTTGAAGGCGCAAATCGCCCGCAACGCCGCGCCCAGCTATACCCACCTGTGGAGCACGCTGGGAAGTTTCAGCGACAATCCCATGGGCGTGCACTGGACCGGCATCGTCTTTGGCCTCGGTTTTGTCATCTCCTTCGGCTACTGGACCACCGATTTTCTGGTGGTCCAGCGCGTGCTGGCCGCCAAGGATCTGCGCTCCGCCAAACTCGCCCCCATTATCGGCGCCGGCTTCAAGATGCTGGTGCCGTTCATCGTCATCCTGCCCGGCCTGTTGGGCCTGGTCGTGCTGCCATTCAAGCTGACCGGCGCCACCGTCGCCGCCGCCACCGGCGGCCATAGCTACAACGAAGTTCTACCGCTGCTGCTCGCCCGCTATTACGGACCAGGCCTGCTGGGGCTCGGCATCACCGCGCTCATCGCCGGCTTCATGTCGGGCATGGCGGGCAACGTGAGCGCGTTCTCCACGGTGTGGACCTACGATCTCTACCGGGCGCTCATCCACCGGGACGCCAGCGACGCCCGCTGCGTCGCCATGGGCCGCTGGAGCACGTTGGTCGGCGTGCTGATCAGCATCGGCACCGCCTACTTCGTCATGGACTTCCTCAGCATCATGGATTATGTCCAGGCGCTGTTCAGCTTCTTCATCGCGCCGCTGTTCGGCACCGTCATCCTGGGCATGTTGTGGAAGCGCTGCACCGCCGCCGGCGGCTTCTGGGGACTGCTGGCCGGCATGGTCTCGAGCATCGGCATGTGGCTCTGGGTGCGGATCAATCCCGCGGCACTGCGATATGTCGCGCTGTCTTCCCATGCGCGCGACATGGCGGAAAACATGTACCGCGGACTCTGGTCCTGGGTGATTTGCGTGGTCGTGACGATCGCGGTGAGTTGGGCCACGCGCCCCAAGCCCGAGGCCGAACTGGTCGGACTGGTGTACGGCTGCACGGACATTCCGGACGACGCCGCCGTGAAGCTGTGGCAGCGGCCCTGGTTCTGGGGCGTGATCGTGCTGGCGGTGTTCGTCGTGCTGAACGTTCTATTTTGGTAATGGCGTGAGAAAGCAGTTAGACTGCGCTTGACATGGAGGCAGTCAGGAGGCAAGATTCCGGGGCAAGATATGGTTCCCCGGTTCACGTCTGAACCTGAGGCGTCCGCGGGCAGAACGGCCCGCTGCTTGCTCTCTCTCTCTCTCCCGACCGCCCCCACCAGGGCCCGAACGGGAGCGCACGCCCGTGGGATATGACCGCCGCGTGTCGTCCGGCGGCTCGCGACGGCGCCGCGCCCGACCCTCGATGAACTCGCGCGCGAGCTCGAGGTCGAGCGGCACACGGTCGAACGGGCGCTGGCGGGCCAAGGCGCCAGCTTCCGCCGCCTGCAGCGTGGCGCCACGGTTTCCGCCATTGCCCGTCTGCGCGCGGCCCATCCGCCGTTGAGTCAAAAGACGATTGCCTACGAGCTCGGCTTTGCGTCGCCCGCCGCGCTCGCTCATTTCCAGCGCCGCCAGCGCTTGAGCGCCCTTTTGCACCAAAACGTCACTATTTGCGCCAAAGTGAGGTCTTGACCGGAGAGCGAGCGGGCAGATAATCGCGGGTAAATGACTCGCGAACTAAGCCGCAGGATGTTCGTTGGCGCGCTGGCCGGGCTTGCGGCCGCGCCCCGGCTATTCGCGCGCCAGGCCGGCTCCCGGGCCTACGCTGGGGCCGGGTCAGATTCTGCGCTCTGAAGTCACGATCACGGAGTATTACGACGTCACGATACCAGGGCGCTACCTGGTCCGGGTCACGTTAAAATATGGGCCACTACTACGCTCAGTCCTGGCGTCGAACATCGCTAGTTTGATAGTCACGGCCCGGTGAGGGCCTCGACGGCACGCCCGCCGAACAGAACGCTGCGGTACAGGGCCTCGTCGCCTTGTACGGGGGCGAGATCAGCGAATATGACTCCTTCATGCATCACCGGCAGGAGGTAATAAATTGGCTCGCCCGGACGGCGCCGAGGCCCCGCTGAGACCAGGCGCGCCCGTCTCGACCGGCAGCGTGGATCAGAGGGAACCTACGTGTTCACCGTGGCGTCCCAGCGTGAAGGGCCAAGCGCGGGCCAGCTGATTCCGATGTGGAGCCTGGCATCGGGCGACGACACCATGATCACGCTGTGGAACCAGGACCTGTGGCAGCAGACGATGGACCTGACCTTCACCTCGGCCGACGGCAAGAGCTCCTACATGCTGCCGGTGACGCTGAATCCGGGAGGCTCCACCACGGTGGACGTGGCGGAGCTGGCGATGGTGGCGCCGCAGGAAGCGAACGGGAACGGCTTTCCCGCCGCGGCGCTCACGGGCAGCGCCATGCTGATGCCGGTGCGGGATGGGACGATGGACGAGCATGGCCTGCCCATGGCGCCCGCGAGCGGCCTGTTGCGGCTGAACAACATCGTGGTGAGCGCGGCGGTCTTCAATGTGACAACGGCAACCTGCTGCTACATCTGCAGCGCCTGCTGCGGCTATAGCTGCCCGGAGGTGTACATTGACGGCAGCGACGACGTATTCGATCAGGGCCAATTTTTAGCCTACATGACCGTCGAGGATGTAAGCGGCGGTAATGACGACTGCACCACCGACGCGACCTGGGGCGCAACGGGTGCTAGCTTTGACGGATTTCTTAGCGACGAGGCGCAGTTGACGGCGCTGGAAGACGGGGATGACACCTTCTACGCCGATATTCCCGAGGCCGATATCCCACCCCTTATATGGGCGAGGACTGCAGTTGTGGCTGTCCAATCGGCGATCTCCAGGGAACCGGGCAGGTCACGGCCGACACTCTGAGCATTAGCCTCGCGAGCGACTACGTCCCGAACGACGGAACCGGGGTCGTCGCGGGTAGCCCATTCTCGTTTTCAATGCAGGCGAAAGACGGCAATGGAGACGTCGATTCATCATTTTCTGGCACCTACTCATTCTCAATGTCCGGCGGCTACACGTCGGGCGAGTCAGGGCCCATGACCGTGACGTTCTCTTCCGGGGCGGCGATTTCGGACCCGATCACGCTGACAACTGCGTCCGGCACGTCGGGCGCCCCGAGCTCGCAGCGGCGAGCAACAATCGGAGGCGGCCCCAGTTCTACAGTCTGGCTCTACTGGGAAGTCGTAATGGACCAGGAAGACTGGAAAAATCCCGGGTTTGTATCCTGCCCGAATGCTGGCTCGTATTACTGCCAGACGTCCTGCACCAACGGCTTCGCCTCGCCAACCCCGTTCGTAGCGCTCCCGGGTGGCCTCTGCGGCAAGTCGAACGTCTATATCGAGGCCCAGACCGGAGGCGGCTGGTCAGGCCTTAAGGAGGCGCCGATCGAGGACTGCGGTCCACACACGTGTTCGAACCCGTACTGGTTGTACTCGGATTCGGGTGCCGACAACAGCCCCTACCCGGGCGGGTGCATGTCCGACGCGCTTTATACCCAGTTGGGGGCAACGCCGAACGCGACAACGCTTTGGAAATTCGCCCAGTGACCGGGAAGATGTTAGGCGCGGCCCTGGTCCTCGGGCTCCTCTCCGAGCTTTCAGTTTCGCAGTCCTGCCCGCGCGGTTATCGCCTTAGGGTCGAACAGGAGGTCGCCACAAACAGCGGCAGTGTGGAGTTTTATAACTGCATTGGGCGGCTGCAGCACGGAACAGTCGGCGTGGCGGTGAGCGCGCCAGGAAGCCCAGTTTCAGCGTCATGGTCCGCTCCTGGGACTGCGATGCTGCGTTATCCGCTTAAATCTCTGGACACGGTCCTGCCGACACGCTCCGGGTTCCTGGCCCTGACTGGGGTGCAGTCCGGTGGTAAGGCTTGCAGTCTTTACATGCTGCGGTTCTCCGGCGGCGGGCTGGCCCTGATCGCCCGGCTTGAAGGCGTCGGTTTTCAGAAGTTACATCTGCGAGGAGCCGGGGGCCGCGTGATGCCCGTCTTCGAGGCGCTCCCGGACGACATGGCGTGGGGCGTTCCCGATCTCTACATTGTGAGGGACGACGACTTCGCGAAATCCAACACGACGTTCCCGACCTTCTTTCGCGCCTACGCCGAAATGCTGGAGAAGAGGGCCGAGCATGGCCCACGCGAAGCGATCGAAGCGGATGATTTTGGGAGCCGCGCGGCTGCGCGACAGTGCGCGGGGATTCTGAGTGCCTTCACTTTGGGCGCCGACGACCGGGCCGGGGGTGCGTTCTGCGCTCGTTTGGCGGCCCGCGTCCGCGGTGACCCGTCGCTTGACGCGGCCGAGAAGAACGCAATAGTCGCGAAAATTTATGCGGCGCTGGCGACGCCTGGCGGGCGCCGCCGTTGAAGGGGCACGCGTCGATTGGCGTCGCACGGCTGCGAGCGGCGTGGGATCGAACCCGTCGAGTGCGGGCCAGCTGATCCTGATGCGGAGTCAGGCTGAGACGGGGGAAGGGAAGGAACCCTTGGTCGGCCCCTGGACCGCGGGAGATGGCGAACGCGCAGCCCGCCAATTGGTACGCTGCGCCCTGCGCGCCACGGCCGAGCCACCCCATCGCCGCCATGGCGATCCCGGTATGCCGCGAGGCGCTTCTAGGCGATACGCGCGCCGAGCATGACGCGGCGGAGCGCGCGCAGGCGCTCGAGGTGGGGCGCCAGACGTGGCCGAGGGCACGCTGCTCGTACCGCCGCCGGCGACGCATCCGCCCTTGGCGAGTGCGGCAAGCGGCCGAGGCGGCGTCCGTCAAGCCCGGCTGCCGGCGATAAGGCCCCGCGGACGCGCGGACCCGAAACAGCGCCGGCGGCGGTTGCGCCAAACCGGGTTAATTGATATCGCTGTAGTGGAAGTGGCTGACTTCGAAGGGATGACTCAGGTCGATGCCGGCGTAGAGTACGCGCTCGATTACGTGCTCATTGTTGAAGATCAGGTGGGCATCATACGATTCGGCAGCGTCATCGCCGACGAGGATT
>JBOGKJ010000113.1:0-4703 GCA_050745565.1 Terriglobales bacterium | reverse complement strand
CTCGCCGGCGGCCGCCCCGCAACCGGCGCCGACCAAGCGCAAAGCCGCCGCCGCCCCGCCCGCCGCCGCCGTCGCCGCCCCGCGCGAGCAGTTGGTGACGGTCACCACCCCGGCCTTCCGCGTCGTCTTCAGCAACCGCGGCGCGGTCGCCCATAGTTGGGTGCTGTCCAAGTATCAGGATGACGCCAACCAGCCGCTGGACCTGGTGGACCCCACCTTCTCCTCCAAGTTCGGCTACCCGCTGGCGTTCTGGACCAGCGACAGCGCCATCAGCCGCCAACTCGACGATGCGCTCTACCAGGTGAAGCAGACCGCCAGCGGGGCGACCCAGACCATCACCTTCACCTGGTCGGACGGCACCCTGGCGGCCACCAAGACGCTCACCTTCGATGGCGGCTACGTGCCCCAGGTGCGCGCGCAGGTCACCCGCAACGGCGCCCCACTGCCGGTGGCGCTGGCCTGGCCGGGTGGCTTCGGGGACCGCGCCATGCCAGGCGATTTCTCCACCCAGAGCCTGTTCCAGCAGTCCGGCACCAGCGTCACGACGATCAAGGCTAAAAACGTCCACGGCGGAGCGGTGCAACAGGGCGCCATGGCCTTCGCCGGCCTCCAGGACCAGTTCTTCGCCGTGGCCATCCTGCCCGCCGCCCCCGTGGGCGCGGCCCCGCCGCCGTTGACCGTCACCGACATCAAGAACAGCTACGAGCCCCGGCTGGTGGATGCCACCGGCCACGTCGTCACCAACAAGCCGGTGGACACGGTGGGTTTTGCCGTCTCGACCGGCGATCAACTCGATGTGCGGTTGTTTGTGGGCCCCAAGCAGGTCTCGCTGCTCGAAAGCGTCGATCCGGCGCTGCGCGGCCTGGTCAACTTCGGGTGGTTTAGTTTCATCGCCTATCCCCTGTTTTTGTGGATGAACTGGACCTATGTGCACTGGATCCCCAACTACGGCTGGGCGATTCTGTTTCTCACCTTCGTGATCACGATGGCGGGCTTCCCGCTGAAGATGAAGGCGCAGAAAAGCCAGGCCAAGATGATGGCGCTGCAGCCCCGCATCAACTCGCTCAACGCGAAGATGAAGAAGTACGGGATGCGCGACCCGCGCCGCCAGGAAGTACAGCAGGAGATCATGAAGGTCTACGGCGAGCACGGCGTCAACCCGCTGGGCGGGTGCCTGCCGATGCTGATCATCCTGCCGCTGATCTACGCCTTCTACGACGTGCTCGAGTACTCGATCGAGTTGCGGCACGCGCCCTGGCTGAGCTACATCCACGACCTCTCGGCCAAGGACCCGTATTTCGTGCTGCCGGTTCTGGTGATGGTCTCTACCTTTTTCAGCTTTGCCCTGATGCCCACCATGCCCGGCCAGGACCCGCGCCAGACCAAGATGATGCGCTGGATGATGCCGATCGTGACCGGGTGGTTCTTTTTCTACATGCCGGCCGGGGTCAATTTATACTATCTGGGCTACAACATCGTCAGCGGCGGCCAGCAGTGGGTGGCCAACCGCACCTACAACGACCGGGCCGCGGCCGAGGTGGCGGCCACGGAAAAGGCGCGCGAGCGCGAGAGCAAAGGCAAAAAACAGGTGATCGAGACCAAGGCCGTCACTCCGAAACGGTGAGGCCCAAAGCGAGCGAGCCATGGCAGACGATCTAGAAGCCCGCGTGAGCCCCGCGCTGCGTCCCTACCTGGACACGCTGCTGCGCGAGGGCCCGTTTCAGTTGAGCTACCGGCTGGCCCAGGCGCCGGGCGATGAGCCCGGCGACGAACCCGGCCTGCTGGTGGATTTCACCGGCCCCGATTCCGGGCTGCTGCTCGCCAATGACGGCGAGCTGCTGCGCGCCTTCGAGCACCTCGCCTACGAGCTGCTCCGGCTCGGCCCCGACGACCATCACCGCCTGGTGTTTGACTGCCAGGGACATCGCCAACTGCGGCTCGAGGAATTGCGCACGCTGGCGGCGATGGCGGCCGGACGGGTGCGCCACACCGGCATCCCCTACGCGTTCACGCCCATGAACTCGCGCGACCGCCGCATCGTGCATCTCGCGCTCCAGGGCGAAGCCGGGCTGTCGAGTGACAGCGAGGGCGTCGGCCGCGACCGACACGTCGTGGTGCGCTCGCTCTCCGCGCCGCGGCCGGGGCCCGCCGCGGGCGCCAAGCCCTATCGCCGCCTGTAGGTTTTCTGGCGCGGGGCCTGTCGTGGCTGCGCCACGACACCCGCTTATCCCGGCGAAGGGCGGTGCGGGGCCCCTGCCCCACCCCGCCCTTCGCTTGATGTTATTGGACGGCGGCTTCACTCGTCGGCTCCGCCGCCGAGAGTGCCGCGGGGAGCGACTCCTCCCCCGACACGCGTGGCTGCGCCCGCCGCGGTAGAGGCCGCGCGGACGCCAACCAGCCACTCCGCCAAGGGCGCCCGCCACGCCGCACCGCCTCCCACCGCCGCAGCCGCAGCGCTAATGGCTAACGGCTAATGGCTAATCGCTAATCGCTGATTTCTCAGCGCACGCCCACCGCGCGCCGGATGCGCTCCAGCCGCGGCTGCGCCAGCCGGCGCGCCTGTTCGGCCCCCGTCGCCAACACCGCATCCACCGCCGCACCGTCCCGCAGCAGGGCCTCGTAGCGCGCCCGCGCCGCCCCCAACGCCTCTTCCAGCGCCTCAAACAGCGCCTCCTTGGCCGTAGCCCAGCCGGTGCCGCCGGCCCGCAGCCGCGCCCCCAACGCCTCGGCTTTCGCCGCCGGCGCCAGCAGTTTGTAAAGCTGGAACACGGCGGCGGTCTCCGGTGTTTTCGGCTCGGCCACCGGGGTGGAGTCGGTCTGGATGCGCATCACCAGTTTGCGCAGCGGCTGCGGCGCCAGAAACAGCGGGATGGTGTTGTCGTAACTCTTGCTCATCTTGCGGCCGTCGAGGCCGGGAATGGTCTCGACCGCCTCCTGGATCAGTGCCTCCGGAATCACCAGCAGATCGCCGTAAGTGTGGTTGAAGCGCACGGCGATGTCGCGGCACATTTCCAGGTGCTGCTTTTGATCGCGCCCCACCGGCACCACCCCCGCCCCAAAGGCCAGGATATCGGCCGCCATCAGCACCGGGTAGGTATAAAGCCCGGCGCTGATTTCCCGATTTTGCGCGGTGGCGTCCTTAAAAGCATGGGCGCGGTCCAACAAACCCTTGGCTGTGAAGCAACTAAGAATCCAGGCCAGCTCCATGACCTCGGGGACATCCGATTGGCGGTACAGCAGCGCGCGCTCCAGGTCCAAACCCAATGCCAGCCACGTGGCGGCGATTTCCCGCGTGTACTGGCGCAATTGGCTGCCATCGTGCAGGGTGGTTAGGGCGTGGTAGTCGGCGATAAAGTAGAGGCCGCGGTAGCGCTCGGTGAGCGTGAGCGCCGGCCGAATCATGCCCAAATAGTTGCCGATATGGGGCGAGCCGCTGGGCTTGATGCCGGTGAGCGCGATGGGGGTGGGCACAGGGAAGAGGATCCGGTGGTGCGCCTGGTAGGATTTGAACCTACGACCTCTCGCTTCGGAGGCGAACGCTCTATCCAAGCTGAGCTACAGGCGCGTAGCCGCGGCGGCAGCCGCGACGGTGATGCAGTTTCATTTTACTCCACCGCCGGCTCGACCGGCCCCGGCGCGGCCCGCTCCGTGCCGGTTGGGTTAACCTGCCGGGGGATTTTCCGCTTGCGCGCGGCGGCCATCCAGCTACAATCGTGGAAGATTCCCTACCGCGCCTTCGCCATGTACCATCTGAAACGTGCCTTAATGTTGGCCCCGGCGGCGATCCTTGCCGCGCTGGTGGTGCGGATGCCGCTGGCGGCGCAATCGCGCCGTCGCGTCGTTCGGGCCTCGCGCGGCGGTCAGACCTGGACGGCACGCCCCACGGCGCAGGGCCTCGGCGACAATGACATCACGGCGGGCGAGGATCCGGTAATCCGCGCCGCCGCCCTGAAGGCGATCGGCGACCTGAACGGCACGGCGGTGGTGGTGGACCCCAACAGCGGCCGCATTCTGGCGATGGTGAACCAGGGGCTGGCGGTGTCGGCGGATTACCAGCCCTGCTCGACCACGAAAATGGCGGTGGCGCTGGCGGCGCTCCGCCACCAGGTGGTCACCGAAAACACGCCCATCCAGGTTGCGGCTCACTTTTCAGTGAACATGACCGAGGCGCTGGCGTACTCGATCAACGCCTATTTCGAGGCATTGGGCGACAAGATGGGGTTTGCCACCGTGGCCGGCTTCGATCGCGAAATGGGCCTGGGCACGCGCGCCGGCTGGGACATTCCCGGTGAAGACCCCGGCCTGGTGCCGGATGAGCCCGGCCCGGGCGGCGTGGCCAAGCTCAGCAGCTATGGCGAGGGCGTGCACATCTCGCCGCTGCAGTTGGCGGCGATCGTCACCGCCATTGCCAACGGCGGCACGCTCTATTACCTGCAGCACCCGACCTCGCCCGCGCAGGTCCGGGATTTCGTGCCGCGCGTAAAGCGCGAGCTGCCCATCGCGGCGCTAACGCCCGAAGTTAAGGACGGCATGATGGCCGCGGTGCAGTATGGCACCGCAAAATTGGCGCACCTGCGCGATGAGGCCATTCTGGGCAAGACCGGCACCTGCAGCCGTGATGGCACCCGCTACGGGCTGTTCGCCTCCTACCTCGGCAACCCGACCCCGAAACTGGTCGTCGTGGTGGTGCTGCGCGGCGGTCG